>JAKAZA010000054.1 GCA_021816155.1 Pseudomonadota bacterium | reverse complement strand
CTCGCGGACACGGTTCTCCTATCGTCAGTCGACGGAGCATTGCGCGCCGAGCTGGCCGACAAGCCGCCGCGGCCGCGCACCCACATATGCCCGGCCGGAAGCGGCACCCTCTCGGCGGGCGCTGACGGGCGCGTGTTCCCCTGCTTCATGTTCACCAACAACGCGGCGTTCGAGCTCGCCAGCGTCCAGAGCTTCGATGACCGCGCCTTCGACGAGCGGCGCAGCGAGTTCGTGCGCCAGCTCGAGATTCCCGCCGGCGGCAACGCCGGCGGCTTTGCGATGCGGGCCGCCTGCGCCGGCCACAACTACGACACCGGCGGCGGCGTTTCCGCGATGAGCTCGGGCCAGCTTCGCGCCCAAGACGCCATTGACGCCCATCTGCGGCGAAGCGTGGCCGACATCCGCGCCGACGCGGACCGTTGGAGCTGGGTCAGGTGCAAGCTGATGCTCCACCAGATCGAGGCGGCCGGCGCGTTCGAAGCGCCTCACTGCTGAGCGGCCAGCGCTCAGGCGGCGGCGGCGTGCCCGCGCTCGGCGAGAGCGCCGTCGAGCGCCTCGAGCAGCCGCTCGGGCTTGATCGGCTTTTCGACAACCCCACGCATGCCGGCTGCGAGGTACTGCTGCACCTCGTCGGCGTCGGCGTTGGCGGTGAGCGCGATGATCGGCACGCGGCCGGCCGGGGCCGCCAGCTTGCGTATCTCGCGGGTGGCCGTCACGCCGTCCATGCGCGGCATCTTGATGTCCATCAGGATCACGTCGAAGCGACCGCCGCGGGCCGCCTCAACCGCCTCGAACCCGTCGATCACGCTTTCGGTCGAGCAGTCGAACATCTCGCACAAGGCTTCGACCACCATGCGGTTGGTCGCATTGTCGTCGACGACGAGGATGTGGGCCGAGCGCACCGGCTCGGCCGATTCGGCCTCCGTCTCCGGAGCGGCCTCGCCCTCGGCGACCGCGGCGGTCAGTTCGAAGGCGACCGTGACGCCCGGCCCCGGGTTGGACCGCGCGGTGAGCGAGCCTGACATGGCCGCGATCGCGCGCTCGGCGAGCATCAGCTCGAGCTTCATGCCCATGCCGCCGGCGGACGAGGCGTCGCCATCGACGCGGAACAGACCGGCGAGATAGTCGGCGCCGTAGGTCGCGCCGTTGTCGCGGACGCGGCCGGTCAGCCGCAGGCCACCTTGCTCGGCGGGCCTGACCTGCAGGCTCGCCTCGACGACTCCCCGGGCCGAATGGGCCATGGCGTGGCCGATGAGGGCGTCGAACACCTGCATCAGGCGCGCCGCGTCGAGACTGGCGGCGCCGTCGGGGGCTCCGTCGTAGGAGACCAGCAGCGTCACGCCGGCGAGCACCGCCTGATCGCGCCAGCGGGCCTCGATGTCGTCCATCAACTCCTGCAGGCGACGCGGGCCGATGACAAGCTCGAGCCGGCCGTCGGCGGCCTTCTGCAGCTCGGCGGCGACGTCGAGCAGTTGGAGCGTGGCGTGGGCCGCATCCGCGATCGCGCCCAGATGTGCGGCGGCGCCGTCCGGCAGCCGCATCCGCTTAAGTCCCTCGGCGGCGGCGAGCGCGTGGGCGACGGGCTCGCGCACCTCCGCGCAGATTCGCTCGATGATGGCGCCGCCGGCCTGAGCCCCACCGATCAGGGCTGGCGCGAGGCGCGCCATGTCGCAGACGCCGCGGTATTCGCCACCCTCGGTGACGATGAAGCCGTCCAGGAGCGCCGCGGGCTGCTCTGCGAGGGTCCTGTCGACGAACGAGGCGATAGGTTCGCCCAGCTCCACGCAAACCGGATCCGGCTCGAGCGCGTCGGCGATCGGGCGGCCGGCTGCGCCTGGCGTCTCCATGCGGGCCATGAACGAGTCGCGATGCACGACTCCGACGGGGCGCAGGCCGTCCACGATCGCGACCGTCCGGCGGTCCAGGTCATGGATGAACGCCGCGAGCACAGCCTCACAGAGGCCGTCCGCGGGCAGGGGCGGGCGTCGGTCGATGCAATCTCCGAACGTATGCATTTGGGCCATGGATGCCTAACTTGGCGAACACCATGGCCGCGAGCACTTGCGAAGAGGTTAAACTCGGGCCGGCGATACCACTTTCTGGGGCAATTTGGCGCCGGATCGCCAATTCAACGTCCGGTGGGGATGTCCTTGAACGCGACATCCTTGTCGACGCGCACGTCCTGCGGAAGTCCCAGCACGCGCTCGGCGATGATGTTGCGCATGATCTCGTCGGTGCCGCCGGCGATGCGCATCCCCGGCGCGCTCATCAGAGTGGCTTGAAAGAGCGCTGAAAGCGGCGCGACCGACGGATCGTTGATGACGCCGAACTGATCCTCCAGTTCGACCGCCGTGTTGGCGACATCCTGCATCAGGGGAGCGGTGACCAGCTTCCCGATCGAGGCTTCGGGGCCGGGCGTCTGGCCGCGCGACAGCGCCGTCTGGGTGCGGAGGCGGGTCAGCCTGAGGCCCTCCGCCTGCACGTACCAGTCGGCGACCTTTTCGCGCAGCGCCGCGTCCTTGATGCCGGAGCCGGCGAGCGTGGCCACGCTCGAAGCGAGGTCCATGACCTGCCGGTGGTAGCTGGCGCCGCCGCCGATCGCGTTGCGCTCGTTCATCAGCGTGACCAGCGATACACGCCAGCCATCGCCGACTGCGCCCACGCGCTGGCTATCCTTGACGCGCAGGTCGGTGAAGTAGACCTCGTTGAAGCCGGAGGCGCCCGACATCTGGTGGATCGGCCGCACGTCGATGGCAGGGTCGTGCATGTCGACCCAGAACATGGTCAGGCCCTTGTGCTTCGGCACGTCGGGGTCGGTGCGGCAGATCAGGATCCCGAAGTCCGAATAGTGGGCGCCCGAGGTCCACACCTTCTGACCGTTGATGATCCAGTCTCCGGAGCCGTCGGGCGGGCGGACGGCGCGGGTGCGCGACGCGGCGACGTCCGAGCCGCCGGACGGCTCGGAGAACAGCTGGCACCATATCTCCTCGCCGCGAAGGGCGGGACCGACGAACCGCTGTTTGTCCGGCTCGTTCCCACAGGTCATGATCGTGGGCACGCACATGCCGAGCCCGATCTGGAACGGGTTGCCCGGCGTCGCGTAGTTCGCCTCCTCCTGGGTGAAGATCTGCGCCTGCCAGTTGGCCCCGCCGGGGCCGCCCCACTCCTTGGGCCAGGTGATGCAGGCGTAGCCCGCGGCGGCCTTCTTCGCCTGCCAGGCCTTGGCGGCCGCGAGGCCGTTGGGATCCTCGTCGGCGAGCGGGTCCTGGCTGGCGCCGCTCTTGGGCGCGTTCGCCGCGAGCCAGGCGCGGGCCTTGGCGCGGTAGGCGGCTTCCTCGGGAGTGTCGTTGAAGTCCATGGCGTGCCTCGCTCAGGCTGCGTTGCGGCGTTCGAGTTGGGTGACGAGACGCTCTTTCCAGGCTTTCGCCCCGCCGGCCACGAGGCCGAGCTGCTGAGCCCGCCGGTAAAACAGGTGGCAATCCATCTGCCAGGTGAAGCCGATGCCGCCGTGGGTCTGCAGGTTCTCCTTTGCCGCGTGCCAGTAGGCCTCGCACGCGGAGACGCGGGCCGACGCGGCCGCCAGCGGCAGTTCAGAGGCGCCCGTCTCCAGCGCCCAGGCGCCGTAGTAGGCGTTGGAGCGCGCAAGCTCGTTCTTCACGTACATGTCGGCAAGCTTGTGCTTGATCGCCTGGTAGCTGCCGATGGGACGGCCGAAAGCGTAGCGGCTGAGTGCGTATTCCTTCGCCATTTCGAGCGCGCGGTCGGCGCCGCCGACCTGCTCGAACGCCAGCAGCACGGCCGCGCGCTCCAGCAACGCCTCGGCCAGCGCCATCCCCTCGGCCGGCTCCCCGAGCCTTTCGGCCGCCGCGCCGGCGAAGATCAGCCTGGCCGCGTCGCGGGTCGGGTCGAGTGTCGAGAGCGGCTCGCGGGTCACGCCGCCGCTCCGGAGATCGACGAGGAACAGGCCCGGACGGCCACCTTCCTTCGCCAGCACCACCGCGACGTCGGCGATGCCGCCGTCGGTGACCGGCAGCTTGGTCCCGCTGAGCTTGCCGCCTATGACGGTCGCCTGCACCTGCGCCTCGGTCAAAGGCCCCGGCCGCTCGACCGCCGCAAAGCAGCCGATGGCCTCGCCCGCGGCGATCCTGGGCAGCCAGACCTGCTTCTGGGCGTCGGAGCCAGCCATCAGCAGCGCCTCGGTCAGAAAGTAGACCGTGGAGGCGAACGGGATCGGCGCCAGCGCGCGGCCCAGCTCCTCGGCGATCACGCAGAGCTCCAGGTGGCCAAGTCCCAGGCCGTTGAAGGCCTCGGGGATGGTCGTTCCCAGCCAGCCCTGGGCGGCCACCTCGCTCCAGAGATCGGCGTCGTAGGACCTGGCCGGATCGTCGAGCACCGCGCGCACTTTCGACGTGGGGCAGCGGCCTTCCAGGAACTTGCGCGCCTCGCTCTTCAGGAACTTCTGGTCGTCTGAGAAGTCGAAGTTCATCGGAGAGCCTCCTCGATCTGCCGAAGGTCACCATAACCGCCTTTGCAGCGGGAGAAAGATTGACTGAGCGTCAAGGATTTCAGGTTTCTATGCGGCCGGTTTCCAAGCGGACTGGGGGTTCAGCGCGCATGGCCAAAGCGGCGTTTCAGCGCAACCAGAGGGTCTGGGTGGAGAGCGTCGGCGCGTGGGCGCTGGTCGAGAAGATCGAGGCGGTCTGGGCCAAAGGCTTCGACGAGCCGGTGCGGGTCACCTACGACGTCGGTCTCGGGCGGCCGTTCCACGCCTATGAGCTGCGGCCGGAGGATCCCATCGGTCCGCCGGAAAAGGTCGAGGGCCCGCAATGGCGCCTGATGCGCGCCCGCAACAAGTGGCAGACCCCCGAGGATTGCGCCCATCATCCCTACCCGGGCACCTACCCGGTGGTCGTGACCGATCCGACCGACTGGGGCGGCTGGCGCGTGCCGGGCGCCGAGTACGATCGCGACCCGCAGAAGATCGAGTTCCAGGCGCGGCTGATCGCGCAGGCGCCCTCTTTGCGCGCCATCGTGCGCGACCTGCTGCGCCTCTTCGGCGACAACCCCGAGGACGCGCCGCCCGGGGTCCAGGAGGTCGCGCGCAAAGCGATGGCCATAGAGCGCTACCTGTCCGAGACCCCGGAGCCGGCCGACGGCGGTGGCGGCAAGGGCGCCGTCGCCGCCTGAGCGGGGCGCGGACGCCGCACCCCTGATCTGGAGCAAGCCTGAGCCTGGCGCCGCGCTGGCGTGGCGACCGGGTCGCGATTAAATCGCACTCATGCGGACAGACACGCCCCAGCCGATCCATCTCGCCGACTATCAGGCGCCCGACTTCCTGGTGGACGAAGTCCGCCTCGACTTCGCCCTCGCGCCACGCGCCACGCGCGTGAAGGCGCGGCTGGCCGTCCGTCGCAACGGCGCGCACGACCGGCCGCTCAGGTTCAACGGGGAGCGCGTGAAGCTGCTCGGCGTCGCCATCGACGGCCGCGCGCTGGCGCCGGCCGAGTATGAGGTCGACAGCGAGTTCCTGACCATCGCCGTTCCACCGGCCGCGTTCCAGCTGGAGACCGAGGTCGAGATCGACCCGGAGGCGAACAAGGCGCTGGAAGGACTGTACGTGTCAGCCGGGCGCTTCTGCACCCAATGCGAGGCGGAAGGCTTCCGCAAGATCACCTACTTCCCCGACCGGCCCGACGTGCTCGCGCGGTTCACCGTGCGCATAGAGGCCGACCAGACCTACCCGCGCCTGCTCTCCAACGGCAACCTCGTGGAGGCGGGGGACCTGCCTGGCGGGCGCCATTTCGCGGTGTGGAACGACCCGTTCCCCAAGCCCTGCTACCTGTTCGCCCTGGTCGCCGGCGAACTCGACGTGCTGGAGGACAGCTTCGTCACCATGAGCGGGCGGAAGGTGACGCTGCGCATCTTCGTCGATCCGGGCATGGCCGAGCGCGCCGCCTACGCCATGGACAGCCTGAAGCGCGCGATGAGATGGGACGAGGAGACGTTCGGACGCGAGTACGACCTCGACCTCTTCATGATCGTGGCCGTGCGCGACTTCAATTTCGGCGCGATGGAGAACAAGGGGTTGAACATTTTCAACTCCTCCTTGCTCCTCGCCGACCCGGCCACGGCCACCGACCTCGATTACGAGCGCATCGAGGCCGTGATCGCCCACGAGTACTTCCACAACTGGACCGGCGACCGGATCACCTGCCGCGACTGGTTCCAGCTGTGCCTGAAGGAGGGGCTGACGGTCTTCCGTGACCAGAGCTTCTCAGCCGACATGCGCGGCGAGGCCGTTCAGCGCATCAAGGAGGTGAAGACGCTGCGGGCTCGTCAGTTCTCCGAGGACGCCGGACCCCTGGCGCACCCGGTGCGGCCGTCTAGCTACATCAAGATCGACAACTTCTACACCGCGACCATCTACGAGAAGGGCGCGGAGGTCATCCGTATGCTGAGGACTCTGATCGGCGCCGAGGCCTTCCGCGCCGGCATGGACCTCTATTTCGAGCGCTGGGACGGCCAGGCCACGACGGTGGAAGCGTTCATCGCCTGCTTCGCCGAGACGTCCGGCCGCGACCTGGGTCAGTTCTTCGCCTGGTACGAGCAGGCCGGCACGCCGAACCTGAGGCTGGAAGCGACCTGGGACGAGGCCGCCAAGGCGCTCGACCTCGCGCTCGCACAGCACACCGAGCCGACGCCGGGCCAGCCGGTGAAGCAGGCGCTGCCGATCCCCGTCGCCATCGGCCTCCTTGACGAAGACGGGAAGTCCCTGCGCGAGACCGAGGTGGTGGTGCTGGACGCGCCGTCCCGCCGGGTCCGGATCGAGAATGTCGATCGTCCGCCAGTGGTCTCGGCCCTGCGCGGCTTCTCAGCGCCTGTCAAGCTTTCCACTGACGCGCCCCAGAAGGACGGCTACGTGCTGCTGGCGGCCGATTCCGATCTGTTCAACCGCTGGGAGGCGGGGCAGACGCTGGCGCAGGGTCTGATCCTCGCGCGCGCCGCGGGACATCCGGACGAGGTCGGCGAGGAGCGTTACGCCGAAGCGCTGGAACGGGCGCTCAACGACCAGTCGGCCGATGACGCGTTCAAGGCGCTGCTCCTATCGCCGCCAAGCGAACCGGATCTCGCCGTCGCAGCGGCGCCCGCGGACCCGGCGGCGATACATGCCGCGCGCGAGGCCCTCATCGCCCGGATGGCCGCGCACCTGGAGCGCCCGCTGCGCGAACTCCATGTGCGGTTGCAGGATCCGGGGCCGTTCCGCCCCGACGCAGCGTCGGCAGGGCGCAGGGCGCTGCGCAACGCGGCCGTCGAGCTGATGGCGGCGAACCCGACGCCGTTGAACCGCGAGCAGGTCCGCGCCCACTTCCAGGACGCGCGCAACATGACCGACTCCATCGGGGGTCTCGCCGCGCTGATGCGGCTGGGCGGCGAGGCCTTCGAGGCTGCGCTTGCAGCCTTCTACGACCGTTGGCGCGACGAACCGCTAGTCATCGACAAGTGGTTCGCGCTACAGGCGCGCGACCCATCGGAAGGCGCACTCGGCCGCGTGCTGGGCCTGACAGCGCATCCGGCGTTTGATCCGCACACGCCCAACCGGCTGCGCGCGCTCGTCGCGACGTTCGCCACGTTCAATCCCGACCGGTTCCACGATCCGAGCGGCGCGGGCTACCGGTTCCTCGCCGACCAGATCCTGATCGTGGACGGCTTCAATCCGAACGTCGCAGCCAGACTGCTGGAGCCGCTCGGCCAATGGGCGAGGTACGCGCCCCGGCTCGGCGCCCTGATGCGCGGCGAACTCGAACGGATCACGAAGTCGCCAGGGTTGTCTAACAATGTCTTTGAGCTAGCTTCCAAGGCGCTGGCCTGAAGTTGCAAGCGCCATCGTGAGTGCGGGGGACTGGCTTGCCGGTTTCGCTGGATAAGGTCCGGTTCCTCATCGTGGACGACAACGTCCACATGCTGAACATCGTCAAGGCCATCCTGCGCGGCTTCGGGGCGGACAAGGTGCACGAGGCCAAGACCCTCGACGACGCGCTCACCTGCCTGCGGGAGAACGCCGTCGACATCATGGTGCTCGACTACCTGATGGGCGAAGAGGACGGGGTCGCGCTTCTGCAGCGCCTGCGCCGCGATCCCAAGAGCCCGGCGCCGTTTCTCCCCGTGATCATGCTGACGTCCCATTCCGAGAAAAGCCGCGTGGAGGCCGCAAGGGACGCCGGCGCCACCGAGTTCTGCGCCAAGCCGGTCACAGCGAACGAGCTGATGCGCAAAATCGCCGCGGTGATCGACAATCCGCGCGCCTTCATACGCACCCAGACCTACGTCGGTCCCGACCGGCGACGCCGCGACGACCCCGAGTATCAGGGTCCGGAACGGCGAGCGGATCGGGCCGCGGCGCAGACGCCTGCGACAGATCGCACGCAGGGGCAGTGACTGCGGCGTTACCCGCCAGTAGGATTCGCTTCGCAAACTGAATCGCTAGGCCGAAATACGGCCTGACGGAGGTCGGATTCTGGTCGATGGCGAAGGGCTTGACCGCGACAGCTCGGCCAGAGCGGCGGGTGGCGCCGCATAAGTCCGCGCGACGGCCGCAATGGGGTCGCGCGACGCTGCTCGCCATCCTGCTGTCGCTTATCCTGCTGGCGATCGACACCGGCTTCTCGGCGATCCGGCTGCGCGACACGCCCGGCGTCTCCGCCAGCGTGCTCTTCACTCCAATGGTCACCGCCGCGATCCTGGCGGTGCTGCTGGTGGTGCAGGGCCTTCGCGCCGACACGGCCGCGCGCGCGCTTGCCGATTCCGAGGAACGCTTCCGGCTCGCGGTGGAGGCGGCGCGGTGCGGCATCTGGGAATGGGACCTCGTCCGCGACGAACTCTACATGTCGGATGTCACCGGCGTCATGCTGGGCTGGGGCGGAGGCGGCGTCGCGCCGACCGACGAGGTGCTGGAGCGTGTCGCGCCAGAGCACCGAGACCGCGTGCGCCAGGCGCTGGCGGCCGCGGCCGCGCATGGCGCGTTCGACGTGTCATTCCGCGTGATGCGGGCGGACGGCGGCGCCATCTGGATCGACGCGCGCGGACAGGCGCTCGACGAGCGCAGCAGCGGGCGCTTCGTGCGGGTGGTGGGCGTGGCGCTCGACGTCACCGAGGAGCGGGTCGCCCAGGTGCGCGCCCAGGCGGCCGAGGCGCGGCTGCAAGGCGCGATCGAGAGCGTGCCGGAAGCCTTCGTGCTCTGGGACCGCCAGGGCCGGCTGGTGCTGTGCAACCAGAACTTCCGCAAGTTCTTCGGCCTGGAGCCGCGCCTGCTCAAGCCCGGCGCGGCGCGGCCGGCGGTGGAACGGCTGATGCGCCAGGCCATGCGTCAGCCCGCAGGCGAGGCGACGACGGAGGCGGAGCTGACCGACGGGCGCTGGGTGTCGGTCGCCGAGCGACGCACCGCGGACGGCGGCCAGGTGGTCACCTATGTCGACGTCACTGCTTTGAAGCAGCAGGAGGAGGCCCGGCGCCGCAACGAGGAACAGCTGCAGGGCGCCGTCATCGGCCTGGAGCGCAGCCGTGAGGAAGCCGCCGAGCTCGCCCGCAAGTACGCCGCCGAGAAGGTGCGCGCCGAGTCCGCCAACCGCGCCAAGAGCGAGTTCCTGGCCAACATGAGCCACGAGCTGCGCACGCCCCTGAACGCCATCAACGGATTCTCCGAAATGATGGTAGGCGAGATGTTCGGCCCCCTTGGGGATGCGCGCTACGTCGACTACGCGCGCGACATTCTGAACTCGGGCCAGCATCTGCTGGCTCTCATCAACGACGTGCTCGACATGTCGAAGATCGAAGCCGGCAAGATGAACCTGCGCTTCGAGCCGGTGCGTCTCGACGAGCTTGCCGAGGACGCGGTGCGGCTGATCAAGAACCGCGCCGAGACCGCGGGCCTGCAGGTCGCCATCGAGGTGCCGTCGCTGCCGGAGGTCGAGGGCGACTACCGCGCGCTGAAACAGGTCCTGCTCAACCTGCTCTCCAACGCCGTGAAGTTCACGCCGCGCGGCGGGGTGATCACGCTCAAGGCCGAGAACCGGCGCGATGCGCTCGGCCAGCGGGTCAAGGTCAGCGTGATCGACACCGGCATCGGCATCGCGGCAGACGACCTGGCCCGGCTCGCCCGCCCCTTCGAGCAGATCGAGAGCCAGCTCTCCAAGACCCAGCAGGGAACGGGCCTCGGCTTGGCTCTCTCGAAGTCCCTGGTCGAGATGCACGGCGGCGTGCTCGAGATCGAGAGCCAGCCGGGCCACGGCACCGTCGTCAGCTTCCTGTTGCGCACGCCGCAGGGCAGCCTCAACGACATCGGCCGCAGCTACGCCGCCTGAGCCGGCGCGAACGCGTCACGGGGGCGCCGTAGCGTTGGCCGCTGCGTTGCTCGACGACTGGGCGCGCCGGCCGTGCGGGCGCATCAGGCGGCGCATGCTGGCGGCGAAGATCGCACGATCCTTGGCGTCGAGGCCGACCACGTAGTCGACCAGCCGCCCTTCGAGCGTCGCGCGGACGGCAAGGTCGATCTGCCGGCTCTGCGCCAGCTGGTCCTTGATCGCCGTCGGGTCTGGGCGCGGCGCGGCGAGCGCAGTCCAGGCGTCGGCGCGCAGGGCGAGGCTGCGATCGCTCTCGGGCCGCACCTCGCGGCGCGTCTGCGCCAGCATGGCGCGGATGTTGCGCCGCTCGGGCTGCGGCAGGGCCTGCGTCGCCCAGAACAGCGGCCCCACGCGCGGCCGCGGCAGGCTGGCCATGCGGACTCCCAGCGCGATGACGCCCGCGGCCGCACCGATCATGAACAGGTTCAGCGTCAGCGACGCGATCAGACCGACGACGAGCCAGCGAGAGCGCATCAGCCGCCCGCGGCGTCGTCCGCCGGGCTGGCGAGCGGACTGAGGTCGGCCCCTGTCGGCGCCGGCCGACCGAGCATGTGGCTGAGGCTGCTCGGCGCGAAGGCGAAGCCGGCGGCGACACCGGCCGCGCAGGAGGCGGCCAGCCCGAGCCCGAGGCCGGCGCCCGCAAGCCAGCGCGCCACGCGCCCGACCCGGCGCTCGCGGGGCGCCGCGGCGACGATGCGGGCCCGCAGCGCAGAATCCGGCTCGGCGGCGGCGTAGGCCGCCAGCGCTTCGTCGAGCCTACGCTCGGCGGCCAGGATCGGCCTGGCCACCGCCGGCCGGGCGGACAGGAACGCAGCCGCCGATGACCGCTCGGCGTCCGGCCAGCGGTCGGGATCGGCACCGTAGGCGGCGGCGAGCGCGCGGAACCTCTCTTCGGTCATGTCAGTCGCCTCCGACTAATCCAGTTCCGCGAGATCGGCGAGAGCGACGCGCAGGGCCCGGCGCCCGCGCGACAGCAAGCTCTCCAGCGCCTCGACGCTCACGCCCATGAGGGCAGCGGCCTCGATATTTCCCAGCTCCTGGTAGTGGCACAGCACGACAGCCTCGCGCTGGCGCTCCGGCAGCCCCTGCAGAGCCAGCCTCACGCGTTCGCCGACGGCCTGCGCCATAAGCCCCCGATCGGGCCCGGGACCAGGGTCCGGCGTCTCCGGCGGGTCGGCCACGGTCTTCTCCCGCCGACGGCGCAGCCGATCGTAGCAGAGATTGAGCGTCACGCGATGCAGCCAGGTGTCGAACTTCGCCGCCCCCGGCCGCCAGCGCGGGGCATGGCGCCATGCCCGGAAGAACGTCTCCTGCGCCACGTCCTCGGCCTCCGCCGGATCGCCCAGCATGCGCTCGGCGAGCGCGAGCACCCGCCGCAGCTTGCGCGCCACCAGCGCCTGCACCGCCGCGGCGTCGCCCTGGCCGGCGCGGCGGACCAGCTCGTCGTCCGTATCGCCGGGGCCCGCTGTCCCTGGGCTCGGTCTCAAAGTCCGCCTCGCGCACGCAAAGCTCCCGCAACTCCGATCGCGGCCGCATGCGGCCCCGCTCTGCTTGGCGCAGGTTCAACGGGCCGGGACGAGCGTTCCGTCGGCCTCACTTCGCCGCCAGCACGGCGAAGAAGGCGCGATGGGCGGCCCGGCGCCGCGCAACGAGCAGGGCGCGCAGCGCGCGGTGGTCGCGCACGCCGGCCGCCTTGGCCAGCAGGGTGCGCAGCGCCTTCGGCTCGCGCTCGGGGTCGCCGTCCTCGGCGAGGGCGACCTTGAGGATCTGCGACAGGTCCTGCTGCAGCCGCCAGGCGGCCGCCAGGTCGGCGAGGGCCGCCGCGTCGGCCAGCCCGGCGCCCGACAGCGCCGCCAGGGCCGCTGCGGTGTTCTGCCGCAGCGGGCCGCCGGCCGCGGCGTGCGCCAGCTGCAGGTACTGCGCCGCGAACTCGATATCTACCAAGCCGCCCGGTTCCAGCTTCAGATCCCAGAAGCCGGAAGGCGGTCGCTCGCGTGTCATCAGCGCGCGCATGTCGAGGACGTCGGCGGCGGCGCCGACGACGTCTCGCCGCGAGCGCAGCCGAGCCTCTATGGCCGCCTCGGCCGCGGCCTGGAACGGCGGCGAAGTGGCCCAGACGACGCGTGCGCGGGTCAGGGCGAGGTATTCCCACGTTTCCGCCTCGCTCGCGTAGTAGCCCTCGAACGCACCCCAGCTGACCGCGACGGGCCCCGCGTTGCCGGAGGGCCGCAGCCGCATGTCAACCTCGTACAGGTCCCCCTCGGCCGTCGGCGCCGAGAGCGCTGTGATCAGCCGCCCCGTCACGCGACCGTAGAAGGTCTCGGCGGCCCAGCCCCTCGCGGCCGACGCCGCGTCGGCCGAAGCCGGCGCGTAGAGGGTCATCAGGTCGAGATCGGAGGTGACGGTCATCTCGCGCGAGCCGCACTTTCCGAGCGCGATCACCGCCATCTCGCCCGGGAAGGCGCCGGCCTGCCGCGTCACCTCCGCGAGCGCGGCTTCGGCGAGGGTCGCTACGCAGACGTCGGCGAGGTCGGCGAACGCCTCGCCCGCTTCGGCCGCGCTCGCCGCGCCGGCGAGCACCTGCAGGCTCACCTGGAAAGCCCGCTCGCGGCGCAGGCGGCGCGCCGCATCCATGGCCGCCTCGAACCCCTCCGCCTCGGCGAGGGACTGCGGCGGAGCTTCCAGGCGCTGCAGCGGCGCGAAGAACGCCGGGTCGAGCAGTGCGTCGAGGGTCGCCGGACGGCGGGCCAGAGCGCGCGCGAGCTGCGGCGCGATGGCCATGACGCGCACGACGAGCTCCAGCAGCTTCGGCTGGGCGAGAAACAGCGACTGCACCTGCACGCCGACGCCGAGCGTGCCGAAGAAGTCGCTGAAGCGGGCGAACGCGGCGTCGGGCGAGCCGGCGGCCGCCAGCGCATCCAGGAGTCGCGGCGCGAGGCGCGTGAACAGCTCCCGCCCCCGTTCGGTGCGGGTCGCCGCGATGTGGCCGTGATGCCAGGTGCGCACCGTCGCGGCCACCGCGTGCGGATCGGAGAACCCCATTCTGCGCAGCGTGGCCAGGGTCTGCGGATCGTCCTCGACGCCGGTGAAGACGAGGCTGCCGAACTTCGACGACAGCGGCTCCTCGCCGGCGAACAGCTCGCCGTAGCGCCGACCGACGCTCCTCAGGATGCGTACGACGGAGGCGTCGAAACGGCGAAGGTCCGCCTGCCCCGAAAGCGCCGCGATGCGGCGGCGATCGCGCTCGCCGGCCGGCAGGCGGTGCGTCTGCTCGTCGGCGATCATCTGCGCCCGGTGTTCGAGCGCGCGCAGGGCCCGATAGCTCTCCTCGAGCTCGCCCGCGGCCGCGGGCGTGACGTGCCCAGCGCCCACGAGGGCGGCGAGCGCGTCTAGCGTGCGCGAGGCGCGCAGGTCTGGCTGGCGGCCACCCAGGATCAGCTGCTGGGTCTGGACGAAGAACTCCACCTCGCGGATGCCGCCCGGCCCCAGCTTCAGGTCGGCGCCGGGCGCGGCCAGCCGCGCGTCGGGGCGCAGGTCCTGGATCTGCCGCTTGATCGAGTGGATGTCCGAGATCGCAGCGAAGTCGAGGTTGCGGCGCCAGACGAACGGCTGGAGCTCGGCGAGGAACGCCTGACCGCGGTCGACATCTCCGGCGCACACGCGCGCCTTGATCATGGCGGCCCGCTCCCAGTTCTGGCCGACGCTCTCGTAGTAGTCGAGCGCCTGATCGACCGGCACGGCCGGCCCGGTCGACGATGGGTCGGGGCGGAGCCGCAGGTCGACGCGGAACACGTAGCCGTCGCCGGTGCGATCCTGCAGGATGGCGGCGACCTCCTGGGTGAAGCGCACTGCGAAGGCGTGCGGCTCGACCCCTTCGGCGAGGGGAAGCGCGGAGGGCTCGAAGAACACGGAAATGTCGATGTCGCTCGAGTAGTTGAGTTCGAACGCACCCATCTTCCCCAGCGCCAGCACGAAGAGGCCTGGAAGCGGACCGGCGGCCGGGCCTTCCGCAGTTGGCGCGAGCCGGTCGGCCAGCGCCTTCGCCGCCAGCGACATCGCGGCCTGCACGGCGGCGTCGGCGAAGCGGGTCAGCGCACCGGTGACTGCATCGAGGTCCCAAAGGCCGCCGAGGTCGCAGAAAGCGACGAGCAGATGCAGCCGCGCCTTCAACCGGCGCAGCGCCACGCGGCCCGCGTCGGGCGCCAGCGCCGCAGCCGCCGACGTCTCGGCCACGATCGCATCGCAGCTCACCGCCGGGTCGCCTTCGAGCAGCGCCTCCAGGCCGACGCGCCGGTTGTGGGCCAGGCGCGCCAGATAGGGCGAGGCCGACATGATCGGCGCGATCGCGTCCCACGCGGCCGCGACCGCGGTCCCGCCGAGCATCTCACGCGCACGCGCCGCCGCTGCGGGGTCGACGACCGGTCCGCAGGGGCGCATGGCCCGGCCGAGGCTGGCGGCGCTCATGCGACGCTTAAGTGCATGGCGTCCAGGCAAGAGGCAACCGGCCGGACGACAGAGGGGCGGCCCGAAGGCCGCCCCAGTCGCATCATCGAGATAGGGGTGCGGAGACGGCAGACCAGCTATCGCTGGCCTCAAGTCGGGGGGGCGTCGCCGCCTCCGCATGTGGAAGAACACACCGGCGAGGCGGTGGTTCCCGTCATGCGTGAAGTATTTTCGCGCCCTCTCGCTAGACTGGATTTCGCGCGATCAGCTGGCGGGCGATGATGATGCGTTGCATCTCGTTGGTGCCTTCGCCGATCATGAGCAACGGCGCGTCGCGGTAGAGCCGTTCGATCGGGTATTCCTTGGAGTAGCCGTAGGCGCCGTGGATGCGCATGCTCTCTGTGGCCACCTCGAACGCCGTCTCGGTGGCGAACCACTTCGCCATGCCGGCCTCGAGATCGACCCGGCCGCCGCGGTCGTAGGCGCGGGCGGCGTCCTCGACGAGAAGTTCGGCGGCGCGGGTCTTGGCGGCCATCTCGCCCAGCTTCAGCTGGATCGCCTGGTGCTGGGCGATTGGCCTGCCCATGGTCTGGCGGATCTGGGCGTAGGCGACCGCTTCCTTCAGCGCCCGCCGCGCAATGCCAACCCCGCGCGCCGCCACGTTCACCCGCCCGATCTCGAGGCCGCCGGTGGCCATCAGGAAACCCTTGCCCTCCTCGCCGCCGACAAGCCCGAGGCGCGCGTCGACCGGCGCGCCGTCGAACGAGATGCCGCCGGTGTCGATCCCGCGGTAGCCCAGCTTGGGCAGCTTGCCGCCGCGGCTGACGCCCGGCGCCTCGGCGCCGGTCTCCTTGTCGCGCGTCGGCACGATGAGCATCGTCATGCCGCGATGGCGCGGCTGGGCGTCGGGATCGGTCTTCACCAGAACCGCCAGGATGTCGCCCTCGATCGCGTTGGTGATCCAGAGCTTGGAGCCGCTGACGCGGTAGATGTCGCCCTCGCGACGGGCCACGGTGCGGATGCCCTGCAGGTCGGTGCCGGCATCCGGCTCAGTGAGCGCAAGACCGCCGCGCAGCTCGCCGGTGGCGAACCTCGGCAGCCAGTGGTCCTTCTGCGCCGGCGTGCCGAACTTCTGCACGATCAGCGCCATCATCAGGTGGCTGTTGAAGAAGCCGGTCAGGCTCATCCACTCCTCGGAGATGCGCGCCACGATCCGCGCGTAGGCGGTGGCGGGCAGGCCGAGGCCGCCGTACTGCGGCTCGATCAGGGCCCCGAACAGGCCCATTTCGCACATGTCCTCGACGAGCTCGGTCGGGTACTCGTCCGCCTGCTCGTACTTGGCTGCGATCGGCGCGACCTTGCGGGTCAGCCAGCGGTCGATCGAATCCAGCAGCGCCTGCTCGTCGGCTTCACTGATCTGCGGGGCGTCATCCATGGCCGGGCCTCACCAATAGTCCTTCATCAGTTCGACGGCCCAGGCGGGCTGCCTCACCTCGCCGCGCGGCAGGAACTCGCGCATAACGGGCTTGAGATCGAGCACGGGCGTGCCGTCGATGGCGTCGAGACCCTCGACCTCGACGCCCAGTCCCTCCACGCCCACGATACGGCAAGCGCACAGACCCAGCCGATTGGGGCGGTTCCTGCCGCGCTGGGCGAAGATGCCGACGCGCGGCCATTCGGCGCGCCCGCGCGGCCGCCGCGCGCCGAACTCGATGTCTGAGGCGGCGACGCGGTCGAACAGGAAGACCACCTCGAGGTGCGAGAAGTCCTCCAATCCCCCCAGTGACTCCGGCCCAAAGCGCGCCGGGTCGAGTTCGATGCGGGCGCGACTGGAACCCCAGCGATCGTCGATCGGCTCGTCGCGCCCGCCACGGACGTAGCCCACAGCTTCGAGCGCGAAGCTCACGTCAACGACTGCCCGACATGGCCGTCGCTGCCCGGCGTGAGCAGGCCCTTCCCCGGCACATGGTTGACCTCGAGCCGGACGCCGTCCGGATCCTCGAACAGCACCGAGTAGTAGCCGGGCGCGTAATTGTCGTCCTGCGGCGCGTGTACGATCGTCGCGCCGATCTCGACCAGGAAGGCGTGGACCTGGTCCACGTCCTCGCGCTCGCGCGCCCGGAAGCAAACATGGTGCAGGCCGACGCGGTTCTGAACGAAGCGCTCGCCGGCATGCTCGGGCGCAGGCGCGCGGACAGCGAAGCCGGTGCGGCCGCCCACCGCGTAGTAGACGCCGGCCGCGTTCATGACCTCCTTGAGGCCGAGGAACGGCAGCAGCCTCATGTAGAAGGCCTTCGACCGCTCGAAGTCGCCGGCGGTGACGAAGATGTGCGCGATGCCGTTGATCTCGACCATGGGGCCTCCTTGCGGGCGCTTATGCGCCCCTGACCCTGCGGCCGGCAATCACCGCTTGCCGCCCGGCGGCGATGGAGTTGAATGACGCCAGGGCCGCAGGGACGGCCGGTCATTTCAGACATTCATTGGGAGCCAGGGCCATGAGCTACGAAGCCATTCTCTACGAGACCCGCGGGCCGGTCGCGCTCATCACGTTGAACCGGCCCGAGCGCCTGAACGCCATCGGCGCGGCTGTTCGCGAGGAGGTCCACGCCGCGATGCAGGCCGCGCACGAAAACGACGCCGTGCGCGCCGCCATCATCACCGGCGCCGGGCGCGGCTTCTGCTCCGGCGCCGACCTTTCGGGCGCCGCCGCCCAGGCCGCCGGCGACGCCGGGGGCCTTCCGACGCCGGCCACCCAGGCCGAGCGGCTCGACGAGATGGGCTGGGTCGGGCGCTGGGCCAAGCGCTTCGCCCACTTCGACAAGCCGCTGATCGCGGCGGTGAACGGCGTGGCCGCCGGCGCCGGCATGAGCATGGCGCTCGCCTGCGACGTGCGCGTCGGCTCGACCAACGCCCGCTTCAAGACCGTGTTCATCGAACGCAACCTCTCGCCCGACTCGGGCATGAGTTACTTCCTGCCCCGCATCGTGGGCTACTCGCGCGCGGCCGACCTGATCTTCTCCAGCCGCGCGGTGAACGCCGAGGAAGCCTACCGCATCGGCCTGCTCGACCGCTTGGTCGCGCCGGATCAGCTGATGGACGAGGCGGTCGCGCTGGCCCTGGAAATGGCGCAGTGGCCGCCGCTGGCGCTGCGCATGTCCAAGCGCGTGCTGCAGCACAACCAGGACGCCGGGCTCGACGACGCGCTGCGCTACGAGAGCGTCTGCCTCGGCCTCGCCCGCAAAGCCGAGGCCGACACCCGCGAGTCGATCGCGGCCTTCGCCGAAAAGCGAAAGGGCGTCTATACGGGCGCCTGACGAAGCTTCTTCGGAGACGCACGATGGCCCTGGATGCTGGCGAGACCCGCAAGACGTTCCAGTGGGACGACCCACTGGATCTCGCCTCGCGTCTCTCGGAGGAAGAGCGGATGGTCGCCGAGGCGGCGCGCGGCTACGCCCGGGAGCGGCTCCTGCCCAGGGTGGTCAGCGCCTGGCGCGACGAGCGGTTCGACCGTGAGATCATGACCGAGATGGGGGCGTTGGGCTTCCTTGGCCCGACGCTGCCGGAGGCCTACGGAGGCGCCGGCGTGAACAACGTGGCCTACGGCCTGATCGCCCGCGAGATCGAGGCGATCGATAGCGGCTACCGCTCGGCGATGAGCGTGCAGTCGTCGCTCGTCATGTACCCGATCTACGAGTTCGGCTCGGAGGAGCAGCGGCGGCGCTGGCTGCCCGGCATGGCCCGGGGCGAGCTGATCGGCTGCTTCGGGCTCACCGAAGCGGACGGCGGCTCCGACCCCGCCGCGATGCGGACCGTCGCCAGGGAAGCGCCTGGCGGCTTCGTGCTCAACGGCGCCAAGATGTGGATCACCAACGCGCCCCTCGCCGACGTTGCGCTGGTCTGGGCCAAGCTCGACGGGATCATTCGCGGGTTCCTGGTGGAGCGCGGCGCGAAGGGCTTCGAGACGCCCCGGATCGAGAACAAGCTCTCGCTCCGGGCCTCGGTCACCGGCGAGATCGCGCTCTCCGACGTGTTCGTGCCGGAGGATGCGATGCTGCCCAACGTGCAGGGCCTGCGCGGGCCGTTCTCGTGCCTCAACAAGGCGCGCTACGGCATCGCCTGGGGCGCGATGGGCGCGGCGGAGTTCTGCTTCCACGCCGCCCGCGACTACGTGTCCAGCCGCAAGGTGTTCGGCAAGCCGCTGGCCGCGCGGCAACTGGTGCAGAAGAAGCTGGCCGACATGCAGACCGAGATCGCGCTCGGCTACGAGGGCGCGCTGGCGCTCGGGCGGCTGATCGACCAGGGCGCCTGGGTTCCCGAGGCGATCAGCCTCATGAAGCGCAACAATTGCGGCAAGGCGCTCGCCATCGCCCGCGAGGCGCGCGACATGCACGGCGGCAACGGCATCAGCGGCGACTATCACGTGATGCGGCACGCCGCGAACCTCGAGACGGTCAACACCTACGAGGGCGCCCACGACGTGCACGCCTTGATCCTCGGCCGAGCGATCACCGGCGAGAACGCTTTCTAGGCTCTCCCGCCGACCCGGATGGAAGTGCTAGACCATTCGGGTTCGGGGGGACGTCATGGCCGAAATCACCGCTGAGGCCGCACCGGCGGCCGAGGCCGCGCGAACAGACTTGCGGATCGTCGTGCTCGCCTCCGCGGCTGGCACCGCGTTCGAGTGGTACGACTTCTTCGTCTTCGGCAGCCTGCTGACGATCATCTCGAGGAACTTCTTCGCCGAGCTCGGCCCCACCGCCGGGCAGATCGCGGCGCTCGCGCTCTTCGGAGTCGGCTTTGCGTTCCGGCCGCTGGGCGCGCTGATCTTCGGCCGCGTCGGCGACCTGTTGGGCCGCAAGGCGGCGTTTCTGATCTGCGTCTCGATGATGGGCGGCGCGACCTTCGCCATCGGCCTGCTGCCGGCCTACCAGCAGATCGGCGTCGCGGCCCCCATCCTGCTGATCTTCCTGCGCGTGCTGCAGGGGACGGCGCTGGGCGGCCAGTACGGCGGCGCGGCGGTCTACGTGGCCGAACACGCGCCGGAGGGCCGGCGCGGATACCTCACGTCTTTCGTGCAGTGCTCGGCGGCGTTCGGGCTCACCACGGCGCTTGCGGTGATCTTCATCACCCGCAGGTGGATGGGCGAGAACGCCTTCGCCGCGCCCGACTGGCTGGGCGGTTGGCGGATCCCGTTCTTCGTCTCGGCGGGCCTGGTGGCGATCTCGATCTGGATGCGCTCGAAGCTGGCCGAAAGCCCGGCGTTCCGCCGCATGAAGGACGCTGGCCAGCATGCCAAGGCGCCGTTCCGCGAGGCGTTCGGACATTGGCCTAATTTGAAGCTGGTGCTGATCGCCTTCTTCGGCCTGATGAGCGCGCAGGGCGCCTACTGGTACACGGTGTTCTTCTACTCCGACGTCTTCATGGAGAAGTTCCTGAAGGTGGAGGGCGACGCCGCCAACCTGCTCATCATGGCCGCCGCAGTGGTGAGCGCGCCGCTCTACGTCTTCTTCGGATGGCTCTCCGACAAGGTGGGCCGCAAGCCGGTGATGTGGATCGGCATGACCCTGGGCGCCGTCACGCTCTTCCCGGGTTTCGTGCTGATGAGCTCGGCCGCGAACCCCGCGCTGCAGGCGGCGCTGGCGCGAACCCCGGTGGTGGTGACCGCTGACCCTGCGGACTGCACGCTGCAGTTCGATGTGACCGGCAAGACCCGTTTTCTTTCCAGCTGCGACATAGCCAAGGCGGCGCTGGCCAACGCCGGCGTCGGCTACTCGAACCGGATCGGCCCCGCGGGCCAGCCGGCGGTGGTGAGGATCGGCGACGTATCCGTCGTCTCGGTCGACGGGCGCGCGCTGAGTGGACCGGCGCTGAAGACGGCGGCCGGCGCCGTCACGCGGTCGATCGCCGCGGCGCTCGCCCGGGCCGGCTACCCCGCCAGATCCGATCCTGCGCGCCGGGACCTGTGGACCGTCCTGGCCGTGCTGATCGTCTTCACGATCGCCGCGACCGCGCTTTACGGCCCGATGGCCGCGGCGCTGACGGAGCTGTTCCCGGCGAAGGTGCGCTACACGGCGCTCTCGCTGCCATATCACCTCGGCACGGGCTGGATCGGCGGCTTCCAGCCCGTGGTCTCGTTCTCGATCGTGGTCGCGACTGGCAACCTCTACGCAGGGCTCTGGTACCCGGTGGTCTTCACCGCTGTCAGCGTGGTCGCCTGCCTCCTCTTCCTGCCGGAGACACGCGGGCGCTCGCTGGAGGCCTGAGGCGACGCGCCTCTAGGCGCCTGGCCGCACACGGCGCGCGACCACCCGCCCGACAACCTCCGACACCAGCACCGCAGCCACCGCGATGGTCGCGGAGACGGCGCACAGCGCCGCCGCCTCGCCCTCCTGGCCCGGCGTCTGCGTGGCCTCGAAGATGGCGCTCGGCAGCGTCAGCGTCTCGCCGGGGATGGCGCCGACGAAGGTGATCGTCGCGCCGAACTCACCGAGCGCCTTGGCGAAGCCGAGCACAAGACCGGCGGCGACGCCCGGCGCGGCGAGCGGCAAGGTCAGGCGCAAGAAGCGCGTCGCCAGCCCGGCGCCCAGCGTCAGTGCGGCCTCGTCGACCTCCGGCTCGATCGATTCCATCGCCAGCCGCATCGGCCGCACCATCAGCGGGAACGACATCACCGCGCACGCCAGGGCCGCGCCGGTCCAGTGGAATCCGAGCACGATCCCGACGCCGGCCAACCAGGCTCCGATCGGGCCGTTGCGGCCGAACAGGACAAGCAGGATGTAGCCGGTCGCCACCGGCGGCAGCACCAGCGGCAGGGTCACGGCAGCTTCCAGCGGCACTCTGGCCGCAAGACGGGCGCGGCTCAGGCCGTAGGCGACGATGAGCGCGAACGGCAGCTCGGCGACGACGGCGACAGCGGCCACGCGCAGCGAGAGCGCGATGGCGCCGAGATCGTCCGGCGTCAGGGGGCTCACGCGCCGGGCGCCGGGTCGAGACGGCGGTGCGGCGCCTCGAGCCCGGCAAGCGCGGCCGCCAGCGCGTCCAGCCGGTCCGCCGTCGCCAGCACCGCCGTCTGGCGTCCCTCCGCCGCCTCGCCGGCCAGGAAGCTGGCCTGCGTCTGCGCTAGCGGCCGGCGCGGCGCGTCGCGGCGGGCGAGCACCTCCAGCTCCGGATCAACGCCGTCGTCCGCCACGAGCAGGTCGGCCTCGGCGAGCACACGGGCGGCGCGCAGCGAAAGCAGGTCGCGCACCGCCGGCGCCGCGATCAGCCAGACGCAGCCGGTCGGCGCGTCGGACCGGCCCGAGAGCGCCGACCGCATCATCCTCTCGGCGAGCGCGACGTCACCCGCGTCCGCGGCCTCCGCCACGGGCCCGGTCAGCATGGAGCGGAGAAAGGCGCGGCGCCGGCTCAGGTCCGGAAATGCGGCCCGCGTCTCGGCCCGCAGGCCGCCGAAGAGCGCGGCCAGTCGGCCGAGCCCTGGCGGGATCTTCGCTTCGAGCTCCGCCCTGAGGAGCGCGGCCATGATCGGCGCCGCGCCCCCGGTGCCGATCGCCGCCACGACGTGGCCGCGATCGATGATGGCCGGGGTGTGGAAGTCGGACAACTCTGGATGGTCGACCACGTTGACCACCGCGCCGGCCGCCCGCGCCGCCGAAGCCGCCGCCTGGCGATAGCCGGCTTGCGGATGAGCGACGAAGGCGATCACGGCGCCGGCGTAGGCCTCGGGCGCGAGGCCCGCGTCGCCCTCGATCCGGTCCACCGCCGCCGGCGACCCGGCCATCAGGCGCGCCTTCGCGTCCGCGCCCTCGCCCTCGCCGGCGATCACCACCCTGGCGCCTCTGAGCGGAAAAAAGGCTGGAAAGGCCTCCATCGGATCACTTCTGCGCGGCGAGGTAGTCGATGACCGCCTTGCGGTCGCTCGCATCGCTCACCCCGCCGTACATGCCGGTTCCGGGCGCGAAACCCTGCGGGTCGGCGAGGAACGCCTCGAGGTTGGCTTGCGTCCAGGTCTCCCCGTCCTTGCCTTTCAGCGCATCGCTGTAGGCGAACCCGGTCACGCTCGCGATCTTGCGGCCTACGACGCCCCGCAAGGGCGGCGCCGTCTGTCCGGCGGCCGGGTCGAGCGCATGACAGTCGGCGCAGTTGCCGTTGAAAACCTCCTCGCCGGTGGCGGCCAGCGCCGGGCAGGCCATCATCAGAAGCGCGGGGGCGAGAAAACAGGCGATGGCGAGGCGCATGGCGGGCTCCGCAGGGCGAGCCGCCAGCGATAGCGCGGCCCGCCGCTTCCACCAACGGGTGAAGCCGCTTAACATTGTTCAGACTCGAAACAAGCGCGCAGGGCCCCGTCATGGCGATCACCCTCAACGTCAACGGCAAGGACGTGACGCTGCAGTCGACACCCGACACGCCGCTTCTGTGGGCGCTGCGAGATGAGCTGCAGCTGACCGGCACCAAGTACGGCTGCGGCATCGCCCAGTGCGGCGCCTGCACGGTTCACATCAACGGCGCCCCGCAGCGGTCCTGCCAGGCGCCGATCGGCTCGCTGCCGGCGAACGCCAGAGTCACGACCATCGAGGGCCTGGGCGGGACGCACCCGATCCAGGCGGCGTGGATCCGCCACGACGTGCCACAGTGCGGCTACTGCCAGTCCGGCCAGATCATGAGCGCCGTGGCGCTGCTGGCCCGCACGCCGAAGCCCAGCGACGCTGACATCGACCAAGCGATGAGCGGCAACATCTGTCGTTGCGGCACGTACCAGCGCATCCCAGCGGCGATCAAGGACGCCGCC
>JAKAZA010000053.1 GCA_021816155.1 Pseudomonadota bacterium | reverse complement strand
TGGCTTCCTCTGAGCCGACACGTTGGCGCTACACATCGCTACGGCGATCGGTCTGCCGACCGTGGCCGTTTTCGGTCAAACGGCCCCCGCCGAGATCCACACGTTCGACGGCCTAGTCGCCAAGGCATGGGCGCGAGGCCTGGATTGCCTAGCTTGCTATGGAGACTGCGGCAAACCGATCACCTGCATGAACCTGATGGAGGTCGATGCGCTGGCCGGCCTGATGAGCGCGCAGTTGCAGCGGCCGTCTCCAAGACTGGCGGCGGCGCTGGTGCCGTGAGTCGCGGCCGGGTCGGGGGCCATGAAGTGGCTATTCGTCGCCTTGCTGCTGAGTGCGTGGTGTACAGTCAGGACCGAGGCGATCACCCCTCATGTCCCTGATACGGCGGCGCCTGCCGCGCTGCCCGCCGGCGGCGCGCAGCAGGTCGTCCGAGATGGCTACGCTCGCGCCGGAGACGCGCGGGCCCTGACCTACGAACGCAGCGCCCAGCCTTGTGTTCTCGCGGATCGGGCCGGCGATGGGGCCGCGGCCAATGGTGGCTGCTGGATCGCCGAGTCAGGGCAGAGGCGGGCGGACATTCGGGAATGGGGCGCCGATCCGCGTGGCCTGAGGTCGAGCGCGCTCGCGTTTGCGGCGATCGCGCGCCTCCCGGGGGCCTTGCTGGTGACTTTCCCGCCCGGGCGGTTCCGCCTTCCGTGTTCGGCTGCCGCTCGAGGGTTTGTCTTCGGCGGCGACGTCTCGTTCGCAGGGGCTGGACGCGACCGAACTGTGATTGCGTTGGATCCGGGCTGCAGATTGGTCGGGGATCACGCGCTGTTTCGCTGGGATGGCCGCAGCCACATCAGGATATCCGGCCTCACCCTTGATCTCGCCACGCCGCGGCCCCCGGCGGAGGGTCTGTTCGCGGCGCTCGACTTCAGGGCCTACGCCGCGAGCGCGCATGACATTTCGGTGCGTAACGTCGCGATCATCGGAGGGGTCACTGGGTCCTTCCTGTTGTCGTTCGGCGCGGCGGGCGGTCACATGCTCAGCGATCTGGTCGTCACCAGGAGCCGGTTCGTCCTTGCGGCCCCGGCGCATACACAAAACCAGTGCCTCGGGCTCTCCACTGTCAACGGTTCCGGACACATCACCGATTTCGCGATCACGCGAGATGTCTGCATCAATGCTGGCATGCAAATTGACGGTGACCATGGAACTGTCGCGAACAACGATATTGCGGGGTTCGCCTTCGGGACTGGGATATTCTTTGCCTTTTCAACTGGTGCGCGGGCCAGTTGTCACGACGTTTCTGCCACCGGTAACTTTATACACGATAGTCCAGTCGGATTAGACGTCAACAATACGGCGGCAGGCGGCATGGAAGTTACTTGTCCGCACAGCAAGATTCGCCACAACGTGCTGCACGACCTCGGCGGCGCCGGGATCGTCAACTTCGGCAACGACACGCTGATCGAAGACAACGTCGCCTACGATAACGGCAGGAACGGCAACCGGGGCGCTGGCGGCATCGGCGATCAGGCCGGCTTCTTCCTCAACGTCTCCGCCGCCGCCGAGGCGCGCAACGCCCGCGTCACTCTACGCGGCAATGTCGCTTACGACGATCGCGCCGGGACGCAGCGTTACGGATATGTCGACAACGCAATGGTGCGGGGACCCATCACGCTTTCGAGAAATCGATTCAGCGGCGCGACAGCAGGCGTCAGAATCAACTCGCTCCCAGGTGTTGTCCACATCCGGTAAGGATGGAAGCAGAACCGGGGTCTCGAGATGCCTCAAGCGGCGCTCTTGCGTGAATGAAACGCTCGATCTCCGGACAGTTGGGATCAAAAAACACCGATCTGTCATCGATTACGACGTCATACCGCGGCTTGCCCATATGAAGTTCGTGATAGCAGACGCCCCAGCCGGCAAGTTGCCGTTCGGTGAACTCAAGCCCGATCCGTCGAGCCTCGGCGACGTCGCCATGAGTGCGCCCCATGAAGCGGCTGGTGTGAAGAATGACTCGGTAGCCCTGATCGTAGAGGCGATTCACCAAGGCGATCATATCACGGTGCGGGGCGGCGGCGGCGTAGTCGCCCTGCACTTGGTTGCAGAGGACCCCGTCGATGTCGAAGCACACGCGCTTCACGTCAGCCACGCTTCGAAATCCTTCAAGAAACCTTGCACCGATTTGGCGGTCTGCGGGTGCGCCGCCATGCTTTCCAGGATCTTGTAACTGGCGGTGACGATGTGACCGCCAGCCAGATGGGCCTCTAGAATGTCCGCCGGCGAGCGTATGCTGCCTACGATGATTTCCGCGGCATGCGCCGCCTTGTCGAGGATCTGTCGCGTATTGGCGATCACCTTCGCCGCGTCGCCCCCGATATCCTTGAGTCTGCACATGAAGATTGAAACGTAGCGGGCGCCGGCGTTCGCGGCGAGAACCGCCTGTTCCTCGGTGAAGATGCAGGTGCAATTCACGTCGATGTCGCGCCTCGCCAACTCGCTGATCACCCGGAGCTCGTCCCAGCCGATTGGAACCTTGATGGCCAGGTTTTCGTAAGGGATCCGGTGGCGGATCTCGAGCGCCTGGGCGATCATCTCGTCCGGCCGCGTTGCGAACACTTCGACGCTGAGTGACAGCGGAGCGCCCTGCCGGGTCAGCCTGTCGACGATCTTTGCGACGTGAGCGTAGAAGCCGGCTTTCGGCTCTTTCGACAGCAGCGACGGATTGGTGGTGACCCCGGCGATGAAGCCGCGCGCCAGGCCATAGTCGATGTCCTGCAGATTGGCGGAGTCGAGGAACAGTTTCATGGAGCGATCTAAGGTCCGTTCTTTGATTAGCGGTTCGCTTGCTCGACGTGCCGGTAGACTTGGCCGTCTTCCACTAGGTGCGAGTCTGCATCGGAGTCGCGCGTCGAAGCCTCGATGATGACAGTGTCCTCGAGCGCGATACGCATGTGCATCACGCCCGGGAAGATGTCGTAGCTCTCGTCTGCCCCAAGCACGATGCTGTGGTTCTCGGCGCGCCCGATCCTGAGGCCTACCTTCAGTAACCCCGACCGCACCCAGTAGGTTTCGCGCTTCTCGACATGGAACTCCATGCTGCTTTGGCCACCCTTGGTCATGAGGATACGCTTGCCGGCGACCTCGCTATCCAGGATTGTCTCAATTCGGCCCCAATACTTCTCGAGCCGTTTAGTGGGCGCGCCGCCATTCGGCGGCCGCGGCGCTTCGAGCTCGGCGACGCGGCGTTGGGCTTCCTCGACAGTTCCGGTCAGCACAGGCGAAGCGCCGCTTCCGGCCGGTCCGAAAAGGTAGAGCTCGGCGCCCTCGCGACTGGAGAAGCCGTGGACCTCGAACGGTGCGATGGCCAAGGTCTCGCCCTCGCGGACGACGACCGCGTTGACTGCGCCTTCCCCGTCCAGGCGCCGCACCAGCACGTCGCCCCTTTCCGCGAAGAGGCGGCGCCAGCCATCGGGGTGGAAATGCATTGGCTGCGCCGTCCCCGCCGCGAGCTCGACACGCTGGAGTGAATATTCGGGACGCTCGGTGCAAGCTGTCAGGGCGCCCCAGGTCGTGGTCCGCCGCGCAGGGCGAGTGACGGTCGTCACCTGATCGAGCGTGAGGCCATAGCTCATGGGCGTTCTCCGGGGACCTCAGGCGAGGCCGAGCGCGCCGAGCAGGTCGCGGCGGCTCGGCGGCGAGGCGCCGTGAACCTGGGTGGACAGTCCAGCCCAGGCATTGGCTACGCGCAGCGCCATTTCCGGGCCAGCGGGATCGCAGAGACAGAAGGCGGCGAGAAACGCATCGCCCGCGCCGGTCGTGTCCAGGGGACCCACGCGGTGCGCTGCGGACGAGATCACCCGACCGTCCGCCAGCATGATAGCGCCGTCTTCGCCGCGCTTGACGACGATGCGGTCGGAAGAAAGCTGCTCGCTCAGGTTGGCGAACGCCGGCGCCGCCGGGTCGAACTCCGCATCGATGCAGCGCGCCTCCTTCAGGTTCAGAAAGAAGATGTCGGCGCCGCGGTAAAGCATGTGGTTGCTCGTGTTCTGGGCGACCTGGGAATCAACGAACACCGGCTTGCCGGCGCGGTCGGCCGCCGCGAGCAGCGTCGTGATCAGGGATGGCGCCAGCAAGCCGTGTCGGTAGTCCGACACCACCATCGCATCGACGCCTCCGAGATGCCGCGAGACCTCGCCCGCGACTGTCGCGACCATCGCCGCGCCGATGTCTCGATCGTCGCGGTTGTCGAGTTGAAAGAGCTTGTAGCCGTCGACCCAGAACCGGTGCTTCACCGTGGTGAGCCGGTTAGCTTCCTCAACCACCACCAGGTCGAGCCCGGGGGCGCCGAAGCCGCGCACGAATGCCGCCTCCTCGTCGTCGCCGACAAGCGTGACGAACACGACCTCGGCTCCCAGCTCCAGCAGATTGCGACAGACCAGCGCCGCACCACCCAGGCTCCGTTTCACCTCCCGCTTGCGCGCCACAATCGTGGGGGTCTCGGCCGAGAGGCCCAGCGCCGAGCCGTAAGTGTAAATGTCGAGAATGGTGTCGCCGACCAGCAGCACCCGGCGTTGGCTGAAACCTTGCAGAACCTCCAAGAGATTGGGCGTCATCAAAGCCGCGCCTTTCGATTACGCAGGCGAGAGCCCATCAATGCTGCCCGTATTGATGCTTGTAGCGATGGTGGGCCACGTCGATCTCATCCTGCGGCAGCTCCTCGGCCTGCCCGAGCTGGCGCGCATAGAAGACCGTGCGCGCCACGTCCTCCACCATGACCGCCGATTTCACCGCGGCCTCCGGCGAATCACCGACGGTGAACACGCCGTGCTGCTTCAGCAGGACCGCCGGGCAGCGGCTGTTGGCCAGTATCCGCACCACTTCGGCGCCGATGTCGCGCCCACCGATGCGAGCGTAGCCACCGCACGGCACAGGCCCACCGAACTCATCAGCCATCGCCGTGAGTAGGACGGGGATGCTCTGCCCGACCGCCGCAAATGCGGTAGCGAACGGCGAATGCGTGTGCACCACGCCCCAGATGTCGGGGCGTTGCGTGTAGATGTAGAGATGGCTTTCGCAGTCGGTCGAAGGCTTCATGTGGCCTTCGACGACGTTCCCATCGAGATCCACCACTACCATGTTCGACGAGCTCAGCCCGCCGTACTTCACGCCGCTGGGCTTGATCACGACGAGGCCCGTATCCGGGTCGCGCCCGCTCACGTTGCCGCTCGTCCAGGAAACCAAGCCATTCCGCGGCAGTTCCGAATGCAGCTCTGCCACCTCCCGCCGCAGGTCCTCGAGGAGCATCAGAGACTCCGGATCGCGGTGATCACATTGGTCGAGGAGTAACCCTGCACCAGGGGGTAGATCTTGACCTCAACATCGGGCGGCACCTTGTCCCGCTCGCGCACTTCGCTGGCGAGCCACTCCCCACCCTTGACCACGATCTTCGGGCGTAGCTTCTCGACGAGAGCGGTCGGCGTGAGTTCGTCGAAGATCAACACTTCGTCGACAAACCGAAGCGCCTCCAGCAAGGCCTTGCGGTTTTCCTGATTGTTGATGGGGCGTGACGCTCCTTTGAGCGCCCTGGTCGATGCGTCAGAGTTGATCCCGACCACGAGCCGGTCACCGAGATTGCTCGCCCAGCGGAGCATCTCGATGTGCCCCTTATGGAGGATGTCGAACACCCCGTTGGCGAACACCAGCTTGCCTGCCGGCTCTGGGGCTATGCGCTCCACCCGGCGCACGTGCCTATATTCGCCGAACTTTCCGTCGAGCCAAGTGCGGCTGATCTCGAAGTTCTCATCATCGGAGCAGACCCACGATCCCAGACACAGCACGTTCGCGTCGTTGTGCTCGCGCGATTTCGCCGCGCTGGCGAAATTGTGCACCAGCGCGGCGCGAACCGCTGGAATCTTGTTCGCGGCGATGCTCATCCCGATCCCGGTTCCACAAATCAGCACGCCCCGATCGCAGTCACCAGCCTGGATCATTGTCCCGACGAGCTGCGCGTAGTCCACATAGTCTACAGGAGGCGCCGTTTTGAATGGCCCGACATCAATACAATGGTGGCCCAGCGCATTTATCTGACTTTTTAGCCTGTATTTAAGTTCCACGCCGTTGTGGTCTGCAGCGATTGCGACGATCATCCCGGTCATCGCCCGTCCCCCGACCCCGCGCCTATATCCACTTCCAAAAAATGTATCGTGACTATTAACAAGATCAAGCCGAAATGGAGTGATCTGGACAACATGAAAATCGAGCTTGCGCCGCCTGGCCCGGCGCTGAGCCGTGCCTCTGCATTGCCGCGGCGCGCGCTCCGCAATATGAAAAGCGGGTCGGGTCATGCTTCCCGCTAATTCTGGCGGGAGCGACGTGGGCCCGGGCGCCGCGTCGCTTCGGGATTTTAATGAACGGGCTGCAGACTCTCAGGGAGCACGCGCGGATCATCTGGGCGCTCATGCTGCGAGAACTCGCTACGCGCTACGGTCGCAACAACATCGGCTTCCTTTGGGTGATCGGCGAGCCGCTGTCGTTTTGCATAGGTGTGCTGATCCTTTGGCGTTTCATCAAGGGGCCGTTCGAGAATGGGCTGGGCGTCGTAGCCTTCACTCTGAGCGGATACATGCCGACCATATTGGTGCGCCACATGGTGATGTACAGCCTAAACGCGGTAAAGATGAATAACGGTCTATTATACCACCAACAAATAGCAGTATTGGACCTTTTCGCCGCCAGGATGGCGCTTGAGTGCATCGCTGTCTCAATGGGGTTCTTTCTGTTAACGCTTGTTCTACTCCCGTTTGGCCTCGTCCCAGTCCCCGTTAACCTGAGACTTGTCTATGAAGGGTGGTTCATCATAGCCCTGACAGGGTGTGGCTTTGCGCTCATTACCGGCGCCATTTCGGAGATATTTGAGATAGTTGAGCGGATCGTCGGGGTTGCGCTCTATATCCTGGTGCCGCTCTCCGGGACGTTCTTCTTGGCCGACTGGCTGCCGCCAGATGCGAGGCGCCTCGCGCTTCTGCTGCCGTTCCTGAACTGCGCAGAAATGATACGCGCCGGCTTTTTCGGACCGGCGATCAATCCACACTACGACGCCGCGTACGCCACCCTGTTTGGCGCGGTCATGACGGTCGTCGGTCTGTTGGCGCTCCGCTATGTCAGGGCGCGGGTGGAGGTGGTGTGACGATGCTGCCTGTTCGAGAGCCGGACCGCATCACATGCAGGAGTCGAGGCATGATGTCGGCATTCGGTGAGGCGCTGGCCGTGACGAAGCTGAAGAAGCGCTCATGACGTTCCGGGTGTCTTCAAGTCCGCCTCGCGACATCGTCGTAGATGTTGCCGGAAAAGTATCGATGCTAGCCGGGCTGCTGCGTCGGTCGCCTCCGCTTTTCACGTGGACTGTTGTGGTCCCAGGACTGGCGGCGGCGGTCTACTGGCTCCTGCTGGCCAGTCCGATCTACGTGTCGAATGCTCAGTTCATCGTGCGCGCCCCTTCGTCCGAGATGCCGCAGCCAAGTGGGCTGACTTCCATGCTGCAGGGCGTAGGCCTGGCGCCGGCGGCGACAGACTCTTTCATTGTCCATGATTACGTCATGTCGCATGACGCGATCGCGTCGCTGGATCTCCATCACCACCTTCGGAGGGATCTCGGTCGGCCGAAGTGGGACCTGTTGGCGCGCTTTCCTCGGCCGTTCGTGACGGCGAGCGCCGAGAGCCTGGCGGAGGCCTATCCCCGCTTCGTGAGCGTCGAGTACAACTCGTCAACTGGCATCAGCACTCTCGAGGTTAGGGCCTTCCGGGCTCAGGACGCTCAAGAGATCGCTTCAGCGTTACTCGATGGCGGCGAGCTCGTGGTGAACCAACTGAACGACCGAGCCGACGCGGATGCGGTCGCCGATACGCGGCATGCTATCGCCGAAGCAGAGGCGCAATTAGTTCAGACCGAGGCGAGACTCACGAGTTTTCGCAACAGCCAGCGGTTAATCGATCCCACGCGATCGTCGGCCGTTGATTTGGAGCTCGCAGGTAAGTTGCAGGCGGACATCGCCACGTTGCAGGCCGAACGCGCCGGCATCGCGGCGTCGGCCCCGCAAAGCCCGGAACTGCCCGCTCTCGATAGCCGCATAAGGGCCTATGAGGTGCAGGCGGAAGCGCAGCAAGCTCGCATGGCGGGCGATGCGAATTCACTCGCGCCGACGATCGGTGAGTTCGAGCGCCTGACGCTGGATCGCGACCTCGCCGCCAAGACAGTGCAGTCTGCGACGGCGGCGGCAGAGGAGGCGCAGGTCGAGGCGCGGCGGAAGCGGCTCTATCTCGAGCGGATATCGAATCCTAATTTGCCTGACGCTCCCACCGAGCCGCATCGATTGCAGAACCTCGCCACCGTCATGCTGACGCTGCTCCTGATCTACGCCACTATCGCCCTCACTGTGGCGGGGTTCAGGGAGCATCGTCAGCGTTGAAGGGCCGACAATGCTCGTCGTGCAGAACTTGTCCCACCAGTTCTATCGCCATGGCCGACCGAACGTGCTCTTCGAGGGCTTGTCGTTTGAATTGGAGCGGGGCGGCCGGCTTGCGGTTCTCGGACGCAATGGGCAAGGCAAGTCCACACTCCTGAAGATCCTGGGCGGTGTCCTTGCTCCGACGTCCGGCCGGCTGTCTTGGGGGCGCGCGCGTCCTTCGTGGCCGATCGGATTCGCTGGCGCGTTTCAGGGAAGCCTGACGGGTTTGGACAATATACTGTTCATTTGCCGGCTCTATCGATGCGATGCCAAGGAAGTGATTCGGCGCACTGAAGGATTCGCCGAGCTGGGCGAGGCGTTGACGCAGGAAGTTAAGTATTATTCGACGGGAATGCGCGCGCGTCTTGCGTTTGGCTTGTCGCTCGCCGTGGATTTCGACTACTACTTGATCGATGAGGTCATCGTCGTGGGAGATGCGCGCTTTCAGCGTAAATGCCAGGATGAACTTTTCAATAAGCGCGGTAGCCGCGGCTTCATTGTCGCGACACACGACCTCAATTGGGTGGCTGACATGTGTGATCGCGCTGTTGTCATAGAGCGTGGTCGCGCCACGCTCTACGAACACATCCTGGAGGCCGTCGAAGCCGCCGCATCAATTCAGTCGGAGCCCGCCTAAGGCTTTACACGAGTCCGCAATAGAAGCGGAATTTCGGTCGTGAATTCGCTCTAGCTTGACGGCCATTGCGGCGCTATCGCTCAAAGAAGAAGACCGGATTCGGGCCAAGATGGCCGAATTGAGTGCTGTGATAGTAATTTATATAGGCGTCGCGGAAGCCTGACCTCCGGGCGAAGTCGAGAAAGTCCCAGCCGAAATCGGTCCAGACGAGTGACCCGCTCTCGGGTGCGATCGGGTTGCCGTGGTATTCAGGTGGCTTCAAGTAACCAATTCGGTCTGGAAATTTCTCGGCGCGAGGCTCCGTGGCCCGCCGATCCGGATTGAACGGAAACGTAGCGATCATCCGCCCGCCCTGTTTGAGAACTCGGGCGCATTCGCGCAGGGCCGCTCGTGGGTCTGGCACGTGTTCTAGCACGTCATTGCTGACTAAGAAGTCAAATGTAGCCGTCGGAAATTGCAGCCGCTCAATGTCTTCATGGCGGATGCCATCGTAGACCGTGCCGCCCGGCAAGTCGCCGAGATACTCGCTGCCCACCACGATATTGAAATTCGCACTCACCCAGCGATAGATCGGGGTTATCTGCTCCATCAAGTATATGGCGGAATTTCTGGGGTCGGCGAGCTGTTTGAGCAACGACGCGACGATGCGTTGGCGATTGTTGAGGCCCGTGATCGGGCAGACGAGACGCTCCCGCAGATTGGGAACGTTGCGACCGTCAAGACGGCGTCCACCGAAGGCCATGTCGACGGCGAACTCAACCTCGGCGGCGGCGGCGAGCGAAAAGCCCGGCAACGACCATGTCTCGTCACTGCTGTGTGCCGAAAGAATTGCATCATCGGCTTGGGCGGCGAGCGCGGGTTCGGCCGACTTGGCGAAGCCAATGTAATCCTGTTGCGTTCGCGCGCTGCCGATGGGGGCCAGCTCTATCACGTCAATATCTCTCGTGTGGTGGCACGTGCATCCGACGGCATAGCGTTGGGAGAAACATGCGGCATAGGCGCGGTTGGACAAATCGAGCGGTACGTTCTGTGTGGGCCCCAGTCTAGGGCTTCCCCGAGACGGTCGTCCGCGCCACTCGCTCTAAGATCGCCATCCTCTGCCCCCGGGGGTGGCCCCAGTCGCCAGACCAGATCAGGCGCCAGGGAAGGCTGTCCGATAGGTCCTTCAGCTCCGACAGACGGTAGTGGAACGGATCCTTGAACCCATAAGTGAGAACCCCTTGCGGGTGCATGATCGGCTCGTCCCACGGATGATCTTCCGGCGCCTCGAAATAGGTTGCGAACAGCCGGCCGCCGGGTTTCAGCGCGGCGGCCAGCCGGCAGAGGCAAAGGCGGATGCGGTTGGCCGAGAGATGCGTGAACAGCGACTGGGCGATGGCCACATCGAATTCGCGGCCGAACAGCCCGAAGTCGAACTCTTCGTTGCAGACGAGGCTGTCGCGCCCTAGTCGAGCGCCCAGGCCCGCGGCGGGAACCTCCAAGGCGTAGGCTGCGTCGAGGAGTGAAAGGTTGGAGTCGATCCCCCAGTAATGGTGAGGCTCGAGATAGGCGGCGAAGTGCACGCCGCCCCGCAGGCTTCCGCAGCCGATATCGATGAGATGGTCGGAGGGCCTCAGTCCGTTGGCCTTCAGGAACGACATTTGGAGTTCGCCGATCTCGGTCCAAAGCCCGCCAATTACCCCGCGATGATCTCCCAGTCTCACCGCCTCTTCGATTGAGGCGCGATCATCGTAGGCGCTGTCTCCAGGGGGGGGCGACATTGAGTGAGCTTCCGATATGACCTGGGCGATGCGCTTCAAGAATGCATCGCGGCGTGCTAGATTAACTTATTAGCCTGCGGGAGATGCCGGGCGCCAGTGAACGCGCATTGCCCTTCAGATCAAGCGGGACTTTCTCAGGTCCCCTGGACGAAACGAGGCTTCTCGATTCTCGAGTCGATCATCGTGCTGGCGGTGACGGCGCTGGCATTGATGCTCGTGTTCTCGATCGGAGGCAAGGCGACGGATGCGGCGTTCCGCGTCGGACGTCGGGCGCTCGCCGCAGCCGACGAACAGATCAACACCGACAGCGTGCGCGCAGTGTTGAGCGCGTTCTCAATCCCGGCGGCGGACGGCTTCGAGGGCCAAATGGCGCCGGTGGCCGGCCAAGCGAGCCAGATTTCTGGACCTGCGGTGCTTGGCCGCGATACGCCATGCGGGCAGGCTGGTCCGGTGGCGACGCTGACGCTGACGCTGACGAGTGACGCCAGGTCGACCCGGGTCGCCTGTGACACCGGCGCCGACGATCCGGTGGTCATCGGGGTGATCCCCCATCCGGGAGCTGTCTTTCAGTTCCTGACGCGCGAGCAGTCGGGCTGGTCGTCGTCGTGGACGGCGAACCTCGATCCGAGCCAGCTTCTGCGCGAGATTTCCGAACCGAGCCGCAGAGTTCTCTATGTGCGCATAGTGGACGGAACCGGCAGGATCTACATCCTGGCGCGGCTGACGTCTGGTCATCCTGGCTGGACGGCCGGCGCGACCTGACCGATGCGGCGCACCGTGGCGACAGCAACGGCCGGCAAGCGTGGATTCGCGCTCCCCGCTGTGTTGACCGTGACGACGGCTCTCACGCTGGTGTTCCTGACAGCGCTGCTTTCCCTGGAGGGCTTGCGCGATGAGGCGCGCAACGCCGTCGCGTTGGAGACCTTTCATCGCGAAGCGCTGTCAGCCGAGGCGCGGGTGGCGTTTCTCGCCCTCACCGAACCGTTCGGGCCCCGCGGGATCCAGGTTGGCGGTCAACTCTACGACCCGGTGACCGGCGCGCCCCTGCCTACGCCGGCGTCGCAGGGCGACAGCTTGGATGCAGCCGTTCAGCAGCAGATCCTCATCGATGGCACGCCCTACGTGTACGCCGCTGGCGACGGTTCCCAGGACGCCCTAGTGATGGAGCTTCAGGACGAGGCCGGGCTGGTCAATCTCAACTACGCGAATTCCGACGCGGTGAGCGCCGCCTTCCAGCGGGCGGGCGCGGATCCGCTGTTGGCGGACACGTTGGCCGATCAGCTGCACGACTACATTTCGGCGAGTGGCGCGCCTTCGCTGAACGGCGCCGATAGCGCCGACTACCAGCGGGCAGGGGTGGCGCCTCCTCCAGGGCGCCCGCTCGAGACCTGGGCGCAACTCTACGGTCTGCTGGCGCTGCGGGGCGGGAGCGCAGTCGACATGGGCCGGTTGCGAAGCTTCGCGATGGTGGCGCCGGTCAGCACGATCAATGTCAACACGGCCCCGTCGGAAGCCTTGATGACGTGGTTTCCCATCTCGGAAGGGCTTGCCCAGGACATCGTGCAGAGCCGCCAGAAGCAACCGATCACGAGCTTGTCCGCACTTGCGGTGCCAATGCCGCCGAGCGAAATGCAGCAGTATTATTTTCCCGATGGTAATCTCCGGCTGACATTTACAGATCCCGCCATCCCGGCAGTCTATCGGGCGCGATTCGAGCTCAGTCCGAACGATCCGCAAAGGCCGTTTTGGATACTGGACAGCCAGATCGTCCAACAGCCCACCAATGCGCGGGTCCGCCAAGATGTCTCTCAACTTCCCCGATTTCCTGACATCACCAGCCCGGCTCCTGGCGGCTGACGGGACGATCACCCCGCTTGGGCTACGTGCGTTGCCACCTGGCCTGCCGGTCATCGTGCTCGCGCGCGAACTGTGTGGCTTCGCGCGCTTCCGTGCGCCGAGCGGCCTCTCGCGGGCGGCGCGGCTGCGAGCGGCGCGGTTGCAGGCGGCCGTGCTCAGTCCTTATCCCGATACTGGGTCGATCCTGACCCGCGCCGGGGCGGACTTCGGCATCTGGTGGTGGAACGCGGCCTGGGTCAGCGAGCGGCTCGGTCCCTTCCTGTCGAGCGCCAGATTGCTGCCGGAGGCGATGGCGCGGCCGGCCGGCGACGGGTGGCGTATCCTCAAGGCCTCGAGCGGATTCGAGGCGCAGTTCTGGCAGGACGGGTTCCTGGTCGGCGACGTGTGGAGTCGCAAGTCGTTCGATGCCCAGGAGTGGCGCTTCGTCATTCATGCGTTCGGTGGCGTCGACACCGCGCCAGACGAGGCGCCACCGGCGCAGGAACTGCCGATGACGCTCGATTCGCCCTACCTCCGGATGCAGGTGTCCGACATCTCGCTTGAGCGCGTCGCCCCCAGCCTTGGGGCGGCGTTCGTGACGCTGGTGCTCTGCATGAGCGGCTACTGGATGGGCGAGGGGCTGCGCCTTCGCGGCGAGACGGCTAGGCTTGAGCGGCAGGCCGGCCGCTACGGGTCGAGCAGCCAGGCCGAGCGGCAATACCTGTCCGGCGAGCTCAGCCAACTACGGGCGATTTCCGCCGCCGTGGCGCACCCGGATCCGCTGGCCGTGCTGCTGGAAGCGGAGAGGCGGTTGCAGCCATTCGGCGTCGCGATCGCCGGCTTCAACGCCACCGGAGACAAGCTCAGGCTCACCCTTTCCAACGAGGCAGGCGCCGGCGTCGACCTCATCAGCGACCATCTGCAGGCGTCCGGAGACTTCTATGACTTCAGGCCGCGGCGCGACGCCGCCAAGGAAGAGGTCATACTGGATATGGGGGTCTCCCCCACGGCGGGACGCGTGATCCCGCCAGCCGTAGCTCCCCCGAAGACCGCCAAGCCAGCGCCGGGCGCGCCTTCCTCAACGGGTCCGCACGAAGTGGCAAGCCCCGTCTCGGGTCTCCAGGTGAGCGGCCACCCGCCCCAGGTTCATCAAGTCAACGGCGCCCGCTGAACAGAGCCCGCCCGCCGAGATCGTTATCGGTTGCGAGACGCGGTACACCCAGCCAGCTCGCAGGGGGACAACGGTGTCCTGACCCTGATCGTCGGACAGCGCAGCGCCGGAACTCACCAGCGTATAGGCCTGTTGATCGGCGAACGCCGTCGCCCTGAGATCGGAGACCTGGCGCTGGAAGTCGAAAAAGACGCTGTGCACCACCACCTGATCGAGCGCAGTCGCGCCCCGAGGTACGACCAGCGCGACCCCGAGGCTCATGATCGCCAGCACGATCACCATCTCGAGCAGGCTGTAGCCTGCTCTTGCGCGCGCGTGACCGGCGCTACTCGACAATATCGGCGTCGTTGCCTGTCCCCCCCGGCTTGCCATCGGCGCCGTAGGACATGATTTGCGGCTCCTGGCTGGAATCCTTCGGCGCTTCGTAGAAGTAGTTGTGACCCCATGGATCTCTTGGCAGCGCGCCGCTCAGATAGGGGCCGTGCCAGTTCTCCACGCCGTCAGCAGGCTGTTGCACGAGCAAGTTCAGACCCTCTTCCTGGGTCGGATAGCGCCCGATGTCGAGCTCCATCGTGTCCAGCGCCGATCGAAGTGACTTCGCCTGGACGTGGGCGGCCGTGACCTTCGACCTGTCGAACTGTGCGAACAGTCGAGGGCCGACCAGAGCTGCAATCAGGGCGATAATGGAGAGGACGATAAGCATTTCGAGCAAGGTGTAACCACGCTTGCGTCTAAGGCCAGTGCGCGGATCGTTGGCGATCAAGAGCATCCCAGTCGCTCCGCCCTCAACAGCGTCTCGCACTGCGCCGCGCGTGCGAGCACAGCATACACAAGCGTTATATTCGCAGAAAGCGCGCTTTTGTCGAATGGAGTCGCCCCTCAAGCGTGTGCATGAGTGTCAGGCGCCGCTCCCTCGCCGGCGCGCCTGGGTCTCTGCTGCGATGTCATTATAATGTACGGGTAATTGTTATCGAATAGAATCGCCTCGTGGACATATCCTCGGTCCGTGAGTGGCGGGGGTAGCCATTCGATTACGCGGAGTGTTGATGCTGGCTGCGACTGCGCGTCGATTCATTCCCACGAACCTTGTCGAGATGTTCAGGCGTCTCACTCGGCGCGAGCAACTTCTGATGGCGCCTCCCGCTCGCGCGCCGCGCACGTTCATCCCCGTCAAGGCGCGCTACTGGGGCGATCAGAAGGAACAGAACTACGCCGCCGCGCGCGAGGCGGAACAGTCGGCCGCCGCGGCCGCCGACACCAATTATCCAGCGCTCGAAGCGCGCGCCCACAACGAACTCGACAAGGCCGTGAGCTGGGCGCTGCCGGTGAAATCGGTCCCGATCGCTCGGGTGGTCCTGGAGGAGGAGTGCCTGGCCGCGGCGCTCAAGGCGGGCGTGCCAAACGCGGAGGTTCACTCGTCCGAGACGGTGGATCCGGCTGGGCCGATCTCGTTCGTGAAGCTCGAAATAAGCGGCTTGTTCACCTGGCCGGCGCTGCAGGCGCTGGCGGCCGGCCTCGTCGAGGCGGATCACCTCTTCATCATTGACGGGATCGAGGTGCCCGACGGAGCCAAACCGCGGTTCCGACTTGATCTGCGCGCGCCGATCCGCGTCGAGGCTAGGGTCAAGTGAACCGCTTCATGCTCGCGGTGGGCGCGGTCGCCGTCGTGCTGTCGGTCCTGGTCGGCTGGCTCGCCGCGCCGCTGTGGGTCTCCGACGACCAGCTTCACGTGCGTTCTTCGCCGCATGTGCCGGCGCTCGAGCGCCCTGGCAAGATAACGCTGACGGCCGCCGAAGGGCTCTTGGCCGATCACAAGCCACCGCCTCCACCACCCCAGCCGCAAGCCCCGAAGCCTCCTCCGAAGCCACCGCCCCCTGACGTCGCGGTAATCCTGGCGGGCGAGGTCTCAGCCATCATCGCCGATCCAAGGACAGGCAAGCTGAGCCTCATCCTGCAGGTGCGAACGCCGCAGCGTCGCACTCAGATTCTGAGGGTGGGCGATCATTTCATGGATGGGTGGCGGCTGGCCCGGCTCACGCGGCGTTACGCCTGGCTGTCCCGCCGCGGGGAAAGCCGCCGCGTGTCCTTCTACTAGACCCATACCCCGGTCGGAGAGCGAACAACCATGTCACTCAACCGCCGCGCACTGCTCCGGGCAAGCGGGGTTGGCGCTATTGTCTTGCTGGGTGGGTGCGCCTCCTTCCCGAGTCTTCAGACCCGCGTGAGGCAGGCTGTGGAAACGCCGCCGGCGGCGACTTCGATCGACGATCTGCTGTCGCGGCCCAACGACGTGGACAAGCTGTATCCGCCGTCGGTGTTCCCGATCCCTGCAGCGCAGAGCGCCTCGCGGCAACCCAACATGCCGGAGGCTTCGGACGCCGACATCGCGAAGCTGCTGCCCAACGACTCCATGGTTGAGGCCGCGCTTCCGCCGCAGCCGCTGCCAAGCCTGATCGACACGGTGTTCGGCGACATCCTGAAGGTGCCTTACTCGATGGGGCCGGGCGTGGCGGATCGGAAGGAACTCGTCGCACTGAGGACGCCGCCGAACGTGACGCGCCGCCAGCTCTTCAAGTTGACGCAGACGGCTCTGAAGGCGGAGTTCCGGCTCAACGTCTACGTGCGCGACGGTCAGGTGCTGGTGGCCGAGTCGCCGGATCAGACGCCCAATTCCGTAGCCGTCGTCCACAATCGGTCAGCCGCGGGCGAGCCGAGCGGCCAGATCGTCATCGAGTACTTCCAGCTGAACTCGATCGAGGTCGACGCCATGCAGGATCTGATCAAGGACCTCTACGGCTCGAACCCTGGTGTGAAGATCAAGGCCAATCCCGCCACGAACACGATGATCATCGTCGGCCCGGCTCGAACGGTGGAGGCGGCCGCGACGATGCTCGACCAACTCGACCAGCCGACGTTCTCGGGCGCGCAGGTGGCCTTGTTCCGGCCCGTGTTTTGGTCCGCCGAGGCCTTCTCGCGGACATTGGGCGACACCCTGCAGGCGGAAGGTTATCTGGTTTCGACGACGCCGCGCACGCCGCGCGGCGTGACGATCGTGCCTCTGTCGATGACCAACGAAGTGCTGGCGTTCGCCAGTACGCCGCAGCTCATGGACAGAGTTCAGTTCTGGGCCAAGGAGATCGACCAGCCTAATCGCTTCGGCGACCAGAAGACGACGTTCGTCTACCAGGTGAAAAACACTGACGCTAATTCCATCGGGTCGCTGTTGACCGGTCACCCGCCGACGTCGTCGACCAGCACCCCGGTCGGGGTGCCCGGAACGCCGCCGGCTTCAAGCGGCGCGCCCGGGCCCGCGCAAGGTCCCGGGTCTGGCGCCCTGACCGGCGCGTTGGCGGGCGGCGTGACGGGGCAGATCACCGTGGACCCGATTGGCAACCGCATTCTCTACACGGGCACCGCGGCTGACTTCTCACGGTTGAAGTCGGTGCTCGACCAACTGGACCAGCCACCCAAGCAGGTCATGATCGAGGTGATCGTTGCGGAAGTCACCCTGACCGACCAGACCAACGCCGGTTTGGAGTGGTTGTATAATCACGCCCAGGGAAATCAGACCTTCACCGCCGGGACGGCAGGGGGGCTGAGCCTGCAGACGAACGGGTTCACGCTGACTTATACAGGCCCCAACCTGACCGCGAACTTCGAGGCCTTCGCATCCAACAACAAGGTCAACGTCCTGTCGCGACCTCGGCTCGTCGCCAAGAGCGGCACCGAGGCTCAGATCCAGGTCGGCACCGACGTGCCGATCATTACCGCGCAGGCCGCCTCGAACCTGCAGACGAACAACGGCAACACGAGCGTCCTTCAGCAGCTGGAGTACCGGCAGACCGGCATCATTCTGCACATCAAGCCGGTCGTCTTCGGAAGGGATCGCATCGACCTGACGATCGACCAGGAAGTGTCGGATCAGCAGCCGAACCCGAACGCCGCCATCGCGAGCCCCCTCATCCTGGACCGCAACGTCCAGACCGAGATCTCGCTCACAAATGGCGCGACCGCCGTGCTCGGCGGACTGATGGACGACAACTATTCAAAGGGAAACAACGGCATTCCCTTCATCAAGGACATCCCCGTCCTCGGGCACGTCGCCCGCACCGACGCGATCAGCGGGACGAAGACCGAGCTCGTCATCCTCGTCACACCGTTTGTCATCGATGGCCCTGACGACATGCAGGGCCTCGCCGACTCGCTGTCGGATGAAATGAACCGCGCGTTCCAGGTTGGCGAGGGGTGGTCCTACACGCTGACGCCCTATCGGACCGGTCTCAATGTCGGGATAGGCATTCCCCCGGCGCAAACGCAGCAACTCGAGCTGCCGAACAGTTCTCAATAGATGTCGGCGCTGTTGGTCAGGACGGTGCGCCATCCCACCCTGTCGAACTGATAGGAGCCGATCGGGCGGCCTTTGGCGTCGAACAGGCGCATCGTGATGCGGTAAAGGCGGACCTGGAGAGGGCCGGGCGAATTCGGGAAGCTGATGCTCGGCTTCTCCGCCGAGATCGGCGCGCTGATCCAAGTCACCTTGAGATCGGATCCGGCCTGGAACGTGCCGTTCGGGTTCGCCTCCGGATTCAGATTCTGAATCGACTCGATGGCGTCGCGCTCGAGGCGCGACTTGTCGAGCGTCGCCTCCAGTTGCCGCTGCGCCTTGGTCATCTGTTGCTGGAGGCCGAAGATCGCCAGCAGCGACACCGACGCGATCGCCAAAGCAACCAGCGCCTCGATCAGGCTGAAGCCGGCGCGGCTCAAGCCAGAAGCCCGATCGTTCTGGCCAGCACGAGCGCGGCGCCGACGGACGCGAGGAGCGCGCCGAATGGGACGACGTCGAAGCGCCGCCGCGCCGCGAAGGCGATCAGCGCCCACGCCAGGCCGAGCAGCGACGAACCGCACAGCGCCCAGAGGGTGAGTTGTGGGCCGAGCAGGGCGCCGAGCGCGAAAGTTAGCTTGACGTCGCCGAACCCCATGGCCTCGACGCCGCGCAGGCGGCCGATCCAGATCACGACGAGCAACATTAGCGCGCCGACCGCCGCGCCGAGCGCGGCGCGGACAAGTCCGGTCGTCGGAAGGTCGAGGATGGCGGCGGCGAGGATCGCCGCCGTGCAGAGGTCGGGAATCAGAAAGTAGCGGACGTCGCTGAAGACGATCGCCGCGCAGGCGCACGCGGCCATCGCGCCCGCCAGAGCGGCGAGATTGGGGGCGCTGGCGCTGGCCAGCGCCAGCGCCCCGGCGCCGGCCGCGAACGCGGCGAGTCCGCTCAGGATCCTCCAGCTCAGATCTGCTCGGGCGCCCGAGGCTGCCGCATAGAGCCGCTGCGGCGCCCCTTCGAGGAGCAGCGTCAGCAAGACCAGCGCCGGCAGGTCCAGGGCGGTGACCGTAAGCCCGGCCGGCATCAGAACACCGTGTCGTAGAGGCTGGAGAGCGTGAGCACCAATGAGAGGGCGACCCCGCCGACCACGATCGAGACCATGCCGATCGCGATCGGCTCGACGAGGGACGTGACGCGCTTGAGGTTGTCTCGGAGCTTGTCTTCGTAGGAGTCCGCCACGAACGAGAACATCTTCGCCAGGGACCCGGACTTGTCGCCCGCCCTCAGCATGCTGAGGTCCATGCTGGAGAGCGCTATGTTCTCGGCCAGCGCTCGGTCGATGGGCACGCCGGAGCGGAGGTCGCGCTCGGCCTGCTCGAGCCCCCCGCGGAAACGACCGCGCGGGAGCGTCTCGCGCGCCAGGGCCGAGGCCTCGAGCAGGACAACGCCGCTGGCCAGCGCGAAGCCCATCAAGCGCGACCATCCCGCGATCTCTCGGGCGATCAGCAGATCGCTTATCAGGGGCGTCTGACGGCCGACGCCGTAGACGAACTCGCGCAGGCGCGCGTTGCTGAACGCGATGACGCCCATGATCGCCAGCGCGACGCCGGCGGCGGTGATCAGCAGCAGGTTGGCGTTCGCGAATTCGCCGACGCTGAGAATGATGCGCGAGACCAGCGGCAGGCTCGCCCGCTTGTCGCCGACCATCTGGGCGAACCGCGGAACCACCTGGCTGAAGATAAAGAGCACCGCCACCAGACCGGATACCGAAAGAAAGGCCGGATAGGTGAGGGCGTTGAGCACCTCACGGCGCATCCGGTCTTCGTACGACATCTGCTCGGAAGCATCTCGCAGCACGTCGCCCACGCGGCCCGTCGCCTCGCCGGCGCGGGTCATGGCGTAGACGTAGGGCGGGAACCCTGTCGTGTGGGCCTGGAGCGCGTTGCTCAGCGTGTCGCCCCCGCGCAGGCTTGCGCCAACGCTCTCGAACTCGACTCTCGCGGGCGCCGAGGTCAGTCCGCCGGCTACGGTCTCGACCGACTCCAGGAGCGGTACGCCAGCATCGACCATTAGCGCCAACTGCCGCATCACCGCGACGCGCTCGGAAAAATTGAGACGCCGCGAATTTCGGCGGACGCCAGTCTCGATCCCGACCTCGCGACACTCGACTGGCGTCATGCCCTTCGCCGCGATCAGTCGTGTCGCCTCGCGCACGTCCGCCGCCTTGACGGTGTCGTTCACGATCTCGCCGTTGCTGGCGACGCCGCGGAAGCGGAATGTCTTCTCCTGCGAGACGTCCGTCAGCGTCATTTAGCGCGAACTCCTTGGCTCAACGTCGCGCAGCCTCAGGCCGGGAGCAGCGAGTCGAGTTCTGTGTCCGCGCCGCCGACGACACGGTACACCTCGCTCGCCGATGTCAGACCTCTGCTACATTTGACAACACCGTCTTCGAACATTGTCCGGTAGCCCTCGGCGCGGGCTGTCTGCAACAGTTCGGCTTCGGGCTTCCTTTCCCGTATGCGTGACTGCAGCATCGGGGAGATCGTCAAGGTCTCGTAGAGACCCAAGCGCCCGCGGAACCCGGTGCCGCCGCACTCGGGGCAACCCACCGGCATCCGCCAGTCCGGCCGTTGCGCTTCGCTGGCGCACTGCGATCTGAAAGGCGCGCGGTCCGGCGACGGCCGGCTGCAAGCGGCGCAAAGCTTGCGGACAAGGCGCTGGCCAACGAGGCCGCGCAGCACGTCCACGAGCAGATATTCTTCGAGGCCCAGATCCAGCAGTCGGGGTATCGCCGCGAGGGCCGAGTTGGTGTGGACCGTGGAGATCACCATGTGGCCGGTGAGAGCCGCCTGCACGGCGATCCGCGCTGTCTCGCCGTCGCGGATCTCACCGATCATGATGACGTCCGGGTCCTGGCGCAGGATCGAGCGCAGTCCCGCGGCGAAAGTGAAGCCTATGTCGCTGCGCACATGCACCTGCACGACGCCAGCCAGGTCGAATTCAACCGGGTCTTCGATCGTAACGATCTTCCGGTCCCCTGCATTGAGGTGCGCGAGTAGCCGGTAGATCGTGGTGGTTTTGCCCGAACCGGTGGGGCCCGAGATCAGCACGATGCCGTTCGGCTGATTGACGAGACTGACCAGGGAGCGCGCCTCTTCTTCGCTGAGGCCGAGCTCCGTGAGTTCAGGAAGGCGACTGGTCTTGCCAAGCAGGCGGATCACCAACGACTCGCCCCAAGCGGCGGGGAGCGTGGAGACGCGCAGGTCAACTTCCTGGCCCGCGACGCGCACAGCTTGGCGACCGTCTTGCGGGATGCGGCGCTCACCGATGTCCATTCGCGAGAGCAGCTTGACGCGCGAGCAGACGGCGTCGAAGCCTGCCCGCGGCGCCGAGCGCACTGTGTGAAGCATGCCGTCAATCCGCAGACGGACGATAAACTTGTCTTCGAACGGCTCGACGTGGATGTCCGAGGCGCGCTTCTGCAGGGCCTCGGCGAATACGCTGTTCACGAAGTCGATGACCGGCGCTTCCTGCGCCAGTTCGCGCAGACGCCGGGCGTCGGGCGTCCCATTGGTGGCGAAGCTCTTGGTCTCGGTCAGGTCGCCCAGCGCGGCCTGGATCATCGCGCGCGGCGCCAGCCGATAGGAGACGGTCGCATCCACCGTCTGCGCGAGGAGGCCGCGGAGAAGCGGGTCGAATGGGTTGGCTGCGACGCAGATCACGGCTGCGCCGCTCGAGGTCGGCCGCCAGGCGACGGCATCGCGCGCCACCCACCAGGCATGGGTCGCCCGGCTCTCGTCGATGAAGGCGCGAACCTGCTCAGGGGCAGGCATCTCTTCCGAGGGCTGGAGCGGCAGCTCCAGCTGGGCCGAGAGCGCCGAGAGCAGGTCCGGCTCCGACAGCGAGCCCAGGCGCACCAGGATCTGGCCGAGCAGTCCTCCGGACCCCCTCTGCACCGAGAGGGCTTCCTCAACGTCCTGCGGCCGAACCAATCCCCTCTCGACGAGGTGCTGGCCAAGTCTCGTCCGCATCTGGATTGCTCCGAAAAGAGAAAGGAGGGAGCGTGAGCTCCCTCCTGGTAAACACATCCTTCCGTTTCGACTTAGAACGGAGGCAGGACGCCAGTATCCGTCGGGGTGTTCGGACCGTTGCCGAAGCTGGTCTGTGTTCCCGAAACCGAGTTCGGCACGAAGGAGATCAGCGGAATGCCGCTCGTGTTCTGCGGGTTCAGAGGGTTGCCGCTCGTGCCCTGCTGGTCCGGCGCCGTGCTGCCCGGGACTGGGCTGGCGGTCGGATTGACCGGCCCGTTGTTCCATTGGAAGTACGACGGAGCGATATTCTGCTCGCCGATCAGCATGCCGCCAACTTGACCATCAGCCATCGAGCCCAAGGCTTGGTCGCTGATGTTGCCGTTCTTCACGATCTCCTTCTTCACGGTGACAGTGCGCGGGTCTGCCACCACTGTGATCTTCAAGTCGGCTCGGCCGTATTCACCGATCTCGCTGGCGATCGTGCCCGATTCCGCGTCGTCGATCAGGAACTCGCCGCCCGGCGGGATGCTGCTGACAAGCTGCAGCGGCGCCTTGCCGACAGGATCGGTGCCGGTGCAAGGCGACGTGCTGTTCGCCGGATGGCAAGTGCTGGCAAGCACTTCCAGCAGCACGGGGCCGGTCGCCGACTGGCCGACGTTGGAGACGCGGATCGTGTTGTCGGAGCCGGTCGTTCCAGCCATCGCCGCCGAAGCCGTCCAGGGAACGATGATGAATGCGCCCTGACGACCGAGCGGGTTCAGCGGAAGGTTTCCGGTCACCAACGGGGTCGACTGGTAGATCGAGTGGTTCAACTGCGCCGAAATTGACGCACTGTAGGCCGAAGGCTGGATCACGGGGTTTTCGGCGAGCGTCGTCAGCCCGACGTCGTAGAGCCACGAGCCTGAGCCGGACGCCGTCGCAGTGCAGAAGGTCATCGACGCGTCGACATTGCACTGGTTCAGCCCGCCCGTCGCACCGGGGTCGGTGTCCTGCCAGAGAGCCGGACCGATCGAGGCGAAGCCGCCGGTCACGGTCAGGACCGCACTGTTGAGGTCGCCGTCCACGAAGGCGGTGTTCGACAGGTTGTAGTGTGCGTAGGTCTTCACGTTGGCCCACACGTCACCCAGCTTGTGGTCAGGGCCGAGCACCCGATAGTCCAGCAGGCTGGCGTAGGTGTTCTGGCCGTTGTCCCTGAGCTCGGTCAGGCTGCCTTCCGCCAACGCGTCCAGGAACGTGAGGGCGTTCGTGTAAACCGCCGTGCCGCCATCGACGGGCGTGCCGAAGCCGTCGGTCACCAGATTGGCCGTGACGGTGACGTTGCTCTTGGTGCTGCCCAGCCCCGTTCCGATGTTCACCGGAATTTCGAGGTGAATGACGCCGTTGCACCCGCCGGACGAGTTCGAGACGAGGAACTTGACGCTTGAGTCACCCGAGCCGCCGCCCAGCGACGTCCCGACGGTGGCCGAAGCGCAGGACCCGCTGGGGAAGGTGACGGCGGTCGGGCTGAAGGTTGTGCCGAACGTCGCATTCGCCAACGTGATCGTCAGATCAAGATTTCCCGACGGGAGCTGACCCAAGAAGGTGAGGTCCATCGAGAGCGTGCCTTGGTCGGCCCCGGGCGTATAGTTCACGTCGCTGGCGACCACGTAGGTGCACGGCGGAGCCACAGGGCCGCCCGTCGAGCATGCGGTGTTGGCGAGCCCGCTCCACGACCCGTTGGAGCCGTACTCGGCGAGTTCGCC
>JAKAZA010000052.1 GCA_021816155.1 Pseudomonadota bacterium | reverse complement strand
GGCGTCGCGGCTGATCGTCCGCACCCAGTCGGCGCAGCCGGGCGCGGCGTCCTCGTCCACCCCTGCGCCCAGCCAGATCTCATGGCGGGGCGCCAGCTGCTGCAGAAGGTGGTAGGCGCGGATCTTCTCGCCCTTGTCCGGCGGATAGGGAACGCGGTGCGCGAGGAACAGTATCTTCGCCACTGTCGCCGCGCGCCTCCCGCTCATCGAGCCCTGCAGCGCTCATATAGCCGAGAACCCCTAACGTTTGCGCCGAACCGTTCCGTCGCCGCCGGGGCTCCGTCATGTGCGGCCTAGTCGGTCTCTTGGACATGCGGACGCGGCGGGACTTCGACCCGGCGCTCGTCCAGCGAATGACCGACGCCATCGCCCATCGCGGTCCGGACGGCGAGGGCGCGTGGCTGGAGCCCGGCCTCGCGCTGGGTCACCGGCGGCTGGCGATCATCGACCTGGCCGGCGGCTCGCAGCCGATGCGCACGACGGACGGGCGCCTGGCTGTCGTGTTCAACGGCGAAATCTACAATTTCCAGGAGCTTCGGGCCGAACTGGCCGGACGCGGCGCCCGGTTCGAGACACGCAGCGACACCGAGGTGCTCCTGCACGGCTGGCGATACTGGGGCGAATCGATGTTCGCCCGGCTGCACGGCATGTTCGCCTTCGCGCTCTGGGACGCCGGCGAAGAGACCCTGGTCCTGGCCCGCGACCGCTTCGGCAAGAAGCCGCTCCATTATGCGGAGCTGGCTGACGGACGTCTCGTCTTCGGCTCGGAGATCAAGGCCCTGGCGCCCGTCCCGGGCCTGCCGCGCGACCTCGACCCTACCGCCGTCGCCGATTTCTTCGCCTACGGCTACGTCCCGGATCCGAAGACGATCTACCGCGCCATCCGCAAGCTGCCAGCCGCCCACGCGATGATCACGCGACGCGGTGCGTCGCCGCGGCTGCTGCGCTTCTGGTCGCCGCTCGAGCCGAGCTCCAATCTCGTCGCCCAGACCGAGGACGAACTGGTCGAGCGGCTGGCGCGCGCGGTCCGCAGCCGCCTCATCGCCGAGGTCCCGCTGGGCGCCCTTTTGTCCGGCGGCGTCGATTCGAGCGCCGTCGTCGCGATGATGGCGCGCCAGAGCAAACAGCCGGTGCGAACCTTCTCGATCTCGTTCGGCGAGCGAGGCTACGACGAGTCCGAGTACGCGTCCGCAGTGGCCGAGCTCTACGGCGCCAACCACACTGTGCGGCGGCTCGATGCGGTCGACGTCGAGCTGGTGGCGCGCCTGCCGGAAATCTACGACGAGCCGTTCGGCGACGTCTCGGCGATCCCCACGTTCGCGGTCTGCGCCCAGGCGCGCCAACTCGTGACCGTCGCGCTCAGCGGGGACGGCGGCGACGAGGCGCTGGGCGGCTATCGCCGCTACGCCTTTCACATGGCCGAGGAGCGCCTGCGCGCCTGGCTGCCGGCGGATCTGCGGCGGTCGCTGTTCGGCCGACTCGCCGACGTCTATCCCCGCGGCGCCTGGATGCCGCGGCCGCTCAGGGCGAAGACCACGCTGCGCGAGCTCTCGCTTGACGCCGCGGGCGCCTACGCGCGCATCGTCTCGGCGCTTCCCGAGGAAGCGCGCCGGCCGCTGTTCAGCGCCGACTTCCACCGCACCCTGAACGGCTACGACCCGGGCGAGACGGTGCGCGCCGCCTTCAACGTCGACGCCGATCTCGATCCGCTGCAGCGCGCCCAATACGCCGACCTGACGACCTATCTGCCCGGCGACATCCTGACGAAGGTCGATCGCGCCAGCATGGCCAACTCGCTGGAGCTGCGCTCGCCGTTCCTGGACGCCGACTTCTTCAGCTGGTCGTTCCACCTCCCGCCCTCGGCGAAGATCAGTCCACGCGCCGGCGGCAAGGCGATCCTGAAGAAGGCGATGGAGCGCTACCTGCCGAAGGATCTGCTCTACAGGCCTAAGCGTGGGTTCACCGTGCCGCTCGCGGAATGGCTGCGCGGCCCGCTACGCCGTCAGCTGCGAGCGACAGCCGAGAGCGCGCGGCTGCGCGAAAGCGGCTTCATCGATGCCGGCGAAGTCGAAAACCTCGTGCGCCTGCACCTGTCCGGCCGTCGCGACTGCTCGAAGGCGCTCTGGCTGGTCTGGGTGTTCGACGCCTTCCTCGCGCACGCGGCCGCCTGATGTCCGGACAGCCGCAGAGGTCAGGGGTTTGGCGCGCCGTCGGTCCGGCGCCGCCAGCGTGGTTCGCCCCGCTGAGCCGCACGGTCCGCGGAGGCGCCGGCGCGGCTCCATCGGGCCCGGCCGCGGGCCGTCGCGGCGGTGTCGGTCTGCGTCTTCATCCTGAAGGGCCCGACCTGACCCTCATCCCCCCGCCGGCGATCGTTGATGAACGCCCAGTAGGCCACCAGCACGAACGCGGCGACCCCAAGAAGGAAGACTATGCCGGACAAGCGGACTCTCCTCGACGGGCCGGCCGCAGCGGGGCCCCACGCGCACTCTACACCAGGACGGTTAGCGTTTCATCGAGATCGCGTGTCGGCGCGCGCGGCCCGCGTCCCACGGCCCAACGTCGGCGGGTGAGGGGCTGATGCGCGACCTCATCCTTCTCGTCGCGCTGGTCGCCCTGGCGCCCATGGTCTGGCGCACCCCGATCGTCGGGATCCTCGCCTGGATCTGGATCACGCTGATGAGTCCGCAGCGGGAGGTGTACGGCTTCCTGCACGGGTTCGAGCTGAACTTCTGGATCGCCGTCGTCACCATCCTCGCCTGGGCCGGGTCGAGAGAACGCAAGTTCGTGCCACCCAGCCTGCTGGCGCTGATCATGATCCTTTTCGGTTTGTGGACGTGCGTCACCACGTATTTCGCCCTCGACCCGCAGTTCTCCCAGGTGCTTTTGCTGCGAACGCTGAAGACTCTGGCGCTCGGGCTGGCGGTCATCACGCTGGTCAACACCAAGCTTCGCATCCAGGTGGTGATCTGGGCCGTCGTAGCGGCCCTCGAATACTACAGCGTGAAAGGCGGGGGCTTCGTTCTGCTCACCGGCGGACGCAACCACGTCTACGGGCCGGAGGCGACCATGATCGCCGACAACAACTCGCTCGCGCTGGCCCTGATCGCGCTGCTCCCGCTGCTTCTCTACCTGCGCGCCACCAGCGCCGGTCTCGCGGCCCGCCTCGTCGCCGTCGGCCTCATCACGCTCTCGCTGCTGGCGATCGTGGGCACCTATTCCCGCGGCGCGCTTCTGGCCATCGCCGCCGCCGGAGCGACCTACGCGATGCGCTCGCGGAACGGCGTCATCGTGATGGTTCTGGTCGCCCTGGGGGCGGTGAGTCTGTCCGGCGCGCTCCCCGCCAGCTGGATGCATCGCATGGCGACGATCCAGTCCTACAACGACGACGCCTCGTTCGCCGGCAGGGTAGCGGCCTGGAAGACGGCGATGAACATCGTCGCCAAGCGTCCCGTGGTCGGCGGCGGATTTTCCGCCACCAACCTCGACTGGGTCGCGCAGAAGTTCCACACCGACGACAGCCTGGATGCAGGCAAGGCCGCGCACAGCATCTACTTCGAGGTGCTGGGCGACCACGGCGTGGTGGGTCTGGCGCTCTACCTCGTCATGGTCGGCGTGGCCGTCGCGAACACGGTCATGACCCTGCGCGCGACGCGCGGACGCGCCGACCTCGCGTGGGCCGCTCAGCTGGCGAGGATGCTGCAGGTGAGCATCGTCGCGATCCTGGTGGGCGGAGCGCTGCTCTCGATGGCCTACTACGACGGCTTCATCATCATCTTCGCGCTCACGTCCTCGCTGCTGAGGATCGTCCGTCAGCCGGCGGCTCAGCTCGCGGAAATCCGTACCCAGCCGAAGTGGGCGCGCGCTGCGCCGGCGCCTGCAGTCTTGCCGGCGCCGCGGCCGGCGCTGAGCGACTCGAGGTAGCCGCAATGCCCGTTCTCGTCACCGGCGGCGCCGGCTACATCGGCAGCCACATGGCCCTGGCGCTGCTCGCGCGTGGCGAGCCGGTCGTGATCCTGGACAACCTGTCGACCGGATTGCGGAGCCTGGCCCCGAGAAGCGCGTGCTTCGTCGAAGGCGACGTCGGCGACGCGGACCTGGTCAGGCGCCTCGTCATCGAGCATCGCATTCATGAGGTGCTGCACTTCGCCGCGTCCACCGTCGTCCCGGAATCCGTGGCGCAGCCCCTCGCCTACTACCGCAACAACACCGTCGCCTCGCGGATGCTGCTAGAGGTGTGCGCCGAAGCGGGCGTCCGGCGATTCGTGTTCTCTTCGACAGCGGCGATCTACGGCGAGGTTTCGAGCCGCCTCGTCGACGAGGCTGCGTCTCCCGCGCCGATCAATCCCTACGGCCGCTCGAAACTGGTCACCGAATGGATGCTGCAGGACGTGGCCGTCGCGACGCCGCTGCGCTTCGCCGCGCTGCGCTACTTCAACGTCGCGGGCGCGGACCCCCTGGGGCGGTCCGGGCAGTCGACGCCCCGCGCCACGCACCTGATCAAGCGCGCCTGCCAGGTCGCTCTGGGACGCCTGCCCTGCCTGGGCGTATTCGGGGTCGACTATCCGACTTCCGACGGCACGGCGATCCGCGACTACATCCACGTCAGCGACCTCGTGGGGGCCCACATCCTGGCGCTCGACCACCTGCGGAACGGGGGCGCGCCGCTGATCCTCAACTGCGGTTACGGACGCGGCTTCTCGGTCCGCGACGTCATCGCAGCGGTTGAGCGCGTCGCCGGCGTGAAGCTGCCGTTGCGCGAGATGCCGCGCCGAGCGGGGGACTCAGCGGAGGTGGTCGCCGACTCCGGCCGGCTGCGCCGCGAGCTAGGCTGGAAGCCCAACTACGACGACCTCGACACGATTGTCCGCCATGCGCTCGACTGGGAGCGAACCCTCGATCCCGAGACCGCCGCCGCCTGAGCCGCCGTGGTTGGCGGGCCGCGAGCGGGGTGGGGTCAGCCGCGCACGCCGTAAAGGACCGGCGACGGAGCGGCTTCGGCGCCGTCCTGCACAGCCCCGCGTCGCGCAACCTCCTCGAGCATGATCTCCCCGGCCTCGATGGCGACGCCGAAGTTGTCCGCCAAATGATCGGCCACCGCGGCCGACAGCTCGGGCGAGAACTCGAGCTCGTCGGGCCCGGCGAACCGGACGAGCCCGTCGCCGGCGGCGTCGGCGAACAGCTTGTTGATGTGCGCGCGAGAGACGCCGAACTTGCGCGAGAGGGCCGAGCGCGAAAGGGGCGCCAGTTCCAGCAGGCGCTCCCGATCCGGAAGCTGCCGTCCCATCAGATCGAACAGCATCAGCATGCCGGCGTCGCGCTGCAGGAAGAAGTCCGCCGCCGGATCAGGCGCCATCAATCGCGGCCTCGCGATCAGCACGCGCGGAAGCGCGCGCAACAGAGCCTTGAACGCTCCGTCGTCTTCGAGCGCCGAAGCCATGGCCGCCGCCCGCGGCTCGAGCAGGGCCGCCGCCTCGAACTCGAGCCGGGCGCGCTCGCGCAGCGCGTCTACGAGCGAGCGCCCCGGCGTGAGCCGCCGCTTGGTCCAGAGCGCCAGGCCCGGCGCCACCGTGAGCTCACCCAGCGCCTCGGCTCGCCGCAACACCAGCGTCACCCGCCCGGCGCTCGTCATCTCGATCTCGCGCGCCAGACGTATCAGCCTGCGCGCCGACAGGCCGTGCTCGCTGGCGTCCAGGATCAGAGCCAGCAGGCAGATCGACGTACGGCCGATATCCTTCAGCAGCCACTGGCAGCCCGGCGACAGCGTGGCGAACTGGGCGACGCGGCGCGCGGCGGCCAGTTCGCAGGCGTCGCGAAAAGAAGGCCGCGCCTGCAAGGTCAACTGATCAGCAGACGTGGCCGGGCGGAGCATTGTCAGCTGCATTCCTCAACCCTCCGATTGCACCACCTTGGAGAAACGCAACAGCTACCTTTGGGAGACGCAACTCCTAAGAGTAGTCAAAAGAAAGCTAAAGCGCGAATCCGCAAAAGTCCTTATGTAGCTTTTTGATTTTACACCCGGACATCATGTTGAACGTTGGATTCCTGTATCTTCCGTCACTGCAATGTTCGAAGGAGAACACACGCACCCATTGCGAGAGCGTGGCCACCCAACTCCACTTAGGCGAGAGAATCGTCTTGTTGGCTGCGCCAGCAACCTGGCGGATATTCGCAACCGTTAGAAGCCGTTCCCTTCCGGACGCCGGGTCGTGATGTCCGAGAAGGGCGGCCCTTCGCGGATGCTCTTTCCTCGATAGACGATCACCCCGATGCGGTTCGGCGCGCGGCCCGGTTGTACGCAGAAGGCCATCCAGTGTTCGGTTGGAACCCAGGGACACGGCGCCCTTCGATCTTCATCGATGGCTAGGTCCACTTGGGCGCGTACGTCCATGCGACCATTCAGCGCCTCGTCGGGCAAGTCGCCGGCGGCGGTCCAGACTTCCTCCGAGGCTAGGCGGCCGAACGCCTCTCCTCGAAGACCTCATGCATCGCCGCGAAGAGCGCCGCCGGCTGGACCGGCTTGGGCAGGTGTCGGTCCGCGCCGGCCGCGGCGCTGGCCTCGACGCATTCCGGCAACACGTTGGCGGTGAGCATGACGATGGGCGTTCTCTGTCGGGCCCACCGGCTTTCCATCGCGCGGATCTGGCGGGTGGCGCTGATGCCGTCCATCACCGGCATCTGGATGTCCATCAACACGAGATCGAACGTCTCCTCCTCGAAGGCGCGACAGGCTTCCGCGCCGTTCTCCGCGCAATGCGCCTCGGCGCCCGCTTGCGCCAAGATCAGCTCGACGATCCTTCGGTTGGCCGGGTGATCGTCCACCACCAGCACGCGAAGCGGCCGATTCAGTTCGACGTCGACCGTTTCGGAACCGCCCGCCGCCGCAGCGGTCTCGCTCGACGGCCGCGCCATGGGCAGCGGCGCGAGGAGGGTGAAGGCTGAGCCTGCGCCCGGCCTGCTCTCAGCCTGCAGCCTTCCTCCCATGAGTTCCGCAAGCCTGCGGCAGATGGCGAGCCCCAGGCCGGCGCCTCCCGCACGGCGCGTCGACGTTGCGTCGCCTTGCTCGAAGACCCCGAAGAGCCGATCGCACTCGGAAGCGTCGAAGCCGACGCCCGTGTCCTCGACCCGGATCGCCCACCAGTCCGTCTGCTCGCCGGGCGCGACCGAGATGCGGATTGAACCGCGCTCCGTGAACTTGACCGCGTTGCCGACGAGGTTGTCCAGCACCTGCGTCAGGCCCGACTTGTCGCCGATCACCTGCAGCGTCTGATCCGCGCCGAGCGCGATCGCAAGGCGCAGCCCCTTGCGGGCGCAAAGCAGCTCGTACGGGGCCGCCGCCCCGCGCACCGCGTCGGCCAGGTTGAAGGCCTTCCGCTCGACGCCCGAGTCCTCGGACTGCATGCGCGCAAAGTCGAGGATGCCGCCGAGGGCGCGTTCCAGGTCGGACGCCGAGCGTCGGATCACGTCCGCCAGCTCGAGCTGACCCGATGACAGGTCCCCGCCGGCGAGCAACTCCGCCGCCCCGACGACGCCGTTGAGCGGGGTGCGCAGCTCGTGGCTCATGTTCGTGAGAAACGTGCTCTTGGCCCGGCTGGCCGCCTCGGCGCGGACGAGCGCTTCCTTGAGGGCGCTCCGCAGCCTGACGTTCTCGAGCGCGACCGCGGTCGCCCTCGCGATCGCGTCGAGCGCGTCGAGCTCCGCCCGCTGGGGCCTGCGGCGGACGGCCCAGTAGGCGCCGATCGCGGCGAACGGCTTCGGCCTGCCAACCGGCGTCACGACCAGGCTCCTGACGAACGTCCTCCGGTAGAGCTCGTACGGAATGCGGTCGTCAGTGGCGATGTCCTCGACGATCGCGCGACGGCGGCGCCTGATCGCCCATCCGGAGATGCAATTGTTCGACGGGAACGCGGAGCCCTTCCAGAGCGGCCCGATCGCGTCCTCGTCGAGGTAGCGGACCCGATCGCCCTCGTCGAGGACGATGGCAATGCCGTCCGCGCCGGTCAGGCGTCGCGCGGCGCTGCGCACGACGGCGGCGACGTCGGTCGCGGTGTCGGCTGACGCCAGATCCTCGACGGCCTTCGCAAGCACCGAGATGTGCGCGCGACCGACGCCCTGCCCTCTCCGCGAAGCTGGGTTCCGTTCGCCCATCGGAGCAACGTCCAGGTTGTTGGCTCTGCGGAGGGTCGCGCCAAGGTTCTAAAATGTGCTTAAGCAGGTCTCCGTGTCCGCGTGCGGCGCATTCAATGTTCGCCGCGACTTCCGGACGGGCCCTTCGAACGGATCACGCGCGCGTCGATTTTGCAAGAAACGCGCGCTGAAGCGGTCTCACTCCTGCCATCGCAACCTGTGAGGTAGCCGCCACGCGCTTGCACCGGGAAGCGGCGTCCGTCACCGCGCGCCCGACCCGGATCGCATCTCGCGCAACGAGAGTTTCAGCGGGATGGAGATGTCACTGAGCAACGTCCGCCGGCCTCGCGGCAAGACGCACAGAGGTCGCAACCGGCCCCCTTTCGACTGCATTGCGCTGCTGCTTCAGGGCGGCGGCGCGCTCGGCGCCTATCAGGGCGGCGTCTACCAGGGATTGGCGGAAGCCGACCTTCACCCCGACTGGGTCGCCGGCATATCGATCGGCGCGATCAACTCCGCACTCATCGCCGGCAACGCGCCGGGCGCGCGGGTCGAGCGACTGCGCGCCTTCTGGGAGTCGGTCGCCGTCCACCCCCTCTGGCGATGGGCGCCCAAGCCGCCGCAGACGGCGGACGGCCCGGCGCGCGAGCCGTCGGCGGTTGGCCCGACCGGACCCGGGCGCGCCGCTGACACGGGCCTCTTTGAGCTCGCCTCGCTATGGAAAAGCCTTGCCGACCAGAGCCTGTCGCTGTGGACCGCCAGCAACGCCTGGCTGTCTCCACAGGGCAACCTCGCGCGTAGCCTGGCGAGCCAGGCGCATGCGACCCTGTCGGCCGCCATCGGCGTCCCCGCGATCTTCACGCCACGGACACCCAACGCCTGGCTGCACCCGACTGGAACCCTCGAGGCGACGAGCTACTACGACACCTCCGCCCTGCGAGCGACGCTCGAGCGCTTTGTCGACTTCGATCGGATCAACGACGGGCCCACGCGCTTCAGCGTAGGCGCGGTGAATGTGACGACCGGCAACTTCGTCTACTTCGACAACACCACTCACACGATCGGCCCGGAGCACGTCATGGCCAGCGGCGCTTTGCCGCCAGGCTTCCCGGCCGTCGAGATCGAGGGCGAATACTACTGGGACGGCGGCCTGGTCTCGAACACGCCGCTGGAATGGGTGCTGGAGAGCGAAGTGCGGCAGGACACCCTGGCGTTCCAGGTCGACCTGTGGAGCGCCCGCGGCGCCTTCCCGAGCAGCATGGCCGCCGTCGCAACGCGCCAGAAGGAGATCCAGTACTCAAGCCGCACGCGAGCGAGCTCCGACAGGTTCAGGCACAGCCAGAAGATCCGGAACCTTCTCGCCGACTTCCTTGCAGAGGCGCCGGCTGATCTTAAGCACAAACCGGCGTACGAGGCGTTGCTCCACGAGGCGGACCGCAAAGTCTATAACCTGATACAACTCATATACAGATCGAAAGCCTACGAGATCGGGGCGAAGGATTACGAGTTCTCCCGGCAAAGCATGGAGGAGCATTGGCGGGCGGGGTACCACGACACCATTCGGACCCTTCGGCACCATGAAGTGCTCGAACGCCCGAAGAGCGCCGACGGCGTCTTCACGTTCGACCTGGCGATGCACGGACGCGAATAGTCCCGCCGCGCCCGGGGCGTCCGGCTTGAGGTTGCGCTCCGCGCGCCGGCCGACCGGCGCGGATGCGACGCGCGGCCAGGGTAAACGTCCCAGAAACGCTGGCGCGAGATCATCTCGTACATGGCGATTCCTACCGTCCTGTCCAACCTGCGGCGCGGCGCGAGCGCGTGCGCGGCCGTCGCCGCGGCGCTGTCGCTGGCCGCCTGCGTGTCGCTGCCCCTGCCGCCAGCGGCGACGCGGGAGAGCGCGCGCTCGCCCGGCACAATGCGGCCATACGAAGTGGGCGGGCGTTGGTACTATCCGGCCATTCAGCCCCACTACCAGGCGGTGGGCTACGCGAGCTGGTACGGCGACGGCTATGGTTGCCAGGTGACCGCGGACGGCGAGGCGATGAATCCGCACGCCATCACCGGCGCCCACCGGACCCTGCCGCTCCCGTCGATCGTCGAGGTGAAAAACCTGGCGAATGGTCGGAAGATCAGGGTCCGGATCAATGACCGCGGACCGTTCGTCGAAGGCCGGATCATCGACCTGACGCCCGCAGCGGCCAAGAAGCTCGGCTTCTACAGCGTCGGGGTGGCCCGCGTCCGAGTGCGCTACCTCGGCCGGGCAGACCCCAGGCCGGCCGTTCGCGACGCGGCGTGGCGCCCCTTCGCCGGCGGCTGCCGATAGGGCGACGTCCCGCGCGGCCCTCGGCCCCGCCAAGGTGACTTCCAAGCAAACCTCGCCTCTCGGTCAAAGAAAACACCCCAGGGGCGAATCCGATTGTCCGGATGCGTCGATTAACCAAGGTCGCGGCGACGGAGGCGTGCTCGGGCCGTCGCACCGGTCGGCCGACCGCCCGCGCATCTGCTCACAGACGGGAACGAGGATGTCGAGAGTCGGAAAATACTGCGCCGTGGCCCTGGGCGCGCTCGGGTTGGCGGGATGCGCGACGCACGACTACGCGACGCGTGCATACGTGGACCAGCGCGTCAACGCGGTGCAAGCGCAGGTCAACCAGCTGCGAGGTCAGGTGCAAGTGAACGACGCGCGATTGGCGGCGCTGGAGCGCTGCTCACGCGAAGCCTTGCAGCGTGCGATGGCCGCCGGCCGGCTGCAGCGGGGCAGGATCGACTATTCGATGGTGTTGTCGGACGCGAGCGTCGGCTTCCCGACCGACCGTTGGGAGCTTTCGCCCCGCGCCCAGTCGATACTTGCGGACTTCGCCGCACGGCTCCGCGGCGCGAACCGGGACCTCTATATCGAAATCCAGGGCTACACCGACGACACGGGCGCTCCCGACTACAACTACGGCCTCGGCTGGGATCGGGCGCAGGCGGTGCGCGACTTCCTCTATCAGCAGGGCGTGCCCTGGAACCGCATGGCGACGATCTCGTACGGCGAGAGCCGCCCGGTCGCCAGCAACGACACCGCCGAGGGCCGCGCCCAGAATCGGCGGGTGGAGTTGGTCGTCCTCGAATAGCGGGAACCGGTGAGGGGTCACGCCTGATCCACCCTCGCCGCCCCACTGGCGGAACGCCTGGGAAGGGCCAAGGGAGATGGCGCAGGGCCGTCCCGTCGTACGCTCACTTGGGCGCGTAGAGAAGGCACCAGCCCTCGGGGCTCACCTGGCCGGCGACCACCCGGCAGGTATCGGACGGCGGCTGGAACTGGCTGCAGGCGCCGCAGCGCGCGCCGCCTTTCGGCGACGCCTGGTACTTGGCCATCGCTTTGGAGAACTTGGAGTCCGCGGCTGCAGGTCCAGCCGCGGCCGCCGCGCCGACCAGCGCGCTGACGCCGGCGACCAAAGCCGCGCCGCGCAGCATGTTCCGCCGGGACATATCCAAGGTGTGAAGACTCTTGCCGCTCACGTCGTCGACCTCCTTCGATCAGCACTGCGGGCGGCAATATCGTTCGGTCCGACTGCGGGCGCCTTGACACGCGTGGGGACGCGGCCGCGACAATCGCCAACGGGGTGCTTGATACAGGTCAATGAGGCCCTCGCGGGCAGTGGCTAGCAGCTGCCGATGCAGTCGCTAGGAGCGTGAGACTCGACATGCCGCGCAGCGATGGCCGGCAACTGTCATGCGGACGCGGTCGCCGCCGCCGTCCGCAGCTGGCGCGCCACGGCGCCTGCCCGACGCGGGGGGCATGCGGACAAAGCCGGTCAGGCGCGCCCCCGAATTCGGCCGGCGAACCCCGCAGGGTGCGAGCACATGCCACTGAGAACCGCCGACCTTGAGCGCGTTCAGGCGCTCCCTTTGTTCGCCGGAGTCTCCGACGAGACCTTCCGCGCCGTCACCGCCGGCGCCTTCCTGCAGCGGTTCCCGGCCGGCACGACCCTCCTGATGGAGGGAGACATGGTCGACTTTCTCTACGTGTTGCTGGACGGCACAGTCCAGCTCGAGGGCAGCTGGCGCGACAGGGAAACCGTCCTCGCCGTGCTGCGCCCGGTCTCCACCTTCATTCTCGCGGCCGTGGTGCTGGACGCCGAGGCCTTGATGAGCGCGCAGACCCTGGAGCGTTCCGACATCCTGATGCTGTCGGGCGAGGCGCTCCGCCGCGAGATGAACACGGACGCGCGGCTCGCCATCGCGGTCGCCGAGGAGCTGTCCGGGTGTTACCTCGGCGTGGTGCGATCGCTGAAGAACCAGAAGTTGCGCGGCGGCGTGGAGCGGCTGGCGAGCTACCTGATGGCGCAGCGCGCCCGGCAGGGCGGCGGCGACACCGTGATCCTTCCCTACGAGAAGCGCGTCGTGGCCTCACTCCTCGGCATGACGCCGGAGAACCTGTCGCGCACCTGGACGATGCTCGCAGACTACGGCGCCCATGTGAACGGGCGCGAGGTCACCCTCGCCCGCCCGGCCGTGATCGAGCGGCTCGCCAAGCCCGATCCGCTGATGGACAACCTGGCGGACGATGCGCGCGGCCAGACCGTGACGGCGCTGAGGCGGACCGGCTCACGGACCCGCGGCGACTGACGGTGCAGACCAGTCGTCGGTCGTTTCGCCGTCGGCGATTGTCGCGCTTCACAAGGATCAAGGCCGCGCTTGAACTTCGGCAATCGAGATCGGCCGCACGCCATTTAGCGTGAACGCATGCTCCGGCGCCAAGCGGGGGACGCGCCGGCGCCACGGGGTGACATTGGCATACGGACCGTCTCGATGCGCGTCCTGTTGATCAAGACCTCGTCGCTGGGCGACGTGGTCCACTGCCTACCCGCGGTTTCGGACATGGCGCGCCACGTTTCCGGTCTGCGGCTCGACTGGGTGATCGAGGAACCCTTCTCGGAGATCGCGCGGATGCACCCAGCCGTCGAGCGCGCCGTGGTCGTGCGGCTTCGCAGCTGGCGAAGACGCCTCCATCAGGCCCAGGCCTGGCGGGAGTTCTCCGCCTTCCGCCGACTGATCGTCAGCAGACGTTACGACCTCATCATCGATGCGCAGGGCCTGATCCGCAGCGCGCTGCTCGCCCGCCTCGCGTGCGGGCCCCATTGCGGCTACGACGCACAGAGCGTGCGCGAGCCCCCGGCCAGCTTTCTCTACGATCGCAAGTTCGCAGCCAGCGTCACGATTCACGCCGTCGAGCGGATCCGCCGTCTGGTCGCCCAGTCGGTGGGGTATCCGCTGCCCGCGGAGACCGGCTACGGCCTCGACATCGTCGCCGATCGCCCATCCTGGCTGACCGCCGATCGCCACATCGTCTTCGCCCACGCCACGGCGCGACCGGACAAGTGCTGGGCGGCGAGAAACTGGGCCGAGCTGGCTCAGCGCGCTTCGGCCGAGGGGGTCGCCATCGTCGCGCCTTGGGGGAGTGAGCTCGAGCGGCAGCGATCCGCTGTGCTCGCCGCGCGCGTCCCCGGCGTGATCACGCCGCCCCGATTGGGCTTTCGCGAACTCGCCTCGCTCATGGCGAGCGCGACCGCCGTGGTGGGGGTCGACACCGGGCTGACGCACCTGGCGTCGGCGGTTGGCGCGCCAGTGGTGGCGATCTATGCGGCCAGCTGGTCGGAGTTCAACGGCGCCGTGGGACCAGCCTTCGTAGCCAACCTCGGCGGTCCGGGCGCGCCGCCGAGCGTCGACGACGTGTGGGCGCAGACGCAGCGCGCTATGGCGGCGCGCGGCGAGATCCGATCATGGCGCCCGATCGCCGCCGAACCGACGCCGGAGCTGTCCCACCGGCGTCGGTTCCGGCCCTCGAGCGCCCGTCTGGACTTCCAGCGTCGCTAGGAGGCTGCGGCGCTGTTGTCGTTGGCCGTCGGGCGCTCCGCGAGCGCTCGGGCGAGGCGCGCGAACGCCGCGAGCGCCTGGTCGGCCAGATCCGCTGGCGAGGCGGACGCGGCGTCCACGCCCATGCCCGGACGTTCGATCCCGCCCGTCTCCTCAGCCTCGCGGTCCACCGACCCCTCCTCATTGTCCGCCGCCAGCACTACAGCTTCCGGGCGAGGCGCCGATTGTCGGATATCAAGCCCTCGGTTGCCGAAGTGCGTTCGAATGGCGCCGGAGGGTATCCCATGCTCTGCACGGGTCGCTTCGAGGCGGGTGGCGAGGCGTCCTGCCTGTTCGAGGAGCCGAACGTCTACAACGAGGCGGCGGCCGCCGCGCTGGCGCGCCGCGGATGCGTCCGGCTTTGCGCCAGGGCGGAGACCACGGCGGCCAGCGCGCCGGCGCCCTTCGTCAACGTCTACCTGGCCGGCGCCGCAGGGCTGCCCGCAGAATAGGGTTCCAGCCGGCGCGCGGCCCGGCGACGCACGGTCAACCGCACTTCGAGTAGCCGCAGTCCATGCAGGTGTCGCAGCCCTCCTTGCGCACGAGGTCATGGCCGCCGCAGCGCGGGCAGAGCGGTCCGACGGCGTGCGAGGCCAGGGCGGCTGGCGAGGCCGCCGCCGCGGCCGGCGCGGCCGCGTCTTCGCCCCTGAGACCCGACAGGTGGCGCTCGATGACGCCGCCGATAGCCGCCAGCAGCGAGGGAACGTAACGTCCGCCGATCCAGCCTCCCCCGCGCGGATCGAACACCGCCTTCAGCTCCTCCGGCACGAACGAAACGTCGCCCCCGCGCCGGAACACGGCCGAGACCATGCGCGTGAGGCCCAGCGTCCAGGCGTAGTGTTCCATGTTCTTGGAGTTGACGAAGATCTCGAACGGACGGCGCTCGCCGCCGGTCTCGACGTCGTTGATCGTCACGTAGACGGCGTGGGCGCTCTCCGGCCAATTTATCTTGTACGTCTCGCCGGACAGCGCTTCCGGCCGCGGAATCAGCTTCGCCTCGTGGAAAGGCGCCGGAGCCGGGGCGGACTCCACCGACAGCACCTGGCCGGTGACGGCGTTCGGCCGGTAGGTGGTCAGGCCCTTGCACCCCATTCGATATCCCTCGCGGTAGACGTCGGCGAAGGCCTCGAAGGCGATGTCCTCGGGGCAGTTGATGGTCTTGGAGATGGAGCTGTCTATGAGACCCTGCGCGGCCGCCTGCATGCTCAGGTGATCGGCCGGAGTCAGGGTCTGGGCGCTGACGAAGGCGTGCTCCGGCGGCGTCGCCTCGCCTTTCAGACGCCGCCAGACCGCCAGGGCGTAGTCCTCCACCGCCTCCTCGCGGGTGGCGCCGTCCGGCTGGCGGACCTTGCGGCGGTAGGAGAAGGCGAACACGGGCTCGACGCCGGACGAGACGTTGCCGGCCAGCAGCGACGTCGTCCCCGTCGGCGCGATCGAGGTGAGGCAGCCGTTTCTCAGACCATGCGCCGTGATCAGCGCCCGCGTCTCGGCGTCGAGGCTCGCCAGGTTCGGACGCGACAGGATGATCTGATCGTAGAGCGGGAAGGGTCCCTTCTCCGCCGCCAGTTCGGCCGAGGCCCGGTAGGCCTCGCGCCTGATGACGCCCAGCCAATGGCGCGTCAGCGCCAGCGCCGCCTCGTCGCCGTATCGCGCACCGCAGAAGATCAGCGCATCCGCAAGGCCGGTGACCCCGAGGCCGATCCTGCGCTTGGCCTTCGCCTCGCGCTTCTGCGCCGGCAGAGGGTAGCGCGAGGCGTCGATCACATTGTCCAGCATGCGGACGGCCACGCGCGTCAGATCGCCCAGCGCGGTCTCGTCTATCGCCGCATCACGCTCGAAAGGCGCGCTGACCAGGCGGGCCAGATTGATGGAGCCCAGCAGGCAGGCGCCATACGGCGGCAGCATCTGCTCACCGCAGGGGTTGCTGGCGGAGATGGTCTCGCAGTAGGCGAGATTGTTGGCTGCGTTCACCCGGTCGATGAAGATGACGCCGGGCTCGGCGACGTCGTAGGTGGCCTGCATCAGCCGCTCCCACAGCACGGGCGCTTTCACAGTCCGATAGACCTGCCCCTCGAAAGTCAGCGGCCAGTCGGCGCCCCGCTCCAGCGCGGCCATGAAGGCGTCGCTGACCAGCACGGAAAGGTTGAAGTTGCGCAGGCGAGCGGGGTCGCGCTTGGCCTCGATGAAGGCCTCGATGTCGGGGTGGTCGATCCTGAGGCAACCCATCATGGCGCCGCGGCGCTGGCCGGCGGACATGATGGTCTTGCACATGGAATCCCAGACTTCCATGAAGCTGAGTGGACCCGACGCCTCCGCCCCGACGCCCTTCACCGCCGCCCCGCAAGGTCGAATGGTTGAGAAGTCCATGCCCACGCCGCCGCCTTGCTGCATGGTCACGGCGGCTTCGCGCAGGTGATCGAAGATTTCGGGAAGGCTGTCGGGGATCGCGCCCATGACGAAGCAGTTGAACAACGTCACGTTGCGTCTCGTCCCGGCGCCGGCGAGGATGCGCCCCGCGGGCAGGAAGCGGTAGTCTCTCAGGGCAGCCTCGAAACGACCCCGCCAGAGACTTCGGACGGCCGGCGCCTCGCGCTCGGCCAGCGCATGGGCGACACGGGCCCATGTCTGCTCGACCCCCGTCTCGGCTTCCGGACCGTCGGGGCCGCAACCTCCCTCAGGCGGCACGAACCGGTACTTGCCGGACCAGATCTCGCCCGCAAGCGAATTGTCGAATGCCATCTCACCCCCCTGGATCATGTGAGCGCCGAGGCGCGCCATCCGCCAAGGTGGCGGCGAGTCGCCGTCGCACGACTTGATCGGCCGCAATCTCCGGCTTGAAAGTCGTCAAGCCCGCGCGATCGCGTCTTCTCAGGGCCGGCGCGGGACAGCCAGTTGCTCCGACATCTGGGCGAGGTCCGACGGCTCCAGCCGCAGACGTGCGATCGGCAGGACCACGGCGTTCTCGAGCGCCAGGTGATTCAGCTCGTGGCGGGCCTGGTCCTGCAGCGCTTGCTTCACGTCCCGGCTCGAGCTGGGCGGCAGGCGCGAACCAAGGCAGGTCTGCAGGCCCTGACACAGCCGCCGGACGCGGTCCGCGTCGGCCCTGTGCTCGTCGTGGAGCCGCTCCAGGACCACGGAGACCTCGTCTTCCGGGAGGGCGCGGCGGCGCAGCGCCTGGAAGAGCGTCTCTTCCTCCTCGGCGAAGTGCCGGGGGATTTCCTGCAGGCAGAAGTCCAGCGCCGCCTGCAGCGAGGAAGCCTCGAAGTCGGGAGCGACGGCCAACGCATCCAGCAACCGGCAGAATTGACGGTGACGCTGATGCTCGGCGAAGAAAAAATCGATCGGGTCGGCCACCGCACGGACCAGCCTCGACGGGGGTTCGAGCGCGCCAAGCAAGGCCATGGGACTTCCCGCGACTGCGCCTCAGAGACGCACACTATCGGACCATTCGGCCCGCGACGCCTTGACCTTCATCAAGCGCGCGGCTGGCGCCGCCGCCGGGCGACGGATCGAACGCCATCCGCCCGCAACCTTCCTCGGCATGCCGCCGTCCGGGCGCGATCGCCGCGTCTTCGCCCGCGCCCGAGGCGGACAAATGCTGACCGTGCGCGGCGAGGCCGCACCCGGCCGCGGAACGACGCGTCTTGATAACTCCAAAGCGCAATCTATAAGGCATGGACGGTACATATTGATGTCTCACGCATGATTTCAGCCGCCCAGCTGCGGGCCGCCCGAGCGCTTGCGGGCCTCGACCAGAAGAGGCTCGCCGAGCTGAGCGGCCTCTCCGTCCCAACGATCCAGCGCATGGAGAGGAGCGATGGCGTGATCCGCGGCAACGTGGACTCCCTGATGAAGCTGATAGCCGCCCTCGACGCCGCAGGCGTGATCCTCATCGGCGACGGCGCCGCCAGCAATCAGGGCGGGCGCGGCGTGCGGCTCAAGTGACCCCGCTCGTCGTCCTGCTAGGCGCGGCCGGGGGGCTGTTGCTGCTCCCCCTGCCGACGTTGGCGCTGGGACAAAGCGGTCTTGGCCGATGGTTGACCTACGGGGGCGCGACCGCGGTCTGCGCCGCCGCGCTGGGCGTCGCCTTGCGGAGCCTGCTCCTTGGCGAGATCTGCGAGGCGAGCCTGCCGCTTGGATTGCCGTGGATCGGGGCGCGGTTCCGCCTGGATCCGCTGGCCTCGGCCTTCCTCGTGGTCGTCGACCTCGGCGGCGCGTTCGCCAGCCTCTACGCCCTGGGCTACGGCCGCCACGAGCCCGAACCCTCGCGCGTGCTGCCGTTCTACACGCCGTTCCTCGCCGCAATGATGCTCGTCGTGCTGGCGGCGGACGCCTTCTCGTTCCTGGTCGCGTGGGAATTGATGAGCGTCGCGTCCTGGGCCCTCGCGATGGCGCATCACCGCGAGCCCCGCAATACGCAGGCGGGCTACGTCTACCTGCTGATGGCCAACTTCGGCGCGCTCGCGCTGCTGCTCTGCTTTGGTCTGCTCGCCGGTCCGAGCGGCGCCTACGCCTTCGACGCGATAAAGGCTCATCCGCCAACGTCCGCCACAGCCGCGCTGGCGTTGGGGCTTACGATCCTGGGGGCCGGCTCCAAGGCGGGCCTCGTCCCCCTGCACGTCTGGCTGCCTCTGGCCCACCCCGCCGCGCCCAGCCACGTCTCGGCGCTGATGAGCGGCGTGATGACCAAGGTCGCGGTCTACGCCTTCGTGCGGATCGTCTTCGACCTCGTGGGCGCTCCCGCGCCGTGGTGGGCGGTGGCCGTGTTGATCCTCGGCGGCCTGACCGCCGTGACGGGCGTGCTTCAGGCGCTGATGCAGCGCGACCTGAAGCGCCTGCTGGCCTACTCGACGGTGGAGAACATCGGCATCGTCTTCGTCGGACTGGGCCTCGCGCTCGCGTTCCGCGCCGCCGCGATGCCGCTCGCCGCCGGCCTGGCGCTGACCGCCGCGCTGCTCCACGTCTTCAATCACTCGCTGTTCAAGAGCCTGCTCTTCTTCGGTTCCGGCGCCGTGCAATCCGGCGCCGGGCGGCGCGACATGGACCAGCTCGGAGGCCTCATCGGTCGCATGCCGCAGACCGCGCTGGCCTTCCTGGCCGGCAGCGTCGCCATCTCCGCGCTTCCGCCGCTGAACGGGTTCGTCTCCGAGTGGCTGACGTTCCAGGCGATCCTGCTCTCGCCCAAGCTCGATCCCTGGTCGCTGAAGCTGGCCGTGCCGGCGGTGGGCGCGATGCTGGCGCTGGCGGCGGCGCTGGCGGCGGCCTGCTTCGTGAAGGCCTTCGGCCTCACCTTCCTTGGCCGCCCGCGGACGCAGGCGGCCAAGACGGCCCGCGAGGTGGACGGCTTCTCGCGCGCCGCGATGCTCGGGCTCGTCGTCCTCTGCCTCGCGGCCGGGGTGCTGCCGGGCTTCGTGATCGACACCCTCGCGCCCGTGACCCGCGCCCTGGTCGGCGGGCGCATGCCGGCGCAGGCGGGACAGAGCTGGCTTACGATCGTTCCGATCGCCGAGGCGCGCAGTTCCTACAACGGTCTGCTCGTCCTGGTCTTCGTAACGCTTTCCGCCGGCCTCTGCGCCCTGGCCATCCACGAGCTGGCCTCGAGACGCGTGCGCCGCGCGCCCGCCTGGGACTGCGGCGCGCCCGATCCCAGCCCGATGACGCAGTACACGGCTGACAGCTTCGCCCAGCCGATCCGCCGGGTGTTCGGGACCTACGTCTTCGCCGCGCGGGAGCGCGTGGAGACGCCTGCGCCGGGCGATCTCGCTCCCGCCAGGTTCGAGGCGGTCGACCGCGACCTGATCTGGGAGACCCTCTACGCGCCCATCGCCGGTGCGGTCACCTTCGCGGCCGAACGGCTCAACCGGCTGCAGTTCCTGACGATCCGCGCCTACCTCGGGCTCGTCTTCCTGGCGCTCGTCACGCTCCTCCTGGTGCTGGCGCTATGGGGCTGATCGGCGCCGTCGCTGTCCAGGGCGGCCAGATGGCGCTCGTCCTCGCGCTCGCGCCGGCGCTGACGGGCCTCGTGCGGAAGGTGAAGGCCCGCCTCGTCCGCCGGCAGGGCGCCCCGCTGCTGCAGCCGTACCGCGATCTCTGGCGCCTGATGCGCAAGGAGGTCGTGCTCGCCGAGAGCGCGTCATGGCTGTTCCGCGCCGCGCCCTACCTCATTTTCGCGGGGACCTGGGTGGCGGCGGCGCTGGTGCCGACCTTCGCCACCGGCCTGATGTTCTCCTGGTCGGCCGACCTCATCGCGATCATGGCGCTCCTGGGCGCCGCGCGCTTCTTCCTGGCGCTGGCCGGGATGGATGTCGGCGCGAGCTTCGGCGGAATTGGGTCGTCACGGGAAGTGATGATCGCCTCAATCGCCGAACCGGCGATGCTGATGATCATCTTCTCGCTGGCCCTGCTGGCCGGCTCGACGCAGCTCTCCACCGTCGCGAGCTACATGCTTTCCTCCAATGTCGGCCTGCGCGTCACACTCGCCCTTGCGCTCGTGGCGCTGATGATGGTGGCCATCGCCGAGAACGCGCGCATCCCGGTCGACAACCCGGCGACGCACCTCGAACTGACAATGGTGCACGAGGCCATGGTGCTCGAGTATTCCGGCCGGCACCTCGCGGTGATCGAGCTCGCCGGCTTTCTGAAGCTGCTGCTCTACGTCTCGCTGATCGGCTGCGTGTTCGTCCCGTGGGGCCTGGCGCCGGCCGGAGCGCCCGTGCAGGCGCATCTGATCGGGATCGCCGCCTACGTTGGCAAGCTGGCTCTGGCCGCCGTTCTGCTCGCGCTCTTCGAGACGGCCGTCGCCAAGATGCGTCTGTTCCGCGTCCCGGCGTTCCTGGGCGCCGCCTTCATGATGGCGATCCTGGGGGCCTTGCTGCTGTTCGTCTCGCGCGGAGGGCTGCGGTGACGGGTCTGTCGTTCGACATCGCGCACCTCCTCGCCGGCTCGCTGGTGCTGATCAGCCTCCTGATGCTCTACCAAGACCGGCTGACGGCCCTCATCAATGTCTTCGCCGCTCAGGCGGTGGCGCTGGCGCTGTCAGTCGCCTGGCAAGCCCACGCGCAGGGCGCGCCACACCTCTACGTCACCGCCTTCCTGGCCCTGGCGCTGAAGGCGATCATCATCCCGGTCGCCCTGCAGCGCATCATCAAACGCCTCGGCATCCATCGCGAGCTCGACCAGGCGGTCGGGATCGGGCCCGCCATGCTGGCCGGCGTCGCCCTGGTGGGGCTGGCGCTGGTGGTGATGCTGGGCGTGGCGCCCGAGGCCGACCGCATAGCCCGCGAGGACCTCGCCTTCGCGCTCTCGGTGGTCCTGCTCGGACTACTGATGATGATCACGCGCCGCAACGCCGTGGGTCTCGTGGTCGGCTTCATGTCACTGGAGAACGGCCTGGTGCTCGCCGCCACCGGCGCGCGTGGCATGCCGCTCGTCGTCGAAATCAGCGTCGCCTTCTCGGTGCTGATCGCCTTCATCGTGATCGGCGTCTTCCTCTTTCGGATCCGCGAGCGTTTCGAGACCGTGGACGTGGCGGCGCTGGACCGGTTCCGCGGAGAGCGCGCATGAACCTCGACGCGTTCGTCGCCATCCTCGGCATACCTGCGCTGGCCGCGGCCGCGTTGGCGCTGATCCCCGGGTATCGCCTGTCGGCCGGCCTGAACGTGGCCGCCAGCGCCGCGACCCTCGCCGCAGCCGCGTCGCTCTTCCTCGTCCGCCCGCCCGGCGGGCTGTATCTGCGTGTCGACGACCTCAGCGTGGTCTTCATCGTGCTGTCGGCCTTCGTCGGCCTGACCACCAGCGTCTTTTCGGCCAGCTACATCGCCCACGAGGTCGAGATCGGCCGCCTGACGCCCGCTCGGCTACGGTTCTACCACGCGATGTATCAGGTGCTGATGTTCGCGATGAACCTGGGGCTGATCGCCAACAACATCGGGCTGATGTGGGTCGCGATCGAGCTGGCGACGCTGACCACCGTGATGATGGTCGCCATCTACCGCACCCACGAGGCGATCGAGGCGGCTTGGAAGTACTTCATCCTCGGCAGCGTCGGGATCGCGTTGGCCCTCTTCGGAACGATCCTCGTCTACGTCGCCGCCCAGCCGGTCGTAGGCGAGGGACTGCCCGGCATGGTGTGGACGCGGCTGATCGCGGCTGCGCACGGCATGGACCCGGCGCTGCTCAACCTGGCGTTCGTGTTCCTGATGCTCGGCTACGGCACCAAGGTGGGCCTGGCGCCGCTCCACGCCTGGCTGCCCGACGCCCACGCCGAGGGTCCGACGCCAATCTCAGCGGTGCTCTCGGGCCTGCTCCTCAACGTCGCCCTCTACGCGGTGCTGCGCTTCAAGATGCTGCTGGCGGCGAACCCTGGCGCCGTCGCGCCTGGCCCCCTCATGATCGCGATGGGGCTGGTCACGCTGATCTTCGCGGCCTTCATGATCTACCGGCGGCGCGACATCAAACGCATGTTCGCGTACTCGTCGATCGAGCACATGGGCGTCATCGCCTTCGCCTTCGGAATGGGCGGCCCGCTGGCCAACTTCGCCGGCCTCCTGCACATGACCATGCACTCGCTGACGAAGTCGGCGATCTTCTTCAACGTCGGCCATATCGCCCAGGCCAAGGGCACGCAGACGATCGCCGACATCCGCGGTCTCACCGTCACTCATCCGGCGCTAGGCTGGATGCTGACGGCCGGGGTCATGGCGATCGCGGGGCTGCCGCCTTTCGGGATTTTCACGTCCGAGTTCCTGCTGGTGAGCTCGACGTTCGCGCGACAGCCGCTGCTCGCCGTCCCCCTCGTCTTCGGCCTGATCGTGGCGTTCGGCGCGCTGTTGATGCGCCTGCAGAGCGTGGCGTTCGGCGAGCCGAGCCCGGGAACCGCGCGCGTCAGCGCCTCCTACCTCCCCATCCTCGGCCACCTGGCGCTCGTGCTCGCCGCGGGCGTCTTCTTCCCGCCAGCGATCACGCAGTGGTTCCAGCACGTCGCGAGGTTGCTCGGATGAAGACGGCCAGGGTGAATCCCGAGGAATGGCGCGGCGCCGTTCGCCGGCTTGCGATTGCGAGCGGCGAGTTCGGTCTCGTCTCGCTCTGGGGCGAGCCGGGTGGCGTGCGCATGGCGGTGCGGACCCACGAGGAGCAGATTCGCGTGATGGCTCTCGGCTGTCCCGCGGGCGTCTTTCCATCGGTCGGCGCCCACGTTCCGCCCGCGATCCGGCTCGAACGGTCGGTCGCGGATCTCTACGGGCTGACCCCGTACGGCGCGCAGGACCGCCGGCCATGGCTCGACCACGGCCGCTGGGAGCGTCGGCGACCGCTCGGACCGGCGCGGTCCGCCGATCCGGGCGATGGCGCTCCGCCCTACGACTTTCTGGCCGTCGAGGGCGAGGGTCTGCACCGGATCCCGGTCGGGCCAGTGCATGCGGGGATCATCGAGCCTGGTCATTTCCGTTTCACCGCCGCCGGCGAGACGGTCGTGCGACTGGAGGAGCGGCTCGGCTACGCGCACCGGGGCCTCGAGGCCCGAATGGCAGGCGCCTCGATCGAGGCGGCCGCCCGGCTCGCCGCACGCGCCAGCGGGGATTCGACGGTGGCGTATTCGATCGCGTTCGCCCGCGCGGCCGAAGGCGCTCTGGGCGTGAACGCTCCCGCCCGCGCGCATTGGCTTCGCGCCCTGATGGCCGAGCTGGAGCGTCTGGCCAACCACATCGGCGACATCGGAGCGATCTGCAACGATGCGGCCTTCCCGCTCATGCACGCCCATTGCGGGGCGCTGCGCGAAGACGTCCTTCGCGCCGCCGACGCGGCGTTCCGCCACCGCCTGATGATGGATTGCGTCGTTCCCGGCGGCGTCGCCCGCGATGTGTCAGAGGCTGGCGTCGCGGCGATCCGCGCGGTCCTGAAGCTCGTCCGCGCGCGATTCCCGGTGCTCGTCGAGCTCTATGACGGCGCGGCGTCCTTACAGGACCGGACGGTCGGGACCGGCGTGGTCCGCCCCGAACTGGCGGAGCGGTTCGGGGCGGGGGGCTTCGTCGGCCGCGCCTCAGGGCGCGCGTTCGATGCGCGCAGGGCCCTCCCCTACCCGCCCTACGACGCCCTCGACCTCGAGACGCCGCGCCGCGAGGAGG
>JAKAZA010000051.1 GCA_021816155.1 Pseudomonadota bacterium | reverse complement strand
CTCGTCATCCTGTTCGGCTTCCTGGTGACCTTCGCCTGGCCGGCGATCGGCTTCAACGGACTGGATTTCATCACCAGGAGCGACTGGAACCCCGGTGACGTCTATTCGAACCCGGTGTTGCAGCACGGGGTCATGGCGGCCCCAGACGCCAAGTTCGGAGCGCTGTTCCTCGAGGGCGGCACGCTGCTCACCGTCATCGTGGCGATCCTCATCGCCTATCCGGTCGGCGTCGCGGCGGCGGTGTTCCTGGCCGAGATCGCGCCGAACGCGATCCGCTCGTTCGTGTCCTTCTTCGTCGAGTTGCTGGCCGCGGTGCCCAGCGTCGTGTTCGGGCTCCTCGGCATCGCGATCATCTCCGCCTATCCCGACAAGGACGGCGTCACCGCCTTCCAGCACGCCTGCGGCTGGATCGTCTCGCATCCGCCGTTCATCTGGATGCCGTTCTTCCGGGGCGATCCGGGCAACGGCTACGGCCTTCTGGGCGCGGGCGTGATCCTCGCCTTCATGATCGTGCCGCTGATCACCTCCACCGTCCGCGACGCGCTGATCGTCCAGCCGGCGGCGCTGCGAGAGGCCTCGGTCGCACTGGGCGCTCGGCGCTTCGAGACCATCTCCAAGGTGCTGCTGCCCAGCGTGCGCGGCGTCACGATCGGGGCCACCATCCTGGCCACCGGCCGGGCGCTGGGCGAGACGATGGCGGTGCTGATGGTGTGCGGCAACGCCCTCGGCTACCTGCCGAAGAACATCTTCGCGCCCGTCTCCACGATGGCCTCGTTCATCGCCTCGCAGCTCGACAGCGCCGGGATCGATACGTCCGGCCTCACGGTGAAGTCGCTCGCCGAGGTCGCGATAATCCTCGGAGTGATGTCGCTCATCGTGAATTCCGCCGCCCGCCTGATGCTCGCCGTCTCGCTCGCCGGCCGGACCAGGGGCCGCTCATGACGATCCAGTCGCCGCCCGCCGCGCCCGCCGTGCGCCCCGCCAATGGCCTGCTGCAGCTGCGGCGCAACGTCGGCGAATGGGCCGGCTGGGCGTGGGCGGGCTTCGCTTTCCTCGTCCTCGCCCTCGTCATGGTGCTGATCCTGGGCTGGGTCTTTCAGGCCGGGCTCGCCGCGCTCAAGCCGGCGGCGCTGAGCCAACCCAGCAGTGCGGGCAACGGCGGCCTGCTCAACGCCATCGAGGGCACGGCCATCACCTCGCTCGGCGCTCTCCTGCTTGCGACGCCGTTCGGCATGGCTGCGGGCGTCTACGTGTCCGAGTTCAAGACCACGGTCTGGGCCTCGATCATCCGGTTCCTGAGCGACATCCTCGTTGGCGTGCCTTCGATCGTCATGGGGTACGTCGGCTACATCATCATGGTGGTGACGCTGGGGTGGAAGCAGTCGGTGATGGCCGCCTGCGTGACGCTGGCCGTGATCGCGCTGCCCTACGTCTGCCGCACCACCGAGCTCTCGCTGCGCCAGGTGTCGATGAGCCTGCGCGAGGCCGGCTTCGCCATAGGCGGCGGCGACGCCACGGTCATCCTGCGCCTAGTGCTGCCGAGCGCGCTGCCGGGCGTGCTGACCGGCATCCTGCTCGCCCTTTCCATCTCGGTCGGCGAGACCGCGCCGCTGATCTACACCGCCGGCTACTCGAACTACATGTGGGACGGGAAGCTGTTCGGCTCGCCGGTCGGCTACCTCACCGGCGCGATCTGGACGCTCTACAACGACCAGACGACGCCCGGCGCCATCCAGCTAGCCTACGCCGCCGCCTTCCTGGTCACCATCCTCGTGCTCGCGATCAACGTCATCGCCCGCATGATCCTGCGCGGCAACCAGATCCAGCGGGCCTAGCCGCCTTCCGGCGGGCGCTAGGGCGCGATGATGGCGGCCGCCGCGGCTTCCTGCGCGTCCAGCTGCGTCTTGCGGTAGCCGCGGACGATCGCGGGCGGTGAGGTGAAGTCCATCAGCTCGTCGGTGCGCGCCGAATAGCGTGGCCAGACACGGCCGTCGGCGCGGCAACCTGGCGCCCCGGTCTTGGCGAACGCGACCCAGCAGCCGTGCATGAACGTCGCCACCGCGCGGTCCTGCTCCACGATCTCGGCCGAGTAGTGCGGGATGATCATCTGCGTGTCGAAGACGTACGGATTCTCGGAAGTGTGGTTCGCGCCCGGGATCTCGCCCCGCTTGGCGGCCCGCACGTAGGAGAACTCGTAGAGCCAGGCGCCGGCCTTGCCGGCCTCCTTGCGGGCGAACCAGCGGGCGGGCGCGCCCATCACGGCGTCGGTGAACATGTCCTGCGCCTGCTTCGCCGGATCGCCGGCGTCGGCGGCGTAGGCGGCGCGGAGCGCAGGCGAGGCGGCCGCGAGGTAGGCCGCGTAGTCCGCGCGCGGCAGCAGCGAGGCCTCCCAGGTGTTCGACCCGATGATCAATGGCGCAGCCGCCTCGTGGCCGCGCGCGAAGCCTTGCGCCGGCGTCTCCACCACGAGCCGGCCGTCGACCACGGGGCCCGCGCGGCCCTCGGCGCGGACGAGCTGGTCGGCGGGAATGGCGCGCAGCTGCGCCGGCGTGGCCGCGGCGCCGAGGCCGAGCTTGCCGGCGAGGCTGAGGCCGCTCGCCTCGGCCTGGGCGAGCGTCACCGGCGGCCGCCAGCCGAGGCCGGACTGCACGGTCGCCTTCTCGAACAGCCCTCGGGCCGTCGGCGTCACCATCAGGGTCAGCACGTCCTCGCCGCCGGCCGACTCGCCGAAGATGGTGACGTTGCGCGGGTCGCCGCCGAAGGCCGCGATGTTGCACCTGACCCACTTCAGCGCGGCGATCTGGTCCATCAGCCCGTAGTTGACCAGCGGCGCCGTCGGGCGGGCCTCGCGGGTCAGAGCGGGGTGCGCGAACCACCCGAACGCGCCCAGGCGATAGTTCATCGCCACCAGGATCACGCCGTCGCGGGCGAAGAAGCGGCCGTCGTTCGGGGCGATCGAATCCGCCCCGGCGACGTCGCCGCCACCGAATATCCACACCATCACCGGGGCCTTCTTCGCCCGGAGCGGGGCGAACACGTCGAGCGTCAGGCAATCCTCGCTGACCGCGCCCTGGTAGCCGCCGAGGTTGTAGCGGCCCGGGAGGACGGCCTGCATGCAGGCCGGCCCGTCGGAGACGGCGGGGCGAACGCCCGTCCAACGGGCGGGCGGCTGCGGCGGGCGCCAGCGCCATGCGCCGACCGGCGGGGCGGCGTAGGGGATCGCGCGGAAGACGCGCGCGCCGCCTTCCACCCGGCCCGCGACGACGCCGGTGTCGAGGCGGACCAGCGGCGCGTCGGGAGGCGTCGCGGCGGCCGCGCGGCCGACGGCGAACGCCGCAGCCAGGATGACGAGAGCGACGGCTGCCGAACGGACCATGCGGCCTCTCCCTGAGCTTGGGTTCGGGACCAGAAGCGCGACCGGCGCGGTGAGGTCAACCGCCCAGTCGGCGACCCTGGCGCGGGCCCGACGCCCAGAACCCCTTGGCGCCCGGGTCCCGGCGGACGTTCTTCGGCGCCTGCACGTCGGCCGTGGTCAAGGATACGCCGCCGATGGTCACCGGCGTCATCTCGACCCAGGGCCGCCAGGGATCCCGAAGGCCTGCTGTTGTCCGCCGGCCGTCGGCCCGGGGCCGGCGTATCGGAACGCTTCCGCTCGGCGTCCGTCGGCAGTAAGCGGAAGGCCGTTCCCAGGAGGCCGGTCCATGCGCGAGATTCCCCACTTCATCGACGGCCGCGCCGTCGGCCAGGCGACTGGCGAGCAGGGCGACGTGTTCAACCCCTCGACCGGCGAGGTGCAGGCGCGCGTGGGCCTCGCGGGGCCGGATCTGGTCGACGCCGCCGTGCAGGCGGCGCTGCGGGCGCAGCCGGCGTGGGCGGCGCAGAATCCGCAGCGGCGGGCGCGGGTGATGTTCGAGTTCAAGCGCCTGGTCGAGGCGCGGATGGACGAGCTGGCGGCGCTGCTCTCCTCCGAGCACGGCAAGGTGGTCGCCGACTCGCGCGGCGACGTGCAGCGCGGCCTCGAGGTGGTGGAGTTCGCCTGCGGCGTCCCCCACGCCCAGAAGGGCGAATACACCGAGGGCGCGGGGCCCGGCATCGACGTCTATTCGATGCGCCAGCCGCTGGGCGTCGTGGCGGGCATCACGCCGTTCAACTTCCCGGCCATGATCCCGATGTGGATGTTCGCCGTGGCCATCGCCTGCGGCAACGCCTTCATCCTGAAGCCGTCCGAAAAGGATCCGAGCGTGCCGCTGCGGCTAGCGGAGCTGTTCATCGAGGCCGGCGGCCCGCCCGGAATCCTGAACGTCGTGCACGGCGCCAAGCCCGCGGTCGACGCCATCCTGACCCATCCGGACATCTCGGCGGTGAGTTTCGTCGGGTCGTCCGACATCGCGGCCTACGTCTACGCGACCGGCGCGGCGCACGGGAAACGCGTGCAGGCCATGGGCGGGGCCAAGAACCACGGCATCGTGCTTCCGGACGCTGACCTGGACACGGCGGTCAAGGACATCATCGGCGCGGCCTACGGCTCGGCCGGCGAGCGGTGCATGGCCTTGCCGGTCGTCGTGCCGGTCGGCGAGCGCACCGCCGAAGCCCTGCGCGAGCGCCTGCTCGCCGAGATCGGGACGCTGAGGGTCGGCGTCGCCACCGATCCAGACGCCCAGTACGGGCCGGTCGTCACGGCCGCGCACCGCAAGCGGATCGAGGACTACATCGCGCTCGGCGTGCGCGAGGGCGCCGAGCTGGTCCGCGACGGCCGCGGCTTCGCCCTGCAGGGCCACGAGGCGGGCTTCTTCGTCGGACCGACGCTGTTCGACCGGGTGACGCCGGAAATGAAGACGTACCAGGACGAAATCTTCGGCCCGGTGCTGCAGATCGTCCGCGCCGAGAGCTTCGAGCGCGCGGTGGAGCTGCCCAGCCGCCACGCCTACGGCAACGGCGTCGCCATCTTCACCCGCGACGGCCGCGCCGCCCGCGACTTCGCCGCCCGCGTCAACGTCGGCATGGTGGGGATCAACGTGCCGATCCCGGTGCCGGTCGCCTATCACACGTTCGGCGGCTGGAAGCGCAGCGCGTTCGGCGACGCGAACCAGCACGGCATGGAGGGGGTGCGCTTCTACACCAAGGTGAAGACCGTCACCGCCCGCTGGCCGGAAAGCCGGATGGAGGGCGAGTCCAGCTTCATCATCCCGACGATGCGCTGAAGGCCCGGCGTGGATTTCACCCTCAGCGAGGACCAGCGCGCGTTGGAGGACGCCGCGGCCGCGTTCGCCGCGGCCGAGCTCGCGCCCCATTCGGCCCGCTGGGACGAGGACGAGGTGTTCCCGGTCGCGGTGCTGCGCCAGGCCGCCCAGCTCGGCTTCGCCGGGCTCTACGTGCGCGACGACGTCGGCGGCTCGGCGCTCACCCGGCTGGATGCGGCGATCGTGTTCGAGGCGCTGGCCGGCGGCGACGTCTCGACCGCGGCCTTCCTTTCCATCCACAACATGGCCGCGTGGATGATCGACCGGTTCGGCGCGCCTGAGCTGCGCGCGCGCCTGTTGCCCGCGCTCTGCCGGATGGACCTGATCGCCTCCTATTGCCTCACCGAGCCGGGTTCGGGCTCGGACGCGGCGTCGCTGAAGACCACGGCCCGGCGCGAGGGCGACCACTATGTGCTGAACGGCGCCAAGGCGTTCATCTCCGGCGCCGGGACCAGCGATCTCTATGTCGTCATGGCCCGCACCGGCGGCGAGGGGGCGGGCGGGGTCTCGGCGATCGTGGTCGAGAAGGGAACGCCCGGCCTCTCGTTTGGCGCGCCCGAGCGGAAGCTGGGATGGCGCAGCCAGCCTACAGCGATGGTGCACTTCGACGGCGCGCGGGTCCCGGTCGCGAACCGCATCGGCGACGAGGGCCAGGGCTTTCGCTTCGCCATGATGGGGCTCGACGGCGGCCGGATCAACATCGCCGCCTGCGCCCTCGGCGGCGCCGGCCAGGCGTACGCGGCGGCGCGGGCGCACCTCGCCGAGCGGCGCCAGTTCGGCCGTCCGCTGAAGGACTTCCAGGCGCTGCAGTTCCGCCTCGCCGACATGGCCACCGAGCTCGAGGCCGCGCGCCTGATGGTGCGCCGCGCCGCCGCCGCGCTCGACGCGGGCGAGCCGGCCGCGACGAAGCTCTGCGCCATGGCCAAGCGCTTCGCCACCGACGCGGCGTTCGACGTCGCCAACCAGGCGCTGCAGCTGCACGGCGGCTACGGCTACCTGCGCGACTACCCGCTGGAGCGGATCGTCCGCGACCTGCGGGTGCACCAGATTCTCGAGGGGACGAACGAGATCATGCGGGTGATCATCGCACGGGAGCTGTTCAGGTGAGCGACGAGGGCGAACTCCTGGTCCGTCGGGAGGGCGTGCTTGGGCGCCTGACGCTGAACCGGCCAGAGGCGTTGGGCGCGCTGACCTTGAACATGTGCGAGGTGATGACCGCCGCGCTGACCGGCTGGCGGGGCGATCCGGCGGTCGAGACCGTGCTCATCGACCACGCGGGGCCGCGCGGGTTCTGCGCCGGCGGCGACATCCGCTCGCTGGCCGAGAGCGGCGCGGGCGACGGCCATGCGGCGCGGCGCTTCTTCGCCACTGAGTACCGGCTGAACCACCTGCTCTCAGTGTACGAGAAGCCGATCGTGGTGGTGATGGACGGCGTCACCATGGGCGGCGGGGTGGGCGTCGCGCTGCCCGCCAGGTTCCGCATCGCCACCGAGCGCACGCGCTTCGCCATGCCCGAGACCGGCATCGGGCTCTTCCCCGACGTGGGCGGCGGCTGGTGGCTGCCGCGCCTGCCGGGCCGGACAGGGCTGTGGATCGTGCTGACCGGCGCGCGGCTCGCGGCGGCCGACTGCCTGCGGCTGGGCGTGGCCACGCACTACGTCGAATCGGTCGCGGTCGAGGCGCTGAGGCGCGCGCTCGCGAAGCCGCGGGCCGACGTCGGCGCCGTCGTCGCGGCCTGCGCGGGCGATGCGGGCCCGGCGCCGATCGCCGCCCATCTCGCCGACATCGATCGCCTGTTCGCAGGCCGGCGCCTGGAGGATGCCGTGGCCGCGCTCGCGGCCGACGGCGGCGAGTGGGCCAGGGCCCAGGCCGCCGCGATGGCGCCCAAGTCGCCGCTGTCGGCCAAGGTCTCGTTCCGGCTGCTCGCCCTCGAGCAGCCGAAGTCGCTCGCGGACGACCTCGTGGTCGAGTATCGCCTCGCCTCGCGCCTCGTCGCGCGCCACGACTTCCTCGAAGGCGTGCGGGCGGTGATCGTGGACAAGGACAACCGCCCGGTCTGGCGCCCGGCGAGCCTCGCCGAGGCGACCGACGCGCTGGTGGACGGCATCTTCGCCCCGCTGCCGGCGGGCGAGGAATGGACGCCGCTCGAAACGGCTGCAGGATGAAGCACCCCCGCGGAGGATGATGTGCCCTACGAGACCCTGATCGTCGAAGACCACGGCGCGGTGCGCCTGATCCGCCTCAACCGCCCCGAGGCGCTGAACGCGCTCAACGGCCAGCTGATGGACGAGCTCACCGCCGCGCTCGACCAGGGCGAGGCCGACCCCACTCTGCACTGCTTCGTCATCACCGGGTCGGACCGCGCCTTCGCCGCGGGCGCCGACATCAAGGAGATGGCGCCCAAGTCCTACGCCGACGTCTTCAACGAGGACTTCATCACCCGCAACTGGGAGCGCGTCACCCGCTGCCGCAAGCCGGTGATCGCCGCGGTGGCGGGCTACGCGCTGGGCGGCGGCTGCGAGCTCGCCATGATGTGCGACTTCATCATCGCCGCCGACAACGCCCGCTTCGGCCAGCCCGAGATCAACCTCGGCGTCACGCCCGGCGCCGGCGGCACGCAGCGGCTCACCCGCTTCATCGGCAAGTCCAAGGCGATGGACATGGTGCTGACCGCCCGCATGATGGACGCCGCCGAGGCCGAGCGCTGCGCCCTGGTCAGCCGCGTGGTGCCGCTGGCCGAGCTGGTGCCCACGGCCCTCGAGGTGGCGGCCAAGGTCGCGGCCCTGTCGCCGATGGCGGTGCGCATGGCCAAGGAGATGGTGAACGCCGCCTACGAGACCCCGCTCAGCGAGGGCGTGAAGCTGGAGCGGCGCCTGTTCCACTCGCTGTTCGCCTTCGACGACCAGAAGGAAGGCATGGCAGCCTTCACCGAGAAGCGCCCGCCGGTGTTCAAGGGCCGCTGACCGCCCTGAGCTCTCGACGAAAACGGAGCGCGCTCCCGCCGGCCTGGCGTCCGGATCTCATCTTTCGCGGCTCAGTCGCGAGGGACCAACTCAGCCCTGGGCTCTCGCTACGCCGGGATGAGAACAGGTCAGTCAGGTCATGCCTCTCACAGCCTCGGCGCCGGACTGCTGCGAGCCTGATCGACCTGTGCCGCCAACTGCCGTTCCGCCGCCTGCACCATCGACCAAACCTCGGCATAGTTCATGACCGCCACATCAAAGCTCGACGCGAGCTGAGGATTTTGAGGACTCGTCTGTACCTGGTAAGACACAGCGGAAAGACACGGCAATTCGCTAGTTGTTTGAATATTGCTGTTTTCACACTCAGAATAGTTCGCGTTGTCGCTCGTCATTCTTTCCTTATTGAGCGCTCGAACGATTACACCCGTAGGCTGGTTGCCGGAGGTGTCAAACTCTCCGTATTTTTTTGTTATATCCTGAATAATGCTTTGTATGGACAGTTGTTTGTTGTCATCAAATTGGACGGTTCGCTCAACGCGTACCACTTTCTCTGTTCCCGGAGGGCCGACCAGCCACACTTCGACCTTGTCCAACCCCGTATCGGCGGTCAGATCAATTTCTGAAATCTGCCCTCCGTTCGGCAGGGCGAGATTGGAATTGGATGCGTTGATTGCGTAGCTCTTGTTCCTGCAGCGCAGGACGTTGCGGGCCTGTGTGAACGTCATCCCTTGGCGAACGCCGATAATGTCATCTGCCGGCTGACCGGCTGGCGCGGTCTGGCCATTGACAAATAAGCAATTCGGTTTCGCCGCTGCGGCTTCTTCTTGGTTTGCAGTAGCGGCGGGCTTACTTCCACACCCGGCCAGCAGCAGCAGCGCCCCGATCAATATGACATTGCGTTGCATTTTCGAACCACCCGCCCCGCGTATGTGCCGCCTAAATATGTTACGCCGTGATCTAGTGCAAAATAATGAAGGCGAGCAAGGGACAATCTGGGTGCTGTCAGGGAGGCGCCGAAAACGCGAAGACGAGACGCGCGTTATGCCCATTCAGTCGAAAGCGCTCTCCAAACGAGACCCGGCTCCGTTTGGCCACTCGCTGGACGCGCTGCGACTCGCAGTGGCGCATCATCACGATCCACGCCAATTCTGCCCTGCCCGCCAGCTTCGTGCTCAAGCACACGATGTCCCTACACCCCCCGCCTGGCGCGGGAGGGGGACCGCGGCGCTGCGCGTCTGGTGGAAAGGGCGCGACGCGCCCGCCGGCGCAAGCCGCCATGATCCCGCCTACGCCGCCCTTGGTCGCGCGGGCGTCCGCAGGCTAGGGTGAGGGCCAGTCTTGGACAGAACGGGAGGGCGACGGATGACGCGCGCATTGGTGTTGAGCGGCGGCGGGCCGGTGGGCATCGCCTGGGAGGCCGGACTGGCCGCGGGCCTCGCCGAGGGCGGCGTCGACCTCGCCGGCGCCGACTACATCCTCGGCACCTCGGCCGGCGCGTTCGTGGGCTCGCAGCTCGCCATGGGGCGCAGCATGGCCGAGATGGCGAGGGCGATCCTCGCCGAGGCCGACCGTCCGCGCCCGCCGCCGCCGCCGGTGGACGGCCAGCCCGCCGAGGCGCGCGCCGCGCCCAACCTCGCCCAGCTCTTCGCCCTGATGCAGGCCGCGCGCTCCGGCGAGCGTCCGCCCGCGGACGTGCGCCGCGAGATCGGCGCCTTCGCCCTCGCCGCCCGCACCGTCGACGAGGAGACCTTCATCCGCGGCTTCGGCCGCCAGCTCGCCGAGGCGCAGGCCGACGCCTGGCCGTCACGCGGCTACGCCTGCACCGCCGTCGACGCCGAGACCGGCGAGTTCGTTGTGTGGGACGCCGCCGCGAAGGTCGGCCTCGCCCGCGCCGTGGCGTCCAGCTGCAGCGTGCCCGGCGTCTTCCCGCCGATCACCATCAACGGCCGCCGCTACATCGACGGCGGCATGCGCTCGGCCACCAACGCCGACATCGCCACGGGCCACGAGCTGGTGCTGGTGGTCGGCATCCGCACCGGCGGCGATCCGGCCATGTCCGAGCGCATGCGCGCCCCGCTCGAGCGCGAGATGGACGCGCTGCGCCAGGGCGGCGCCCGCGTCGAGCTCATCATGCCCGACGACGCCAGCGTCGGCGCCTTCGGCGTCAACCTGATGGACGCCAAGGTCCGCCCGGCCGCCTGCAAGGCCGGGATCGCGCAAGGCCGCGCGCTGGCCGGCGAGCTGAAGGCGGTGTGGGGCGCGGCGGGGTAGGGCGTGGCCGGCGCCGGCTTCGGCTCCGAGCGGACGCCGGGATGGTCGGCTTTCCGGCGGCGGCCCATTGGCAGGGTCGGGAGGAAACCGGACATTGCGATTGCCCGCGAGTCACCGATGGTCACCGCCGATCAAGTTGGCATGCAAGAATTTGACCTGCTGCGGCACCTGCGGGCCCGACCTTTGTGGCCCTGGGGCGAGGGAACGCTTCTTGTGCTTTGTCACTCGATCGCAGGCTTGTGCCGGGCGCTGACTACTCGGGTGGATTGTGCTTGCCCTGCTGCTTCGCCTAAGCCTACGCATCGGTATGGGTGGGTGTGGCTGTGGTTGAACTTGGCGAAATGGCGGACATGCGCTCCGACGGCGTGGCCGAGCTTGAACACCTTATCCAGGCGGGAGAGGCCCGGCAGGCCGAGGCGCGCACCGCACTGCGCAGATTCTTTTTCGCTCAAGCCGGCGAGCCAGGCGGCGAAGGATCGATTGCCTAAGGCTGAGCTGATCTGCAATCGCAGTGGAGTCGAAACATATGCTTCCGCCGACAAACGCCACCCACTTCAAAATGTCGCCATTGGTGTTCTGGCAGCGCTACCAGATCGCCGTCGATGATGACGGTGTCTGGCGCCTGCCAAATAAGGGCCAGCCTGTGTTTATCGCATGGAGCGACGTTGCAACGGTGAGAGCCGATGACACGATGCAGCGATTGGTAGTCGCGGATCGAACCCACGACCGAACCATAAAGATTGACTATCAGTTGAATGATTTTTCAACCCTGCGCGATTACATCCTGCAGCATACGACCCTAGAGAGCCGGGCCAGTCCGACCGGAAAACTGACATTTTACCGCACCAGGATAAACAAGATCGTATTGTTGGCCTCTAGTATTCCTAATTTTGCTGTAGGTATTTTAATATTACTGGGAGCAAATTCGACAATCGGCCTATTATATTTGACGTTACCAATGTCTTTGGTTTTTTTGGTCACACGGGACCCGCTGAGTTTGGCAATTACCCCTAATAGGGTGGTTATCCACTATCCCGGATGGGAACGTTCAATCTCATTCAGCGAAATTTCTTCAGTTACGCTGAGCGACGATTCGAGCCGAGGTAACGTCTGGTTTGCGGTGGTGATAACTCTACGGCGTGGGAAGGCCATTAAGCTGTATAGGTTCCGCGAGGGATATTTAGCGTTGCTTGAGGCGCTACAAAACGCGCTCAAGAGTTACGGTGACAGTGCACTTAACTCGCGCCTTGATGGCGGGGCCCCAATAAGTGCACTGTCACCGTAACTCCCACTTGGCGTCTGGGGGCGACGCTGGGAGGGCATGGCTTCGACACGCCGGCCAGCCGATCGGGCGCCGCCAACTATGGCCTTTACGGCATCTGGTTTCCCAGTGGATCAGTCACACTCTCAGCAAAGACCGGCGCATTCTCGGGTCACGCTCATGGCGAGTACGCCGGGCGAGCGACGTATTGGTACGTAGAGCTGGACTTTGCTCTCTTCGGATCGCTCGATTGGAGCGGCTATCGCAGAGGCTTCCGCGAAGCCGACTGGACCGCCTCCGCTCAGCTGCTCCCGTCACAGCGCCTGCCGTTCTCGATCATCGCCGGCTACACGCGCTCCCGGTTTGACGGAGCCGTCAATCGGAGAGCGGACACCGCCTTCATCGCGCTACGCTTCTTCTACAACCGGAGCGGCAAGGTCACCCTGATCGGTCGGGAACGCACGGGCGCAGTCGGCTGGCCGGCCTCCTTCGGCCCCCAGGGCATCGGGTTCTAAGGCAACCGCGAGGCCTGCGGGCGCGAAGTAAGGTCGGCTTCGGGGCGACGCGCGCCACAAGCGGTCGCCCGCGAAGCGGACGCGCCGCTTTAAGCCTCCGCAGCTCCTGGGCTATCCTCCAGTGATGGAACCCCCAACAACGCCTCGCGGACCATGGGACACGGGGAGCGAGCCGCTGAGGCCGTACTCGGATGCAGCACCGCTCTCGGCGAGGGGCGATCGAGCGGTGCTCGGTCTGCTCGCGGGTGGCTTGTTTGAGCGGCTTGCCCGCTGGCTGATGCGAGGGCGACTCTGAGGTCTTCTTTGGGGCGCGTGCTGTCCTTAGCGCAAGGCTGGTAAGCCGACGTTCAGGCCGGCGAGGCTGCCGCCACAGGTTTGGAAAAGAACAGGGCGATCTCGCCCTCGGCCGGCGTCGCGTCGTAGAGCGTCAGATCGATGCCGGTCAGCTTGAAGCCGAGCCTCCTGTATGCAGCCGTCCCGGGCACATTGAGAGAGCTAGTCTCCAACCATACATGCCGGGCCCCGACGGCTTTAGCATGTCGCTCCACCTCGGCGAGCAGACGTCTGGCGACGCCACGCCGGCGGAGCTGCGGCGAGACGTAGAGATGCCAAAGCACGAGTCGGCGGTTCCAGGTCTCGAGGGAGGTGGCCGCGAACCCCGCCAGCGCATTGCCTGCCTCGGCCACCCATGCGTCTGACCATGCACGGTCCTGGGCATCCAGGTCGTCCAGGGGAAAGCGCTTGGTGCGAGGGGAGTCGAGTTGGGACAGCGACAGGGTCAAGCCGCGCTCATCGCCGGTCACCTCGTAGACTGTGGTCGTGATGAACGAGGTATCCAGGGCCGACACGGCTGCGCGGTCGACATGGGGATCGAACGGCCTGACGGTTAGCATCGGGCTCCCTTGCTGCCACGTTGAGCTACTCCCGAACCGCGCAGCGGTGAAGCGGGCTGGTGTCCGGTTTGGGGCGGACCACGCCGTTAGCGCGGCACGCCGAAGCGGACGTAGCCAACCTTCGCGCGGGCGGGGTGAGCCGTCTCTTGGGGCTTCGGGGCAGTGGTGATGGTTCGAGTGTCCAGATGCGCCTGCGGCGCATGCCAGGTCGAGGTTGAAGGTGAGCCAACGAGCAGCGGACTTTGCAGCTGCGACAACTGCAAACGCCGCACGGGGGCTCCATTTGGGTGGTCGGTCTACTTCCGCGACGAACAGGTCAGGAGGATCGAAGGTCCGCTGACCGTCCTCGAAGGCATGGGCAAGCGATGGTTCTGCGCAACCTGCGGCTCGACCCTCTATTGGAAGTCCTTCGGGGCATGGAGACCCGGCCAGACCGGGTTCGCCGGAGGCTGCTTCGCCGATCCCACACTGTCGCCCCCCAGCATCGCGGTGCGCTGTGCGCAGGGCATGCCGTGGACCGGCTACCCCGCTGGCTGCGCCCTCTTCGACGACATGCCCCCAAGCGCCTCAACTCCGGCGTCCTGAACGTCAGCTTCGGGGCGAACGCGGTCGCTCCGATCGTCCGCTTCCGGGCAGCGCGCGAAGGTCCGCTCAGGGCGTTCCCGCCCCTTCGCTCGGTGCGCAACGAGCGCGCGCTTGGGCGGCAGGCTTGACTGCGAATCGGTGGCCGTGTCGGCTGGCCGGCTCGGCTCTTTCTCATCGTCGAAGAAGGTGTGGGCGCGCGTCGGCGGGGCGGGCGGCTGGCGTGGGCGCGCCACGATTGGGGCACCGTACTTTACGGCGATTATCGGCGGACCTGGCCGCTCCGACTACCGTCCGGTCGCGGGCAGGCCCGCAGAAGACCCGCTCCGGCCGCGAACCGGCCTCAGCGCCGTCCTCACCCCCTCAGCGCCGCGGCCAGCGCGTCCGGCGGCGCGCCTTCCGGCCAGGAGGGGATGGCGGCGGGGATGTCGATGCCCGCGAGCTTGCGCTTGGTCCAGATGTGGGCGGCGATGGCGAGGCGGTCGCTGGCGTCGAGCGTGCCGGCGCGGAGCACGGCGAGGCCGGGGCGGCGGGTGTTGGTGTTGTAGACGCGGGTGAAGCACGCCGGGCAGGCGTGCTGGCGCGAGACGCGCGAGCCGTCGGGCGCGGCGAGCTCGAAGAGCGCCGGCTCGCCCGTCACCTCCAGCTGGTCCTCGGGCAGCACGATCTGCACGCTGAAGGCGCTGCCCGACCAGGTCTGGCAGTCCAGGCAGTGGCAGGCGTAGGCCTTCGGCAGGCCCGCCAGCGCCGCGCGGTAGCGCACCCGGCCGCAGCGGCAGCCGCCTTCGATCATGCTGGCCATGCCTGACGCTTAGCGCGGGCGCCCCGCCGGCGCCAGGGGCGCGCCGCCGTCAGCCCGCCGGGTGCAGGCGGTAGTCGACGTCGTCCCAGGTGACGCCCGCCAGCTCCTTGCGCCGAGGGCCCATGTAGCCGAACAGGAACGCGGCCACCTTGCGCATCTGGATCTCCTCCGAGCCCTCGGTGATCCGGTAGCGGCGGTGGTGGCGGTAGATGTGCTCGAAGGGCTTGTGGCGCGAGTAGCCGATGCCGCCGTGCACCTGCATGGCCCGGTCCGCGGCCTCGCACACCAGCCGGTTGCCCCAGTAGTTGCACATCGAGACCTTGTCGGAGATCTGCCGCTCCACCTCCTTGTGCGGCATGCGGTCCATCTCCCAGGCGGTCTTGCGGATGAGCAGGCGCAGCATCTCGCACTGGGTGTGCAGCTCGACGAGCGGCCACTGGATGGCCTGGTTGTCCGAGAGCGGCTGGCCGAAGGGCTTGCGGGCCCTGGCGTACTTCACGCTCTCCTCGATGCAGTAGACCGCCGCGCCCAGCGACGAGGCGGCCTGGCGGATGCGGTTCTGGTGCACGAAGCTCTGGCCCAGCCGCAGGCCCTGGCCCTCGACGCCCCAGATCGCGTCGTCCGACACCCAGACGTCGTTGATCGAGACGCGCGGGTGGTCGGTCGGCATGTTGAAGGTCCAGAGGTACTCCTCGATCTTCACGCCGGGGTCGCTGGCCGGCACCAGGAACACGGTGATGCCGTCGCCGTCGCCGTCCTTGCCCGAGGTGCGGGCGAAGCACATGACGTAGTTGGCCACGTGCATCCCCGTGGTCCACATCTTCTCGCCGTTGATCCGCCAGCCGGGAACGCCGTTCTTCTCCTCGCGCACCGCGCGGGTCTCCATGTGGGTGGCGTCCGAGCCGTGGTAGGGCTCGGTGAGGCCGAACCCGGTGCGGATCTCGCCCTTCTGCAGCGCCTCGGCGTAGCGGTCGTACTGCGCGTTGGTCGCGAACTCCTTGAACATGATGATGAAGGGGTTGTTGCCGACGATCGAGTGCTCGGTCTGCAGGTCGTTGTGCAGGCCCAGGCCCTTGGCGGCGAGGTGCTCGCGGATCACCGCCATGGCGAGGTTGGTGCCGCCCTTGCCGCCCCATTCCACCGGCCAGGCGTAGCGCAGGTGGCCGGCGGCGTCGGCCCGGCGCCTGGCCTCGCCCATCAGCGCTTCCCACTCGTGGCGCGGCAGGCCGCCGCGGTCGAAGTCGGTGCGCGCCCATTCGCGCCGGTGGTCGAAGAAGCGGATGTTGTCGTCCTGCTCTTCCAGCGGCTTGATCTCCGCCTCGATGAAGCGGTCCAGCTCGTCGAGGTAATCCTTCAGGTCCTGCGGGATATCGAAGTCCATCTCTCTCACGCTTCCTTCCCTGCGGCCCGCTCCGCCAGCGCGGCGCGGTAGCCGGAATAGTTCGGCTGGTCGACGGCGAGCTTGGCCATCGTGGTCGCCCAGAGGTGCTCCTTCAGGCCGGGCGTCTCCAGCGTCACGCGGCCGTCGCGGATGCGGGCGGCGAGCTCGCGGTTGAGGGTCGGCAGGTCGCCGTCCGTCAGCAGCAGCGCGTGCAGCCGCGCCAGCTCCTCGGCCTCGGCCGGCGGCCCAAGCGTGATGCAGCGCTGGGCGATCTCCACCGCGTTGGCGCAGACACGCAGCTGGAACGATATGTGCGGCCCGCTCTCGCGCACCGCCGGCCCCTTGAGGAAGGCGGCGACGGCGGCGAGGATCTCCTCCGGGCGCGGCTCGTCCTGCATCAGCCCACCTCGCTCATGGCGCCAGCATCCGCATCAGGTCGACCTCGGTTTCCGACGCCCGCCGCGCGATCACCGCGCGCTCCACCGAGGGGTCGCCCATCCGGAACGCGGCGGTCATCCCGGCGCACATCACGCCCCAGCGCAGCGCGCCGAACACTTCCCAGAACCGCACGTGGGCGCGGTCGACCTTCTCGCCGCCGGCCGCCTCGTAGCCGGCGTAGAGGTCCTCGCGCTCGCCGAACCCGCCGACCGGCTTGTCGACCACGCCGAACCGCCAGGGGTTCACGCAGATCCAGCCCAGGTCCTCCATCGGGTCGCCGACGTGGGCCAGCTCCCAGTCGAGCACGGCCACCACGCCCTCGCCGGGGCGGAACATCAGGTTGCCGTTCCTGAAGTCGCCATGGACCAGCGTCGGCTCGCGCGCCGGCGGCAGGCGCGCCTGCAGCCACGCGAAGGCCAGGTCGAACACGGGCCGGGGACAGTTGGAGTTGTCGTAGGCCGCGCGCCAGTGCGCGACCAGCTCGGCTGGCGTCTGGTGGCGCAGCTTCGGCGCGGCGCCGGGCGAGATGGAATGGATCCTGGCGAGGATCTCGCCGCATTGCCGGGCGAGCTTGGGCCGCGTCGCCTCGAAGCGGGCGTCGCGCACGATACGCCCGCCCAGCGTCTCGCCCTCGACGTACTCCATGATGAAGCCGACGCCGAGCTCGTCCTGCGGCGAGAGCACGTACTTCACCGACGGAACCGGCACGTGGACGCCCTCGGCCAGGCGCAGCACCTCGGCCTCGACGTCGAGGCTGATGCTGCTGCCGCCCCCGCCCCCGCCGGCGCCGCTCGCGGCCGCGGCCATACGCCCGGCCGGCGTGCGGCGCAGGATCAGCGGCGTGTCCGAGCCGCCCTCGTGCGTCAGGTCGAAACGCCAGATCTCCTGCGTGGCGCCGGCGGTCAGGCGCGCCACCCGCGCCACGCCGTTGGCGGCGTGAAAGCGCCGGTGCGCCAGCGCGCCCAGCCGCTCGGCCAGGATTTCGGCCGGGCTCTTGGTATCCGCCTGCGGGTTGTCCGCCGCCATCGCCGCGCCTTGCGTGCCTCCGCCCCTTTGCGGCGACCCTAGCCGAGGCGGGGGGCGGGAGAAACGGTCACGTGGCGGAAGGAGAACGCCGCGTCATGCGGCGCAGCTTGGAGGCCATCGGGAGTGGCCCTCGCCGCGATTTGCCGCCAAGATGGCGGCCACGTCCTATCGGGGGAGCGAGGCGTGCCGGCCCAGTCGCCTGTGTTCGCGAGCGGCGCCCAGCCGTCGGCGGATGCGCTGCGCGCGGCGCAGGGCCGGATGATGTCCGACTCCGGCCTGCAGTTCACCTTCGGGCCGCAGCCGGCGCCGCCGCCTGTGCACGTGGCGTTGCCGCCCTGGCTCGCGGCGCTGCTCCGCGCCATCGGCCAGTTCTTCGCCATGCTGGGCCCGGCGTTCGGCTGGATCTTCGCGATCGGCCTCGCCGCGGGCCTGCTCGCGGTGCTCTGGTTCGTCCTGCGCGAGGGCCTGCGCTCCCGGTTCCCGGCGCTGTTCAGGCGCCGGCCGGCGCCGCCGCGGCGCGCGCCGGTCGACTGGCGGCCTGACGCGGCGGCGGCCAGGGCGCTGCTCGAGGACGCCGACCGCCTCGCCGCTGCGGGCGACTACGCCGGCGCCGTGCGCCTTCTGCTGCACAGGAGCATCGAGGAGATCGACGGCCGACGCCCGCGGCTGGTCCGGCCGGCTTTCACCTCGCGTGAGATCGGCCGGCTCGCGGACCTGCCGGACGCCGCCCGGGCGACGTTCTCGGACATCGCCGAGGTGGTGGAGCGCAGTTTCTTCGGCGGCCGTCCGGTCGACGCGGCAGGCTTCGCCGAGTGCCGGCGGGCGTACGAAGCCTTCGCCTTCCCGGGGGCCTGGGCGTGAGCGAAGCCGGCGGCGCGGCCGGTCCGTTCTCGGTGCGGACGGTCATCGCGATGATCGTGGTCGGCCTCTTCGCCTTCTCGGCGTTCGTGACCCTGCTCGCCTACGCGCCCGACCTGCCGCGCAACGTCGGCTGCCGGCCCAACGTCTACGCCAAGTGCGCTATCGGGTTCGCCGGGCTCGCCAGGGCGATTGGCGCCGACGGGGCGCCAGCGGTGGTGAGCCGCGCGGCGCTCCCGCAGGCCCGCACCAGGGGCCTGCTGATCGTCACGCCCGAGCCGGGCGGCCGCGCCGACGTCGGCGCGCTGGGCTTTGGCGGCCCGGTGCTGGTGATCCTGCCCAAGTGGGCGACGACGCCGGACCCACGCAATCCGCTGTGGGCGGACAAGGCGGGCCTGCTGGCGCCCAAGGCGATGCCGCTGAACGACCTGCTGGACGTCGTTCGCGTCGCCCGGGCTCAGGGCGTCGCGCGCCCCCGGCTCTGGGGCCAGCCCGGCACGCCGCTCGAGGGCGTCTCGCTGACGCCGGGGCCGATCGACCGCCTGCAGACGATGAGCGCCAACGACTGGACGCCGGTGCTGACCGACGCCGCCGGGCGCACGGTGCTGGCCGAGGCGCCGGGCACGCGCATCTTCGTGCTCTCCGACCCCGACCTCCTGAACACCCAGGGCCTGGCCGACATCGACACCTTCGCCGGCGCCTCGATTCTGATCCGGTCGTTGCGCAACGGCGACGGGCCGGTGATCTTCGACGTCACGCTCGACGGCTACAAAAGCTCGCGCAACCCGCTGAGCCTGCCGTTCAGGCCGCCCTTCCTGGCGGTGACCCTGTGCCTGGCCGCCGCGCTGGCGCTGGCGGGCCTTCAGGCCGCGTTCCGGTTCGGTCCGGTCCGCCGACCGGCGCGGGCGCTGGCCCTGGGCAAGGAGGCGCTGACCGACAACTCGGCGCAGCTGATCCGGCTGGCCGGCCGCGAGGCCCGGATGGCGCCGCGCTATGTGGCGCTGACCCAAAGCGCCGCGGCGCGTGCGGTCGGGGCGCCGAAGGACCTGAGCGGCGAGGCGCTCGTCGCCTTCCTGGACCGCGTCGCGGCCCAGCGCGGCCAGGCCGAGCGGCTGGCGGTGATGAGCGCCGAGGCAACGAACGTGCCCAGCCGCAGCGCGCTCACGGCGCTGGCCGCCCGACTCTATCGATGGAGACTGGAGATGACGCGTGAACGTCCGTGACGTGAAGGGCATCGCTGACCGGATGCGGGCCGAGATCGCCAAGGCGGTGGTCGGCCAGACCGAGACCGTCGAGCTAATGCTGACCGCGCTGATGGCGGGGGGGCACGTGCTGCTCGAGGGTCCGCCGGGCACGGCCAAGACCTTCCTGGCGCAATGCTTCGCCCGGACCCTCGGCCTGCAGTTCGGGCGCATCCAGTTCACGCCCGACCTGATGCCCGGCGACATCCTCGGCGCCAACCTGTTCAACTTCCAGACCTCGACCTTCACGCTGACGCGCGGTCCCATCTTCTGCGAGCTGCTGCTGGCCGACGAGATCAACCGCACGCCGCCGAAGACCCAGGCCGCGCTGCTGGAGGCGATGCAGGAGCGGCGCGTCACCATCGACGGCAGGCTCTACCCGCTCGGCGACCGGTTCATGGTGGTGGCCACCGAGAACCCGATCGAGCAGCAGGGCACCTATCCCCTGCCCGAGGCGCAGCTCGACCGGTTCCTCTTCAAGGTGACGCTGAAATACCCGTCGCTTGAGGAGGAGCGGGCGATCGTCGCCACGCATGGCCTGCGCACCGGCACGCCAGACCCGGCGGCGCTCGGCGTCGGCGTCGCCGCCAGCAGCGCCGAGGTGGGGGAAGCGGTCGCTGCGATCGCCGGCATCCGGCTGATCGACGAAGTGGTGAACTACATCGTGGCGCTCGTTCGGGCGACCCGAGAGAGCTCCGACCTGGAGACGGGCGCGAGTCCACGAAGCGCCGCCATGCTGGCGACCGCGGCCAGGGCGCGCGCGGCGCTGCAGGGCCACGACTACGTGATCCCCGACGACGTCAAGGCGCTGGCGCTGCCGGCGCTGCGCCACCGGGTGATCCTGTCGCCCGCGGCGGAGATCGAGGGGCGGCAGGCGGACCAGATCCTTCAGGATCTGATCGACCGCGTGGAGGCGCCGCGATGAGGCGGCGCCCGGCCCGACGATGATCTATCCGACGTCCCGCGCGGTGGTGGCGATGGCGGCCGGCGCGCCTGTCGCGCTGCTCGTCGGCCTGATCCAGCCCGGCTTCTGGGTGGCGGGCGCGGCGTGGGTCTTGCTGGTGGCGGCGCTCACGCTGATCGACGCGGCGCTCGGCGCCCCGCGCGACCACACGACGCTGGTCCTGGTCGCGCCGGGAGTCATGGGAACGGGCGAGCCCGCGCCGATGAGCCTGAGGCTGAGCTTCGAGCGGCGTCCGCCGACCGAGGTCGAGGTCGCGGCGCAGGTGAACGCGCGCCTGGCTCTGGCGCCTGAGCGCGCGTCCGCGCCGGTGCGACAGAGCGAATGCGAGGCCGGCTTCGAGCTCACGCCGATACGTCGCGGGGAGGGCGAGATCGAGCGCGTATGGGCGCGCTGGCGCGGTCCCTTCGGCCTCGTCTGGAAGCAGATATCCGATACGCCGAAGAAGACGATCGCGATCACGCCCAACGTGGGCGCCGTCAAGGACGAGGCGATCCGCCTCTTCTCCCGCGACGCAGTCTTCGGGATCAAGGCGCAGCTGGAGACGGGCGATGGCTCGGAGTTCCACGCGCTGCGCGAGCTCGTCACCGGCATGGATCGGCGCACGATCGACTGGAAACAGTCGGCTCGGCACGGGAAGCTGCTGGCCAAGGAGTTCCGAACCGAGCGCAATCACCCGGTGATCCTCGCCGTCGACACCGGCCGGCTCATGTGCGAGCCGCTGGCCGGCGTCCCGCGGATCGACCGCGCGATCAACGCCGCGCTCCTGATGGCGTTCGTGTCGCTGAAGCTCGGCGACCGTGTGGGGTTCTTCGGCTTCGACGCGCAGCCGCGTCTGTTCTCCGGCGCCGTTTCGGGCGCCCACGCCTTTCCGCTGCTGCAGCGGCTCGCTGCGCGGCTGGACTATTCGACCGAGGAGACCAACTACACGCTGGGTCTCACACAGCTCGGCGCGGCGCTGGAGCGGCGCTCGCTGATCGTGGTGTTCACGGACTTCGCAGACCAGACAAGCGCCCAGTTGATGCTCGAGAACGTCTCCCGGCTGATCCGGCGCCATCTCGTCCTGTTCGTCATCTTCCGAGACGAGGAGCTCGAGGCGATCGCGCGCCGCGAGCCGGTCGATCCCGAGGCCGTCTCGCGCGCCGTCACGGCGGAGGCGCTCTTGCGCGAGCGGGACGTTGTGATCGCCCGCCTCGTGCGAATGGGCGCCCATATCGTCGACGCGCCCGTGGCCGCCGTCGGACCGGCGCTGCTGTCGGCGTACCTGAACCTCAAGCGGAGGGACCTGCTGTGAGGAACCGCTCATGCCACAGGTGAAGGACCTCCAGCTCAAGAGCCAGCGGTTCCGCGCAGAGCGAGAGGCGGACTGGCGACGCCTCGAGGCGCTGCTCACCAAGGCCGAGACCCGGTCGGCGTCCACGCTGACCGACGACGAGCTGCTGGCGATCCCGGTGCTCTATCGCTCGGCGCTGTCGGCGCTGTCGGTGGCGCGCGCGACCTCGCTTGACCACAGCCTGACCGACTACCTCGAAAGCCTGGCCACGCGTGGCTACTTCTTCGTCTACGGCGCAAGGGCGAGCCTCGGCGAGCGGATCGGCGGCTTCTTCTACCGAACCTGGCCGACGGCCGTCCGCGGGCTCTGGCGCGAGACGCTGATCTCGTTTCTCATCACGGCCGGCGCGGTGCTGGTCGGCTACTTGCTCGTGACGGGCGACCCTGGCTGGTACGATGCGCTCATGCCGTCGGGCCTGGGCCAGGGACGCGATTTCACCGCCTCGACCGAGGACCTGCGCAAGGTGCTCTACGCGTCCGGCGACAAACACATGCTCGCCGCGCTCGCCGGCTATCTCTTCCAGAACAATGCCCAGATCGCGATCTACAGCTTCGCGCTCGGGTTCGCCTTCTGCGTGCCGACGGTGCTGCTCCTGGCGCAGAACGGGCTGACACTGGGCGCGCTCTTCGCGCTCTACGGCTCACGCGGCCTCGGCTTCGAGCTGGGCGGCTGGATATTCATCCACGGCGTTACGGAACTCTTCGCCATCATATTGGGCGGGGCGGCCGGCTTTCGGATCGGCTGGCGGGTTGCGTTCCCCGGCTCCGGATCGCGCATGGAGGCGGCCGCGGCCGCCGGTCGCGCCGCCGCCCCGGTCGTCGCAGGCGTGGTGCTGATGCTTGTCTGCGCGGGTCTCCTCGAAGGTTTTGCGCGCCAGTTGATCCAGGTCGACTGGCAGCGCTACGCGATCGCCCTGACGACGCTGCTCATCTGGCTCGGCTACTTCTATACGCCGAGGCGCGGGAGGCCCCTGTGACGACGGTCGGATCGGCGCCGGCGCCCAGGGAGCTGCGCCGGTTCGTGACGCCAGAGGGCGTCGACCTGCGTCTGCGGATCGGGACGGCTGGCGAGCGCGCGTCAGCATTCCTGCTCGACGCGACGTTCATCGTCCTGGGGCTCGCGGCGTTCTCGCTCGCCATCGTGTTGACCGCCTCGTCGCTCGCCACGGCGGGCCTCGGGACGCCGCAGGTCGGCGCATACCTGAGCGTGATCTGGCTGCTCGGCTTCTTCGTCGTGCGGAACTTCTACTTCATGGCGTTCGAACTCGGCGCGCGCGCCGCCACGCCTGGAAAGCGGATCATCGGGCTGCGCGTTGCGGCGCGCGACGGCGGACGCCTGACCGCCGAGGCCGTGTTCGCCCGCAACGCCCTGCGCGAGATCGAGATTTTCCTGCCGCTGCAGGTGCTGCTGATCTCGCTCGGCCAGGTCAGCGACGGGTACGGCGGCTGGCTGATCGCGCTGGGCGTGGCGTGGACCGGCGGCTTCGCCCTGTTCCCGCTGTTCAACCGCGACCGGCTGCGCGTCGGCGACTTCGTGGCGGGGACCTGGGTCGTCAAGTCGGGTCGCGAGCGGCTCTCGATCGACCTGCTGGACGCGGCGGACGCCGCGAACGCACAGTCGCGCTACGCATTTTCGGTCGACCAGGCGAACGCCTACGGCGTCAAGGAACTCTACGTCCTGGAGGACGTGCTGCGCCGGCGCGATCCCAAGACCTTGGCCGCCGTCGCCGAGCGCATCCGAGTCAAGATCGGCTGGCGCGCCATCGACGCTGAGACCGACGCCGAGTTCCTCACCGCCTACTACGGCGCGCTCCGCGCCCGCCTGGAGACACAACTGCTCTTCGGCCGCCGACGCCAGGACAAGTTCGACAAGCCGTGAACAGCCCGGCGCGCTACTCCGCCGGCTCCGGCACCTTGGCGCCAAGCACGAAGTCCTTCGGATTGGGCGACAGCGTGGCGGTCCAGTAATCGACCAGCGGGAAGGGCCAGTTCTGCGAAACGCGGCCCTTTGCATTCTTGTACCAGCTGGTCACCTGCGGCGCGCCCCAGGCCATGCCGGCGTTGGCGGCGTCGACCTTCGCGTTGAAGGCGTCGTGCACGTCCTGCCGCACCTCCAGGGTCTCGGCGCCCGTCTCGGCCAGCAGCTTCAGGCACCCGACGATGTAGCGCACCGCGCACTCGGAGAAGAAGATGATCGACCCGTTGACCACGATGTTCGTGTTGGGCCCGTAGATCATGAAGAAGTTGGGAAAGCGCGGCGTGGTCACGCCGAGGTAGGCGCGGGCGTCGCCGGCCCACTGGTCGTGGAGTTCGCGGCCTCCGCGGCCCTTCACCTTGAACGTCCTCAGGAACTGGCTGGCGGTGAAGCCGGTGCCGTAGATGATCGCGTCGAAGT
>JAKAZA010000050.1 GCA_021816155.1 Pseudomonadota bacterium | reverse complement strand
CAGTGCGCCGGCTACTGCGCCGAGCTTGCCGGCCGCGCCACCCTGCGCGATCGCCTCGAGGCCCTCGCCGCCATCCGCGAGCGCGAGGGCTACATGGCCGAGTTGCGCGAGGACGGGGACGGCTTCCTGCTGGTCGAGCACCACTGCCCAGTCTGTGCGGCCGCCCAGATCTGCACCGGCCTCTGCCGCGAAGAGTTGGCGCTCTTCACCCGCGTGCTCGGCGAGGGCGTCCGCATCGAGCGCAAGACGCACCTCCTGGCCGGCGAACCGCGCTGCGCGTACCGGATCAGCGAGAGGTTGGCCGAGGCCTGACCCGCAAGAGCCCTCAGCGGAAGGCCGGCGTCGAAGTCTCAATTTGACCATATTCGGAAATACGAATATACGAATGTTAGAAGTATAGGCCGACGGCCGCCCGAATCGCGCGCCGCCTCGTTTGCAGAAGGTCCGTCATGACCGACTTCGCCCAGATCCTGCGCGCAACTTCAGCGCTGTTTTCGAAGTCCGCCGGCGCCGCGGCCCTTGGCGTCGCGCTGGCGTGCTCCGGGGCGGCCATGGCGGCGCCGGACAATCCGGTCGGCGCCGAATTCGCCCGCCAGTCGCTTCCGGAAAACCAGCCGCCGCCCGATATCGCCGCGCTCTACCCGCAGACCTGGACCACCTACGCCGCCACGCCGGGCCGCAACGCGGTGTTTCCGTTGTCCGCCGAGGCGCCGGCGGCGCTGCGCGACGGCGTGCGGTGGTCCTTCGCCGGGGCCGGCGCGCTGCCGCTCGACGGACCTCCCCTCGCGGGAAGCTTCAAGACAACCGCCTACACCGTCGGCATGCCGGTGGGCGTGAGCGTCGTCGGCGGAATGGTCTTCGTCGGCGACGACAATGGCTACACCTACGCGCTCAACGCGCAGACCGGAAAGCCCGTCTGGGCGTTCTACGGCTGGAACATGACGATGAGTAATCCGCTCGTCTCCGGGGACAAGGTGTTCGTTTCGACCGGCAACGCCTATTTCAACTACGCCAATACGATGAAGTATCTGAGGGGCCAGCGTCCGGTTCGCGGCCCCGGCCTCAACGCCATTTATGCGCTCGACCGACGCACGGGCCGACAAGTCTGGGCCTTTCACCCATTCGGCGAAGCCATGCCGACGCCGCTGCTCGACGGCGGATACCTCTACGCCGGCACGGGCGACGGTCACATCTACAAGCTTTCCGCCGAAACCGGCGCGCTCGCCTGGAAGACGGACGTCGTATCGTTCATCAGCATGTCGTCCCTCGCGCAGGGCGACGGGCGGCTGTTCGTCGGCGGCACCGACCCGAATTACTTCTATGCGGTCGACGAGGCCACGGGCCGGATCGCATGGAAGACAACCCTCCCCGATCTCGTCGCGACCGGTCTCGGCGACTGCACGCCGGCCTATGCCGACGGAGTCGTGGTGCAGGAAATGACCGTCATGAGTCACGACGAGGCCGGGCCGGTCGCCAACGTCCTCGTGGCGCTCGACGCCAAGGATGGGAATATCCTGTGGAAGGCGCGGTTCCCCGACGGGCCCACGCCGCCCGCGATGAAGACCGCAACGCCCATCATCGTCGATGGCGTGGTCTATGAAGGGAGCCCGGTTTCGGGCGAGTACTATGCGCTCGACCTGAAGACCGGGCGTCAGCTCTGGAAGCTGCGCGTGGGCGGCCAGATCCGCGCGGGCGCGGCGGTTCTCGACGGCGTCGCCTATCTTCCGTTCCGCGCGGGCGACATCGGAGCGATCCGCATAGCCGACGGCAAGCTTCTGGGCGTCACCCACATCGGCGGCGCCTTCGGAGCGTCCTCCCCGGTGATCGTGGGCGGCACGCTCTACGTTTCGAACATCTATGGCTGGGTGACAGCGATCCCGCTGTCCGATCTCAAGGGCTCGCCGGCGGCGCGCTAAGCCGGCGCCGCAAGGGCGCATGCTGAGCCTGCGCGGACCCCTAAGCATTTGAATTTAATGGCGCGCTCGGAGCGATTCGAACGCCCGACCCTCAGATTCGTAGTCTGATGCTCTATCCAGCTGAGCTACGAGCGCGCGCCGCCTTTCGGCGAGGCGCGGAACCTAGTCGGCTCGCTCTCGAACTTCAAGGCCCACGGTCGCGATGCCCGCCCGCGCTCAGTGGAGCGCCAGCGGGCGGTTCGCGGCGGAGTCGATCAGGTCGAGCCGGGCCCGCTCGAAGTGGCGCGCCACGGCCACGCCGCCATCGCTGAAGTCCATCGTCGGGTCTGCGGCGACCGTGTAGCGCGGCCAGGCGGGGCCCCCGGCGGCGTCGGGCGAGCCGGTCTTGGCGAACGCGACCCAGTAGGCGTGCATCGCGGCGGCGATCTTGCGGTCCGCCGGGGTGGCGGCCGCAATGGTGCGCGTCCCGAAGGTCAGCGGACGATCGGGGAGGTTGTCGAAGACGTACATGATCTCCCCGCCGTGCGGAGCGCCGAAGCTTGTCGCCCGCATCGCCGCCGGCACGTAGGCGAAGTGGTACACGAAGGCCGCCAGCCCCTGGCGGGCCATGTCGCGGGCGAGGTGGCGGTCGGGCTCGGTGATAAGGCGGTCGGTGGTGATCTCGCGGGCGAGCTGGGCGGGCTGGCCGCCGCCGAAGATCGCCATCACCCTGGCCGGGGGGCCGACGCTGGCGATGACCGGGCCCGGATCGTCGGCGACCCGCGGGAAGAGGCTGGCCTCGTAGCTGTTGCCGCCCTCGAGGTAGGGGACATGCGCCTCGTCGCCCTGATCGAAAGCCTCGGCGATGCTCTGGGTGATGATCCTGCCGTCGAGCATGGGGCCGGGCTTGGCGGGATCGCTGAGCCCGCCCGGCGCGGCGTTGAGCACGCTGGCCGGCAGCGCGCGCAGCGCAGCCGCCGCGGCTGCGCCGTCGCCTTTGATGTCATGCGCCTCTGCGTAGGCCGCGCCGAACGACTCGGCCGAGCGGGGGCCCGTCAGAGGCGTCGGGACAAGCCGCCCGAAGCCCGACTCGGAGATCGCCCGGGCGAAGAGACCGCGCGCCGCGGGCGAGCCCATCAGGTAGTTCACGGAAATCGCGCCGGCGCTCTCGCCGAAGATGGTGACGGCGCCCGGGTCGCCCCCGAACGCGGCTATGTTGCGTTTCACCCACTGCAGCGCCGCGATCTGGTCCATGAGACCGTAGTCGCCGACGGGCCCCGGGCCCTTGTCGAGCGCCGGATGGGCGAAGAAGCCGAACCGGCCCAGACGGTAATTGAACGTGACGAGGATGACGCCGTCCTCTGCGAAGCGGGTTCCGTCGTAGATCGGGACCGAGCCGGAGCCGTAGATGAAGGCGCCGCCGTAGATCCACACCATCACCGGGAGGCGCTGGCCGGCCCTGGCGCCGGCGGGGCGCCAGACGTTGAGCGTCAGGCAGTCCTCGCTCATCGGCGTGGCCGCGCCGGGGCGCTGAGGCTGCATGCAGATGGGGCCGAAGGCCGTGGCCGCCCGCACGCCCGTCCAATGCGCGGCGGGTTGAGGCGGGCGCCAGCGCAGGCCCCCCACCGGCGGCGCGGCGAAGGGTATGCCCTTGAAGGCCTCCACCTGACCGGCCGTGACGCCGGAGACCTCGCCGCTGTCGACGCGCACCACCGCCGCCTCTGCCCGGACGCCCACGCTGATCGCGAGCGCCGCGGCCAGCCCCGCCGCAAGTCCCCAGACACCCATGGAAGGCTCCCGTCCGCAATGCGGCGCGCGTCCGCGCGTCAAGGCGGGAATCCGCCGATTCCCGGGATGAACGAACCGGATCACGGGCTCGCCTCCACCCGTGACAACCATCGCCAGACTCTCGCGCTCGCGCAACGATGTTCGGCGAACGCGCGGCGCGCCTTGGAAGCGCCGCGGAGGCGCTGGCCCGCCCGTCAGCCCCGGAACGCATCCTTGGCCGCCCGCACCGCGGCGAACGCCTCGTAGTCCGGGGCGCCAGCCTTGCCGACGGCGGCGGCCAGCAGGGGCGCCCGCAGGAACGGGTTGGTGGCCTTTTCGAGCCCGATGGTGGTCGGCACGGTCGCCTCGCCGCGCTCGCGGGCGGCGAAGACCTCGGCCGCGCGCGCCTTCAGCGCCGGGTCCTGGTCGACACTGAGCGCGAAGCGCGCGTTCGAGGCCGTGTACTCGTGGGCGCAGTAGACGCGCGTGTCGTCGGGCAGGGCGGCGAGCCGCGAGAGCGAGGCCCACATCTGGTCCGGCTTGCCCTCGAAGAGTCTGCCGCAGCCGAGCGCGAAGAGGGTGTCGCCGACGAACGCGATCGCGTCTGCCGCGTCGAAGTAGGCGACGTGGCCCAGCGTGTGGCCGCCGGTCTCGATCACCTGGAACCGCGTCGCGCCGAGCTCGACCATGTCGCCCCCGCGCACCTCGCGGTCCAGTGGCGCGATGCGGCGCACCTCGGCCGGACCCACGATGGTGCAGCCGGTCGCCTTCTGGATCTCGGCGTTCCCGCCGGCATGGTCTCCATGCCAGTGCGTGTTCATGATCAGGTCGAGGCCCCAGCCGGCCTTTTCGAGCTCGCTCAGGATGGCGCCGGCGTCGGGGGTGTCCACGCAGGCGGTCTTGCCCGACGCTTCGTCCCGGACGAGGAAGCCGTAGTTGTCGCTAAGACAGGGGAATTGGCGGACGGTAAGGGTCATGGCGGTCTCCGGATGCGCCATCCTACATTGAGAGGCGCGCCCTCAGGGAGACTCCATGCGCCGCGATGTGCTCGACTTGCGCGAATTCTACGCCGGCGCCCTCGGGGGCGCCGCGCGCGAGATGGTGACGCGCAAGGTGGAGGAGGCGTGGGGAAGCCTCGCCGACCTCGACCTCCTGGCGCTGGGCTACGCGACCCCGTTCGCGGAGCCGCTCGCCGCCGGCGCCCGGCGCGCCGTCGCCGCGATGCCCGCCGCGCAAGGCGTTGAGGCCTGGCCGCTGGGTCAGTCCAACGCCGCGGCGCTCGTCGACGAGACCGCGTTGCCGTTTCCGAACGCCTTCTTCGATCGGGTGCTCGCCGTGCACGCGCTCGAGGAAGCCGAGAGCCCGGTGTCGGTGATGAGCGAAATCGCCCGCGTGATGGCGCCCTCGGGCCGTGTGATCGTGGTGGCGGTCGCTCGCCACGGCCTCTGGGCCAACGCCGAGTCGAGCCCCTTCGGCCATGGCCGCCCATTCTCGCGTCGGCAGCTCGAGGCGCTGGTCCGCGAGGCCGAACTCGAGCCCGCCGGCTGGACCCGCGCGCTGTATGCGCCGCCGCTGGGGTGGGCGGCGCGCTGGGCCGAGGGATTCGAGCAGGCGGGCGCATGGCTTTGGCCGCCGCTCGCGGGTCTGATCCTGATGGAGGCGAAGAAACAGGCGCTGGCCGTGCGCACAGCGCCCAGACGTCGCCGCGCCCGCGTGTTCGCGCCGGGCGCGCTCAGGCCCGTGGTCGGCGCCCGATCCTTGGGCGGATGACCGGCGCGGCCCAGCCAAGGCTTGGGAGCGCGGACCGAATGCGGTTAGATGGCCTTGGAGTAGCGCGCGCCAGCCGCGCCGAGGGCAGACGCAATGAAGATGATTTTCGCCGTGATCAAACCCAGTCGCCTCGACGCGGTGCTGGAGGCCGTCACCGAGGCCGGCGCCTCGGGTCTCACCGTCACCGAGGTGCGCGGGTACGGGCGCCAGAAGGGCAAGACCGAGGTCTACCGGGGCGCCGAGTACGAGGTGAAGCTGCTGCCCAAGGTGAAACTCGAGATCGCCGTCCCGGCCGACATGACGGAGCGCGTGGTCGAGGCGGTCGCCAAGGCCGCCAACACCGGCAAGATCGGCGACGGCAAGATCTTCGTCATGGATCTCGAGACCGCGATACGGATACGCACCGGCGAAACCGACGTGGCGGCGATCACGGGATAGCGTCTCGCCGCCTGTCCGTTCGCCGCCGCGCGCTGCGCTCCGGTCAGAACGGATGATACTGGTAGGCCCAGGTCTCGGTCGCCGGCCGGCCGCCGACGGTCAGCTGGAGGCGCAGCTCGACCGGCTCGCTCCCCTCGACGTCCGCGAGATCGAAGTGCGCGCGCCAGTGGCCCGCGACGCCGTCCGGCGCCGGCTCCACGAACTTGTAGTCGGTGAACCGGCCGCGCGAGGTCTGCAGCGCCATCCCGGGCATGACCCCGAACGGGAGGGTGGTGAGCGGCCCGCCCAGGAATTCCACCACGAACTTCCGCACGCCGGGCGGACGCGGCTGGCCCGGCTGCCCGCCGCGTCCCATCCGGGTCGCCACGCAGCGCGCCAGCGGGCCGGGATGCGGCTCGTTGGCCAGCCAGTAGAGCCTGTAGCTGAGGTCGAGCTCGGTCCCCGGCGCGGGCGGCTGGTCGGGGACCCATGCGACGACGATGTTGTCGTTGATCTCGTCGCTGGTGGGAATCTCCACCAGCTGGACCGAGCCTTTGCCCCAGGCGCCCTTGGGCTCGACCCAAAGGCTCGGCCGCCGTTCGTAGAACACGCCGTCGAGGTAGTGGTCGAAGTTGCGGTCGCGCTGCATCAGGCCGAAGCCCTTCGGGTTCTCGTCGCTGAACGCCGAGACGGCCACCTGCGGAGGATCGTTCAGCGGCCGCCAGATCCGCTCGCCGTCGCCTGTCCACATCGCCAGCCCGTCGGAATCGTGCACCTCGGGACGCCAGTCGATCGCCGTCGGCTTCACGGTCTCCGAGAACCAGTACATCGAGGTCAGCGGCGCCAGCCCGAAGCGCGCCACCGGACGGCGCAGGAACAGCGTCTGGTCGACATCCATGATCACGCCGGCGCCGCGCGTCATGACGAACCGGCAGGCGCCGGTGATCGACGGGCCCTCGAGCAACGCACAGGCCGTGATCGTGTGAGCGCCCGCCGCCGGACGCTCAATGAAGATCTCGGTGAAGCGCGGGAACTCCTCCGGATGGTTGAACACCGCCGTGTCTATGGCGATCGCGCGCGCCGACAGGCCGTACTGGTGAAGCTCGCCGATCGCGCGGAAGTAGCTGGCTCCGAGGAAGGCGACCCAGTCGTTGGTCCGCCAGTCCAGCGCCCCGTCCCGCGGCTCCTGGACGCGGAAGCCCGCGAAGCCTGCGCCTCGGGGGAGCTTGCGGGCGGGAGAGTCGTGAGGCATCCGGAACGCGGTCTGGTCGTAGATCACTTCGCGGGCGACGCCGTTCTCGACCGCGAACATCCTGACCGGCAGCGGGAAGTAGCGGCCGAGGTGGAAGAAGGTCACAGGCAGCGGCCCGTTGCGGAACAGCGCGAGGTCCGGGTCGAAGCGGATCTGGCCCCAGGCCTGGTAGTCGATCTGCTCGAGCACGGACGACGGCGGCCGCGGAGGCGCGTAGCGCTCGGCGGCGCGGCGCCGGGCGAGGCTGCGCAGGGCGTCGAAGCTGAACGGGTGCGGCCGTCCCGATGCGAGCGTCGCCCGGCTCGCGGCCGAGGCCGCCGAAGGCAGGGCGGCCGACGCGACGCCGCGCCCGAGCGCGTTCAGCAGCCAACGCCGATCGATCTCACCACTCATCCAGCTGTCCTAGAGCAGAGCGCCGCCGGCGCGGCCCAATGAGCCGATGCGCGCCATCAGGCCACGAGGGGAAGCTCGTCGGCGACCGGCGGAGGGCCGCCGAAGTCGTAGACCGCGGCCGGGTCGCGGAAGAGCGCCTCGATCTTCCGCCGCAGGCCGGCCTCCGCCGCGTAGACCGCACGCAGCGTCAGGGCGCGGGCCACCACGCGCGGCGGTTCCGCGTCCTCCGGCGTGCGGAAAAGGACGAGCCGCCGCCGCACCTCGGGATCGTGGGCCTTCGATGTGTGGACCGAGAGCACGGCCGAAAGCGAGAGGCTCAGGAAAACCGGGCTCGTCCACATCAGCAGCGGCTTGCTCAGCAGGAAAGCGCCAAGCCCGCCGAGCGTCCCCAGCATCACGTGCACGCCGTGCGCCCGCCAGGCGTCCCGCCGGCTCAGCGCGACGCCCTCGCGGTGCTGCGCGGACCAGCCGCTGTCGCGCCCGATCAGCACCTCGACAACCGCGGCGCTCTGCATCACCATCACCACAGGCGTCATCAGGATCGACATCACGCTCTCGGCCGCCACGCCGAGCGCAAGCCGCAGCGTCCCGCCGAAACCCCGGCGGATCGCGGGGTCGCGCACCGCCAGCGCCATCGCCATGAACTTGGGCGCCACGAGCAGGGCGAGGGACAGCGCGAACAGTCCCACGACGAGGAAGTATGATCTGCCGCCAGCCTCGACGTGCTCAGTCGGCCAGACCACGGCGCCGATCAGCAGCAGCGCCAGCCACAGCAGCGGCGTCAGGTAGGCGAACACGCCGCTCAGCAGGTGCAGGCGGCTGACCCAGTGCAGCCCGGCGGCCGGGAGCACGCGGATATGCTGGAGGTTGCCCTGGCACCAGCGGCGATCGCGCACAGCGGTGTCGAGCAGCGTCGGCGGACTCTCCTCGTAACTGCCCGCCAGCGAGGAGACCATGCGGACCGACCACCCCGCCCGTCGCAACAGCGCGGCCTCGACGAAGTCGTGGCTCATGATGTGGCCGCCGAAGGGACGCGGCCCGGTGAGGTGCGGCAGCCGCGCGCTGGTCGCGAACGCAACGACGCGGATGATCGCGTTGTGCCCCCAGTAATTGCCGTCTGGACCCGACCACCATTCCTGACCGCGGGCGAAGACCGGTCCGTAGAGCCGATTGGCGAACTGCTGGATGCGCGCGAACGGCGTCCCGGCGTTTATGATGGCGGGTACGGTCTGCAACAGGCCGAGCTTCGGCTCCGCGTCCATGCGGGCCACCAGTCCGGCGATCGCCTCGCCGCTCATCAGGCTGTCGGCGTCGAGCACCAGCATGTAGTCGTAGTCGCCGCCGTGGTTCTCGACCCAGTCGCCGATGTTGCCGGCCTTGCGGTCGGTGTTCAGGTGGCGGCGCCGGTAGTAGATATGCGGCGTGGCGGGAAGCCGGGCGCGCAGGCGAAGGACGCCGGTCGCTTCCGCGGTGGCCACCTGTTCGTCGCGCGTGTCGCTGAGGATGAAGAGGTCGCAGCGCTCGGCGAGTCCCGCGTGGCGCGCTTCCTCGACGATGGACTGCGCCGCCGCGAGGATCAGGCCGGGGTCCTCGTTGTAGACCGGAAGCAGGATCGCGGTTCGGCCTCCGCCCAGACTCGGCGACGCTTGCGGCTGCGCCCGCGGCGCGATCAGGCTCGCCGCAAATCCCGCCGTGGCGCTGAAGAAGCCGAAGCCGATCCAGGCGCCAAGCAGGGTCGACAGCACGATCACGGCCAGCTCCCAGACGCTCAGGCCGCCGGCGCCGAGTACGCAGCTCAGCCCGGCGGCCTCGAGCAGGCCGACGAGCAACGCGCCCGAAAGCACGATCGCGCGGTTGCGCCCTATCCCGGGCGCGGCGATGCGCGGCGCCCGGGCTCCTCCCCGGCGGCTGTCCAGCTGTTGAGGCGGCATCGCCAGCGGCGCCAGGGGCGGCATCAGCCGCAGCGAGGGGTTGGCGGGCCGCGGCGGCGACGGCGCCCGGGCGGTGGGCTGGCGCGATTTGGCTTGCGGCGTCGGCGCGCGCTCGGCCGGACGCGACCGTTTGCCGCGCCGCGTCTTCGGCGCGGAGAAGGCGGCGCGCAGGCCGAGGGTGAAGTCGCCCGGTCTGCGCGCGGACAGCTGCGGTTCGCTCATGCTCCCGCGGCTCCCGTCGCGCAGAACGCGCGCCAGGCGCCGCGCCTTGCGGGCGCGGCGGAAGCCGGAAGCGGGTTTGTCGAAAGTGGGGGCCGAGACGCGGCGAGCAGCCAGCGTCGGCCGCTCCGCCAGCCGCGAGGCCGCAAGCAATTCCCCAACAAGCCTCTCCCGCGCCGCCCGCCCGTGCGGGGTGTTCCTACAGTCGGCAGCGCGTTCACCCAAGTTCTTTCGGCGGCAAGGCTTGTGAGCGTAGCAACGCGCGAGCGGCGGATTTGTGTCGCCTTGCCGGCGGCAAGCGGACGTTTCGCGCCAGCCGCGAGGCGCTCAGGGATAGCACGTAGGTAGAGAGCACGAATTTCACCCGCCCGCCGAGACGCTACAATCCATGCGTCATCTCGGAGGAATGCGGCATGAACGGCTATCCTTTGGCCGAACAGATCGCGACGTTCGGCGCCCTGGTGGTCAGCCTCGCCGTGGGCGCGGTGCTCGGGGCAGCCGCGCTTCTCGAGGCCGTGGCCAGGGCGCGGTTCGCCAGGCTGGCGCTACGCGTCTGCGATCATTGCGGCGATCCCAGCCAGCACGCGGCGCCGGCCAACGACAACGCCCCGACCGGAGCGACATGGATGCGGCGCGGCAGGGCCACCTAGATCGCCGCGACGGCGCTGGCGAGGGGCGATCGCGGGCGGGGTCACGGGTGGCGAAGCTGGAACTGCTTTCGGCGCGGCGAGCGCCATCGTAGGCTTCCGCTCGGAGGCTACACCTTGCGCAAGCTGCTCGTCCTAGTCGTGTGCCTGGCGGCGTTGGCCGGCAATGCCGAGGCGCGGCGTTCGAACGCCAACGACGTGAAGCTGCGGATCTACACCAACTGGCCGGATCCCTTGACGTTTCTCGGCTGCCTGAACTGCGCGCCGACCGACCCGCTCTCGATCTGGAATCCGATGTCGCGCTACGGCTGGACCAACCCGAAGGGCGTCTGGAACCAACCGAGCCTCCGGCACCTCACCTACCGTCAGCTGGTCTGCGACGTGCAGCTCATTTCGCCGCCGCCGATGGTGTTCGATCAGTATTGGGGATTCTACTACCGGCTCAGCGTCGACGCGGCGCCGGGAAACAGCATCTGTGCGGTTCAGATGTCGCGCCGGGGGTGCGCGGTCGTGCGCGCGCTGTGCGGCGAAAAGCCCGCGGGCGGCGCCTCCACGCCCCGATGGACGGGCGTGGTCCCGCGTCCCAGGTGAACCCGCCGGGCCTTCGCGGCCAGGCGTAGCTCACTTCATCAGCGTCTCCTTGATCCGGTAGGCGGCCGGAAGCATGAGGACGCCGATCAGGCAGGGGAAGATGAAGAGGATGAGCGGGAGCATCATCTTGGCGGGAAGCGCCATCGCCTTCTCCTCGGCGTGCAGCATGCGCTTGGAGCGCATGTCGTCGGAGAAGACGGCCAGGGTTTCGCCGAGGCTCGTGCCCATCTCCTCCGCCTGGCGAAGCATGGTGGCGAGGCTGCGCGCCTCGTCGATGCCCAGGCGCTCGGCGAGAGCGCTCCAGGCGTCCTTGCGCGAGCGGCCGGCGCGCAGCTCCAGCGTCAGCACCCGCAGGTGCTCGGCGAGGCCCGGATAGCGCCGCTGCAGCTCGTCGGTCACCCGGGTGACGGCGGCGTCGAGCGAGAGTCCGGCTTCCACCGAGGCCACCAGCAGGTCGAGAAGGTCGGGGAAGCCCTCCCGGTACTCGCGCTCTCGCCCGGTGCGGCGGTTCTTGATGACCTGGTCGGGGCCCATGATGGCGGCGAGCGCCAGCGCCCCGCCGGCCGCGACCGCCAGCAGGCCGCCGCCATGCGGTGAGAGCGCCCACGGCAACAGCAGCACCATCCCGACGATCGCCGCAATCATCGAGGCGGCGCGGGCGCCGAGGTATACGGCCGCCGCCTCGCGGCTGTAGTAGCCGGCTTGCACCAATCGGGCCCGCAACGCGGTCAGCTGCGACGGGTCCTGGATGGCGATGCGGTCGCCGAGCCGCCGCACGCCCCCGACCACGCTCGACATCGCCTCGGAGACCGCCCCGGCGGAGTCCTGTCCGACGATCGAAGTCCCCGCCGCGCCGGTGGCGAGGCGCTCGCGACGGCGCGTCGCCGTGGCGACGGCGCGCATGCCGAGGAAGCTGGCCACGGCGACTGTGCCGGCGATCAGACCAAGCGCGGTCCAGGTGAGGATGTTGGCGAAAAGGGAGGTGTCCACGGCCGGTCAGATCCTCATGTCGATCATGCGGCGCATGATGAAGTTGCCGGTCAGCAGCAGGCCGAGCAGGACGCCTAGGCCGATCTGCACGAAGCGGGCGTGCAGGACGCCAGCGTAGTAGCCGGGCTGGGCGACGTTGATGAAGATGAAGCAGACGATCGGCGCCGCGGTGAGGATGTAGGCGCTCATCCGGCCCTCGGACGAAGCCGCCCTGATCTTCAGGCGCATCTTGTGCCGCTCACGCACGGTGCGGGCGAGCATCTTGAGGAGGCCCGTCAGGTTGCCGCCCGCCTTTTCCTGCAAGCGGATCGAGGCGGCGAATAGGTCGACGTCGGGGTGGCGGCAGCGGTCGGCGATGCGGGCCACGGCCTGCTCCAGCGTCGCTCCGTAGGCGATCTCGTCGGCGGCCATGCCGAATTCCGAGCCGAGCGGGTCGGGGAGCTCGCGGCCCACCAGGGAGATCGCGGTCGGGATCGGGTGGCCGGCCTCGAGGCTCCTCACCATGACCTCCAGCGCGTTCGGGAGCTGCAGGCTGATCGCCTTGGCGCGCGCGCTCGCCTGGAAGGTGAGGTAGCCGAAGGGGCCGCCGACGCCGAGCGCCAGCGCGGCGCCGATGGCGACGAAGCCGTTGTGCGACAGCATCAGCCCGGCGACGCCGCCGCCGATGACGAGGCCCCCGATGATCAGCGCCCAGCGGCGCGGGTCGACCGTCACGCCGGAGCGGATCACGAGGTCGGCGAGCCAGCTCCAGGAGAAGATCGAGCGGTGGTCCTCGGTGAGCCCGCGCTGCTTGCGCAGTTCCAGCACCAGCTCGCCCAGCGAGCCAGCGCGCTCGGCCGCGGCGAGGCGCTTGTTGACCACGCGCCGCGCCGCCCTCGCGCCCACCATCCCCCATACGGCCTGGCCAAACGAGAAAACGGTCGCGAAGACGAGGAAGAGGAAGACCCACACCGGGTCGATGTGTGGCATGGACGCGCCCTCGCTCAGGTCAGCGGCCGGTTGGGGTCGAAGTTCGCGGTGTCGTAGCGGATGCCGCGCCGGATCATCTCCTCCATGCACTTGGGGCGCAGCCCCGTGGCTCGGAACTCGCCCATCACTGCGCCGTCGGCCTCGGTGGCGATCCGGTGAAACGCGAAGATCTCCTGCATCTGAACCACCTGGCCCTCCATGCCGGTGATCTCGGTGACGCTGGTCAGCCGGCGTTTGCCGTCCGACAGTCGCATGACCTGCACGATCAGGCCGACCGCGGCGGCGATCTGGCCGCGGATGCTCTCCGGCGGCAGGCGCATCCCGCTCATGGCGACCATCTGCTCGAGGCGGGTGATGGCGTCGCGCGGGGTGTTGGCGTGGATCGTGGCCATCGAGCCTTCGTGGCCGGTGTTCATGGCCTGCAGCATGTCGAAGGCTTCCTCGCCGCGCACCTCGCCCAGGATCACGCGGTCGGGGCGCATGCGCAGCGCGTTCTTAACCAGCTCGCGCTGGCGGATCTCGCCCTTGCCCTCGATGTTGGGCGGTCGTGTCTCCATGCGCACCACGTGCGGCTGCTGCAGCTGCAGCTCGGCCGCGTCCTCGATGGTGATCAGGCGCTCCTTGTTGCGGATCGCCGCCGAGAGCGCGTTGAGCAGCGTCGTCTTGCCGGAGCCGGTGCCGCCGGAGATCACGGTCGAGACCCGGGAACGCACAGCGCCGAACAGGAACTCGGCGACGCAGGCGGGCATTGCGCCGACATCGACGAGGCGCTCGAGGTTGTAGGGCTTCTTCGAGAACTTGCGGATCGAGACGGCGGCGCCGTCGATGGCGATCGGGGCGATGGCCGCGTTGACCCGGCTGCCGTCGGCAAGGCGAGCGTCCACCATCGGCGAGGACTCGTCGATGCGTCGCCCGACGGTCGCGACGATGCGGTTGACGATCCGGAGCAGGTGGTCGTTGTCGCGAAAGCGGATTGGCGCCACTTCCAGCTCGCCGCGGCGCTCGACGTAGATCTGGTAGGGGCCGTTGATCAGGATGTCGGCGATCGAGTCGTCCTTCAGCAGCGGCTCAATGGGGCCAAGTCCCACCATCTCGTCGAACACCGAAGCGCCCAGTTCGTCGAGTTCGGAGGCGTTCAGCGCCAGCCGCTCGGTGCGCGCGAAGTCGCCCACCAGGCGGCGCACCTGCCGCCGCATCTCCGCTTCGTCCAGCTTGTCCAGCTTGGAGAGGTCAATCTCCTCGATCAGCTTGGTGTGCAGCTTCAGCCGCATGTCGAGCATCGAGTCGTCGATCGCAGGCGTCGGGCGATCGGCTTCGGCGTCGGCCTGGACGTTCAGCTTCGGCGCTTCGCGGGGCTCGGGCGGCGCGGGTTCGTCGGCCGGGTGCGCGACGACAAGGCGCTCGGGCTGATCGGCGGGGCCGGTGCGACGGAACGAGAAGCGGGCCATCAGGCGCGCCTCTGGCGGACGGCCTCGCCGGACTGGGTCAGCCGGTCGACCAGGACGCCGATATCCCGCACGATCTTCGACCGCGGTCGATGGTGGCTGATCGAGCCGCCGAGGTTGACCGACGCCGCCGCGGCCTCCCAGTCGGAGGTGACGCCGCCGTCGGCCTTGCGCTGCAGGGCCTTCTCGGCCTCCGAGAGCGTGGGGGCCGGGCCGAACATGCGGCTCGCGAGGCGGTTCAGGATGATGCGCGGGTCGGGGCCCTCCGGAAGCTCGGCCTCGATCTCGGCCGCAAGCGAGCGGGCCGCGAGCAGCGCCGGCACGGTCAGCTCCGAGACCACCAGGATCTCGTCTGAGCCCGCGAGCACGTCCAGCGTCCAGGCCTGGCGGTGGCGTGGCAAGTCGATGACGATCCACTCGTAGACCTGGGCGGCCACCTCCAGCAGACGGCAGACCGCTGTGGGGGTGACGCGCGCGAAGGCCCGCGGATCGCGGGGCGCGGCCAGCAGGTCCAGGCGTTCGCCAATCCGCACCGAGAATGCGTCCAGCATTGCGCCGTCGATCCGCTCGGCCGAGGCCTCGGCGAGGGTCATGGCGCCGGCCGCCCCGAGGTAGGCTGCGGTGGCGCCGTCGACGAGATTGAGGTCCACGAGCGCGACCCGCCGGCCCTGGGTGGCGCGCGCGCCGAGCGCCGTCGCGAGCTCGATCGCGATCGTCGTGGCGCCACATCCGCCGACCGAGCCCATCACCGTCCAGCAACGGGCGTTGACCGGCGCCGCGGCGGCGCGCGCCTCGACGCCTGCGAACAGCGCGGCCGCGGCCTGCGCCAGGTCGACCGACGTGAACGGCGGTTCGAGCACGTCGGAGCGCGGCAGCTTCATCAGTGCGCGGACCAGGCTGGCCGGCAGGTGCGCGCCGGCCATCATCACAGCGGGCGGCTGCGGCCGGAGCGCCAGCGCGCTCAGAGCGCCGAGGAGCTGGTTCGCATCGGCCGCCTCGGCGTCGATCAGCACCAGCTCGACCGCAGCGTGCGCGGCGCCCAGGACGTCGAGCCGATCGGCCGCCGCGACTTCGAAGCGGGCCCGGCCGAGGCCTTCTTGCGCCACCGGCGCGAGACGCTGGCCGACGACCAGGACGTGGCGGTCGGTGAAGTCGGGCGCGCTCATGGTTTGCCTGCCGCGGTCGTCGGGGCCGGCGGCGTCAGGTCGCCGTCTGGATTGGGCGGGGTGTGGCCGGCGACGCTCTTGCCGTCGAGGATGACGTCCATGGCGGTGGCCTCGCTCGTATCGCGCAGCGGATTCGGCAGCTGGTGGATGTCCCTGACCGGCGTCATCAGGTGGGGCGTGACGATGATGACGAGCTCGGTCTCGTCGCGCTGCCAGTCGGCCGAGCGGAAGAGCGCGCCCAGGATCGGCAGGCTCGAGGCGCCGGGGATCTGATTGATCGTGTTCGAGTAGTTGCGCTGGAAGAGACCGGCGATCGCGAAGCTTTCGCCGTCGGCGAGCTCTATCTGGGTCGAGGCCTTGCGCTCCGTGATGGCGGGCACCTGGAAGCCCTGGAAGTTCACGCCGTCCTTCGGATCGAGCTCGCTCACCTCCGGGGCCACCTTCAACACGATCTCGCCGTTGTCCTCGACCGTGGGGATGATGTTGAGCCTCACCCCGAACTCCTGGAACTGGATCGTCGTCCCGAGCGTGCCGTTCGGGATTGGTATGGGAAACTCGCCGCCGGCCAGGAACGTCGCCTCCTGGCCGGACATCGCCACGAGGTTGGGCCGCGCCAGTTCGCGGATCGCGCCCTTCTGCTCGAGCGCCTGCAGGTTGGCGTCGACGTTCCACGCGCCGAACTGGTGGTTGATGCCGATCAGGCCCTGGGGGGGCGCGCCGCTCGGCAGTGGACCGCCGGTCGAGAAGGTGAAGCCCGACAGGCTGTTGACCTGGATGTTGAAACCGAGGTCCCGGATCGCGCTGTGCGACGCCTCGAGGATGCGCACGTCGACCTGCACCTGCTGCGAGGCTCGCACGTTCAGCTCGTTCTCGACCGCCTTCGGGGCATAGCGCTCGGCGATCTGCTCGGCGCGGTCGGCGATGCTGGGTGTCGAGACGTCGCCCGTGAGCAGGATGCCGCCTGCGAAGTTCGCGGCGTGGATGTTCTCGCCCGGCAGCGCGGCCGCCAGGTCGGTCTGAAGGCTGTCCGTGTCGTAGCCGACGCGTGCGTCAACGACCTGCGCCAGGCGATGGTTGGCGTCGTAGATCAGGATGTTGGTGACCCCGACCTGCTTGCCGCGCACGTAGAAGCTGCGGTCTGTCGTCGCCACCAGCGACAGCATGTCCGGCTGGGCGACCACGATTTCGCTCGCGGGATAGTCGAGGCGGAACGCCGCCGACTTGTCCTTCGCGACGGTGATCGTCTGTGCGCTGACGCTTTCTGAGACCTGCGCCTGGGCGACGCCGGCCACAAGGCAGGCGGCGGCCAGGGCCGAGCAGGCGAGGCCAAGGGTATGCTTCATCTCGTTCTCTCCCGAAGGGATCAGGGGCCGGTCAGGCGCCCGCCCCAAATCGCTCTTGGGGGACTTCGACGTTGGACGATGCGTCGCCGTGGACGATCGTGATGGATCGGGTGCGCGCGGCCGCTGGCGTCAGCGGGACCTGCAGCGGACCGGTGCGGCGTGCGCCGCGGCTCGAGTCGGTCCGCCCCTCGGCGCGGGCGTCGCGCAGCGCGCCGGTGTGCAGGTCGATGATGGCGATGGTGCGCGTCGGCGTGATCGCGGCGGAGCCGGTCCGCCGAAGCGCCAGCGAAAGCGATCCGGCCTGGGCGGCGACCGCGAGCTTCTCGGCGTCTTGGACGTTCACCTCCAGCGTGGCGGTGTGCGCGACGACCGCCTGGGTCGAGGTCGGGTCGGCGTTGAGGTCCATGCCGAGCACGCGCACATCCTGCAGCACCACGTCCGCGATCACGCGCTTGCAGCTGCAGTTCGCTTCGCCAGGCGGGAGCGGCAGCTCCTGCGTCATCACGACGTCGACGCGATCTCCCGGCAGCACGTGACCACCGACCCCGGCGACATCCGTCACGCCGATCGTATAGGCGCGCATGCCGGGCGAGATGACGGCGGACACCGTTAGGCGCGCGCCTGGGCCGCTGAGCTGCGACGGCAGCAGCGGTTCGCGCGCCGAAAGCGGCGTCAGCACGATCGGCGCGCCGCCGCTCTGCCCCAGGATCTGGCTGGGCGAGGAGAACGCGCCCTGCGGAGCGGCGCCGGGGGGTACCTGCACCACGGCCAGCTTGCTGGCGTCGAGCCGCGTCCCGTAAGCAATCTGCCCGGTTGCAACCACGACCGGGACCGTCCGCATCGTCGGCGTGTCGGGCTTGCCCGCCGGACCGTGCGGGGCTTGCGGCAACCAGACGCGCGCCACGATCAGCGCGCCGACGCCGAGTACGGCGGACGCGCCGAGGCTGATCACTGTGCCGGTTCGCATGCCCACCCCACCCTCAAACCATCGCCGCGATTTGTTGTGCGGCTTCAGTACGAAATCTCTACTGTGCGAATTTCTTTGTCGTTAAAATTCAGGGTGAACCCAAATTTACTTCACATGGTGTTGAAAGTGTTAGCGTGGACTAAGTAAATAGGCTGTTAGTCATATCGTTTAGACTTAAGGGTCCGGCGACGTCCTGTAGGCGCCCTTGACTGCCGGTGACTTGACGAACGCCGCGCCGCGCAACAATGAGGAGCCATAATTCAGAAATTGCACAGCCCGCCGGGAGGAACGCCCGGCGAAGGCCCCGCCAAGAGGGCCGGCCAGGAGGAGCTTGGATGACCGACATTCTCGAACGTCAGATGAGGGCCGCAGCGAGCGGCATGAGCCACAGCCTGTGGGCCGAGGTGCATGGTGACAAGATCGCCGTCTACGATCCCATCGGCGAGCGGACGTTCCGGCAGATCAACGAGGCGGCCAATCGCATCGTGCGGCTGCTGCGCGAACGCGGGCTGAGGGAGGGCGACGCCGTCGCGTTGCTGTGTTCGAACCGCGCCGAATTCATCGAGGTGCTGTCGGCATGTCTGCGCGGCGGTTACCGGCTGACGCCGGTCAACTGGCACCTAGCCGCCGACGAGGTCGAGTACATCATCAACGACTGCGACGCGAAGGCGCTCTTCGCAGATACGCGCTATCCCTCGGGCCTCGCAGCCAGGACGCCGCAGGTGACGCTGAAGGTCTCTATCGGCGACGACGCGGAGGGTTTCGAGCCCTACGTGAAGCTGCTCGCCGACTTCGACGGGACGGACATCCTCGATCCCACGCCAGGCTCGACAATGCTCTACACGTCCGGCACCACCGGCCGGCCGAAGGGCGTCTATCGCCGCAACACGGCGGCCGCGGCTGGGGTCGGGCCGATGAACCTTGCGCAGCCGGACGACGTGCAGCTTTGCGCCGGTCCCGCCTATCACGCTGCGCCGCTGGCGTTCGATGTGCGCGCCTCGATGGTGATGGGTATCCCGCTGGTCTTCATCGATCGCTGGGAATCAGAAGGTGTCCTCAAGACGATCGAAAAATACAGGGTGACGCGCGCCCACCTCGTGCCGATCATGTTCCAGCGTCTGCTCAATCTGCCCGACGATGTACGCAAGAAGTACGATGTTTCGTCTCTGAGATACATCATCCATGGGGCGGCGCCTTGTCCGCCGGAGGTGAAGAAGGCGATGATCGACTGGGTGGGGCCGATCATCAACGAGTACTATGCGGGTTCGGAAGGCGGCGCCGGCTTCGTGGTGTCGTCCGAGGAGTGGCTCAGGAAGCCGGGTACAGTCGGCAAGCTGCCGGATCCCGACGCGCTGCGCATCCTCGACGACGACGGCAATCCCGTGACGAAGGGACAGTCGGGAACGCTTTATTTCCGTGTCTCGCCCGTGGCGCCGTTCGAGTATTACAAGGATCCGGCCAAGACCGCTGCAGCGCACCGGGGCGACTACTTCACGCTCGGGGACGTCGGTTACCTCGACGAGGACGGCTACCTCTTCCTCACCGGCCGGACGGCCGAGTGCATCATTTCGGGCGGGGTCAACATATACCCCCAGGAGATCGACAACGAGCTGATCAAGCACCCCGCGGTCGAGGACGCCTGCACCATCGGCGTGCCCAACGAGGAGTGGGGCGAGGAGGTCAAATCGGTGCTGACGCTCAACCCCGGCTTTGTCGGCAGCCCCGATCTCGCCGCCGACATCCAGCGCTTCGCCCGCGAGCGGCTCGCCGGCTTCAAGGTCCCGCGGACGATCGAATTCGTCGACGAGCTGCCGCGCAGCCCCGCCGGCAAGATTCAGCGCAAGAAGGTGCGCGAGCCCTACTGGGCAGGCCGGGCGCGCCAGATATAGTGCATGTCTGCGGCGGGGCGTCCGCCGCGGAACCGGCGGTGAATCGTGACCGTTGTTGGTCCAAAAGAGACCACGCACTTGACCCCGTTTCCGCTGGGCGACGTTGCGGGACGCCGCCGCTCGCCGCGCCACTGGCCGAACCTCCGCCTGGCCATCGTCGAGCTCGACGCCCGGCTCAGGCGGGCGGAGGGCATCATCGAGTTCGATTCCAGCGCCGAGTGCGTGCTCCGGATCGCGCGTGGGCGGGCGGATGCGCGGACGCGGCTCGTCGATGCGGTGATCGAGCGTGGCGCCGCCGTGGTCGACCTGCACTATTTCAACGAGCACCTACCGTCGCCGTCGAAAACGGGACTTCGCTGGGGCGCGGATCTGCGCCGCGGCCTCGTGGGCTCGATGCGGCGACTGGCGGTGGCGCTCGAGGCTGATCCTCGTCTCGCGGATGTGGAGGCCGTGCGCGCCACGATCGCATCGTCGTCGCGCCGCCACGGGGACGGCGTCGGCGACTTCGCCGGCCTGTTCGGCTTTGAGGTGCTGCCCGCGCAGCGCACGTTCGCGCAGCGCGCCCACCATCTGGCCGAGGACGTGTGGCTCATGGCGCTTGCGTGGGCCTACAGTCCGACGTCGCTGCCTCGCCACGATTTCCGCCGACGCCGCGACGACGTGTGGATCTCGCGGGCGAGGTTCCTCGCGCGGTTCGGCGCGCGACGCCGCTAGCGCGCGTCGAGATCGATCGTCATCCCCATCCTGACGACGTCGCCTGCGGTGATGCTGGTCCTGCGCCGCACAGCCGCCTTGAGCGGTACGAGATAGGTTCCGTCCTTCGGGAACAGCGACGTCCTGAAGTCGACGCCGCCGACGCTCGCCGTAACCGGAATGCAGCCCCAACCGTACGAAACGCCGCGCGACACCCGCCGGATCGCCGCGGCGGGTTCCGGCGGAACCGGAGCGTAGAAGAACGGCGACGGTCCGCGCCAATAGATCACGGTGGTCTCGAAGCCGAGCCGGAGCTGGTGCGAACCGTCTGCATCCGTCATCGGACGATAAAGCCTGCCCGGGCCGGCGCCTGCAACCACTCGCGGCCCGCGGTCAATCCCCCTGACCGGCCTCGGTGCTGCCGGCTCTAGGCCGGCAGGGCGTCGAGGAACCGCGTGATGGCGGGATTGACGGCGTCTGGATGGGTCAGGTTCGCGGCGTGCCCGGCGCCTGGCGCGATGACAAGCTCTGCGTTCGCGAGGCCCGCGGCCAGCGTCTTCGCCAGCGGGAGCTCGATGGCGGCGTCGGCGTCGCCGTGGATCACGAGCGCCGGGACCCTGATCCGGTCCAGCTTGTCTGTCACGTCGTCGCGGGTCGCCAGGGTGTTCATGCACCCCAGCAGGTTGACGGGCTTGATCTTGCGCCACTTCGCCTTCCAGGCCTCGGCGCCCGCCCAATTCTCCCCCAGGATGATGCCAGCGACGATGTTCGCGATCTCGTCGGAAAGCCCGCCGGTCGCCCAGGCGTTCGCCAGCTGCATGTGGCCTTTCAGCCGTTCCGGATCCTCGACCCCTGCCTGGGTGTCGATGAGGATCAGCGCGCGCACCAGCTCAGGGTGGGAGAGGGCGCAGCGCAGCGAGAGGAAACCGCCCTGGCTCATCCCCGCCAACACCGCGCGGCTTACGCCGAGGTGGCGCAGCAGCGCGGCGAGGTCGTCGGCCGAGTCGTAATAGCTGAACGGCGCCAGCGTGTCGGAGGCCGTCCCGGCGTGGCCGCGTTCGTCCCAGGTTATGCAGCGGTGCTTCGAGCGCAGCGCCTCGACCTGGGGCGCGAACATCTCATGGTCCATGAAAAGGCCATGCGAGAAGACCACCGGTGGCCCGGAGCCGCCGGTATCCTCGTAGTACAGCCGCTGGCCGTTGACCTCGGCGAAGGGCATCAGGCGACCGCTTCGACCGCCCTGGCCACCTCGCTCGGCTTTTCGGCGATGATCATGTGTCCGGCCTCGGGCACCTTCACCAGCTTGGCGCCGGCGATCTTCTCCTGGAAGGCGGGGCCGTAGACCGGCGGGATCAGCTTGTCGCTCTCGCCCCACACGATCACGGTCTTGGCCTTCACGCGGTACAGGCGCTCGGCGAGACCCCGCTCGGGGATGGGGAACAGCAGCTTGCCGGCCATTCCGAGCTGGCGGGCGTTGCGCACCAGGTAGGTCTGCAGGAACGCCGGGTCGTCCATCTTCAGGCCCGCCGTCATCAGCTTCGCGCCGGCCTCCGGGTCGTGGAACAGGTACTTCGGCATCTCGAACGGCAACAGCGAGAAGATGTCGACGATCGGATGCTCCTCGAGCCAGAGTCCGGCCGGACAGATGAGCGCCAGGCGCGAGACGTCGTTGGGCGCCAGCGCCGCCATCTCGGCCGCGATCATGCCGCCCATCGAGTGGCCGACGAGGATCGGGTTCTTGAGCTTCAGCGCCTCGACCACGTCCCAGCCGTGCAGCGCGAAATCGAGCATGTCTCGAAGCGTGCCGCACTCCTCGGTCTCGCCGTATCCGGGCAGGAACGGTGCGTAGACGTGGAAGCGGCCGGACAGTTCCTTCAGCAACGGATCGTCGGCGGTGACGCCGCCGGCGCCGTGGAAGAACACCAGCGGCTCGCCCGATCCCCCTTCAAGGTACTTGATCGGCGCGTGTCGGGTTTCGACGGTCTTGGTTTCCATGACTTGCGTCGCTCCCTTACTCGGCCGGAACCGGCTGGCGCGGCGCGGCGCCCGGCGCGCTGGCCGGCGCCGCCGGCAGCGAGCCCGGCGTCGCGCGCTTGGCGATCGGATGGCACCAGAAGCGGTCGTCGTTCGCGTACTCGGGGAACATGTTCCGCAGCTTCGGCATCACTTTCTCGGCGAAGAGCCTGGTCGAATACATGCACTTGTCGGCCGGCATGTCCCCGACGTGCATCAGGCAGAAGATGTTGCCGACGTGCAGGCCCTTGGCGAGCTCTTCCATGCGCTGGCGGACCGTCTCCGGGCTGCCGGCGATCACGTGGCCGCCTTCGGTGAGGTCCTTCCAGGTGAGCTCCGCGTAGCCGCCGCGCGGAGGGGCGTACTGGCTGAGGGCGCCCGTCTGGATGGTCTTGATCGTGCGGTACCCCGGCGCATCGGCGAAGCCCGGATAGACGTGGAGGCAGCGGTTGTAGAAGTAGTTCACGTGCGGCCAGTAGAGGCGCTCGGCCTCCTCGTCGGTCTCGGCCACGCAGATGGTCTGCGCGAAGCCGGCCCGGTAGGGGCTCTTGTCCGGCGCGCCCTTCTCCTCGACCCGCCGCCAGTAGCCGTCCATCAGCGCCTTGGCGCGCAGGTAGCCCGAGAAGCTGAGGTAGGAGTACGAGTAGGTGTTGTCGATGCAGAAATCATAGGTCTCGACCGAGCCGCCGCCGGGGATGTGGATCGGCGGATGCGGCTGCTGGATCGGGCGCGGCCAGATGTTGACGTGGCGCAGCTTGTTGTAGCGGCCGTTGAACGCGAACGGGTCGCGGCTCGTCCAGGCCTTCATGATCAGGTCGTGCGCCTCGCCGTACTTCTCGCGGGTCAGCGCCGGGATCTGGCCGTAGCAGTAGTTGGTGTCCATCGAGGTGCCGACCGGGAAGCCGGCCACGAGGCGCCCGCCGGAGATGCAGTCCAGCATGGCGAACTCCTCCGCCACGCGGACGGGCGGATTGTAGAGCGCGATGGAGTTGCCCAGCACGACGATGGCCGGGTCCTTCGTGCGGCGCGCGAGGCCGGCGGCGATGATGTTCGGGCTCGGCATGATGCCGTAGCCGTTCTGGTGGTGCTCGTTGACGCCGATCCCGTCGAAGCCGAGCGTGCCGGCGTATTCGAGCAGGTCCATGTAGGTGTTGTAGACCTCGTTGCTCTTCACGGGGTCGAACAGCCGCTGGTCGATGTCGACCCACACCGAGTGGTGCTTTTCCCGGAAGTCGTCCGGGAGGTAGGGCCACGGCATCAGGTTGAACCAGGTGAACTTCATCGACGGTCCTCCACGACCCCGGCAGGTTCTCTTATCGCCGTTCAGTCAGCAGCGACCCTAAGCCAACGTGCGGGTGAGACGCAATCGGCTTAGGGGCGCGGCGGAACGGTCGTCCCGGGGACAAGGCTCCGGGGCTACTCCGCGGCGAACGCCAGCCGGGCGCCGGCGGTGAAGCCGGTCTTGCGGGCGAGCTCGGCCTTCGCGTCCTCGTACTCGGCGGCGAGGCGGGCGACGAGCTCGCCGGCGGTCGGCACGTGCTTGACCGCGCCGATGCCCTGGCCGCAGCCCCAGATGTCGCGCCAGGCCTTGGCCTCGGTGTTTCCGCCCGAGCCGAAGTTCATCTTCGACGGGTCCGATTGGGGAAGGTTGTCAGGATCGAGGCCGGCGCGCTCTATCGAGGGGCGCAGGTAGTTGCCGTGCACGCCGGTGAAGAGGTTGGTGTAGACGATCTGCTCGGCGCCGTTCTCGACGATCATCTCCTTGTAGCCCTCGGTCGCGCGCGCCTCCTGCGTGGCGATGAACGCCGAGCCGATGTACGCGAGGTCGGCGCCCATGGCCTGCGCGGAGAGGATCGAGCGGCCGTGCGCGATGGCGCCGGAGAGCGCGATCGGGCCGTCGAACCACTCGCGCAGCTCCTGCACGATGGCGAACGGCGACAGACGGCCTGCGTGGCCGCCGGCGCCGGCCGCCACCGGGATCAGCCCGTCGGCGCCTTTCTCGAT
>JAKAZA010000049.1 GCA_021816155.1 Pseudomonadota bacterium | reverse complement strand
GTCGCCTACGCCGCCGCCAACGCGCTCGGCCTCGCCGCCGCCGCCCCGCCGCGTCCGATCCTGCCGCTGGACGCCGCCCAGACGGCGCGCGTCGCCGCCGCGTTCCGGGCGCTGGCCTGAGGCTCGGCGTCGCGGGCCACTCGCCGCGCCAGCCGCGCCCGTGGCGGACTCTCCCTGCCCACCCGAAACCGGGCCGTAGGAGCGACCGAGTCCGCCCCTTGGCGGACCTTGATCAGGCTTGGATGCAGCTCTGCGTAGAGCACGACCAGCGAATGGCCCCGTCTCCCAGCAGCCGTTTGTTCGCGGTATCTGACTTAAGCGGGATCGGTCTAGGCTCTCGGCTGCGCCCGGGGGATGGATGGTGGCCTTCGATTTCATCATTACGCTGATGTCGTTCGTCTACGCGCTGGCGATGACGCACCTGTTGTCACGTGCTGGCGCACTGGTGCTGGCGCGCGACCGCGTAGCCTTTTCAGGCCTTCAGGCGCTCGCGATGTTGAACGCGATCTTGCTGGTCTATGCTGACTGGCTGACGACCTGGGCGACCCGAACCTTGAGGGATTGGGACTTGCTCTCGATCACCGTTCTCTTCGTAGGCGCCGTCAGCAACTACTTTGTCTGTGTCGCCGCTGTGCCGAACGACCTCCCGAGCGAGGGACCAATCGGCCTCGACGCCTTCTACTGGAAGAACCGATTGCTCTACTGGAGTGTCGTTTCAGCGCTGAACGTTCTCGCGCTCCCGGCAAACTCTATATTCGGCAAGAGCCTCAATCCGCATTTGGTGCTGCAAACGGACCTCGCAACCCTGCCGGCGTTCGTTCCTTGCATAGTGGCGATTGCCGCCAAGCAGCGTTGGGCTCAATGGGTCGCAGGGCTCGGTCTCCTCGCCACGACGCTCGTGTTCATGATCATGTTCGACACGGACCTCCGCTGAGGGACCAACGTCCGCTCGCCCCCCATCCCTGCCGACAGGCCGCCGCCAAAAAGCCGGCGCATCCGACGTCCGCTCGCGGGTTCTGGGGACAGGATACCTGTCCCCGTGAGGACGGCGGTTTCCGCGGTTCCGCTGCGACGGCCACGACCCGATTCAGGGCATACGTATCGTGTCCCCAGAATCCCCGAATCCCCGCCACCCATAGTAGGGGAGCGCGGCAGCGCCGCACCGTTGCTCCCTGGCGGGAGAGCCCCGGAGCTCGCCTTGACCGCGCTCGCTTGAAGAGCTTCTTGCGGCTGGTGTCCGTCGGGTAGGGCGCCCCAAGGGCTTGGAGAGGACCGGCTATGCAGCTTTCAATCGCGCGGGCCGACGATCCCAGGGCCGCCGGTCGACAAATCGGCGAGCTGTTGAACCGATTCAACGAGCAGGCCGTGGGCGGACAGGCGGTCGAGAGGTTCGCGCTCACCGTCAAGGCGCCCGGCTCGGACGAGATCCTGGGTGGCCTCTCGGCCATGTCCTACTGGGGCTCCTTCTACATCAGCGACCTCGTCGCGCCGGAAACGGCGCGGGGGCAGGGCCTGGGGGCGGAGCTCATGCGCCTGGCGGAGCAAGAAGCGCGCGCGAGAGGCTGCCTGCACATGTGGCTCGACACGTTCGAGTTTCAGGCGCGTTCGTTCTACGAGCGTCTCGGCTTCAAGGTTTTCGGGCAGCTGGACGGGCTGGCCCCCTTCTTTCCCCGGTACTTCATGAAGAAGACCTTGGAGCCGCTACGCAGCAGCTAGCACGGTGACAGTCGGGTCGCGAACGTCCACTTCCCCCTGGCCCTCGTGTTGGTGGTCCGCTCTCCGGCAAAATGCCAGCGGCAGGGGACGCCCGAGGCTGTGTGAAAACGCCGACGCAGCTTAGGCTCTGCCATCGACGCGGCTTTGGGGAGCTGGTCGATGAAGCGGTTCGTGGAAGGTCAGGACCGTCGGCAGGGGGTGCTGCTGCCTGAGGTCCTTAACGACTGGGTGAGCGATGAGAACCCGGTCCGGGCGATCGAGGCGATGCAGGATCGGCTCGACCTCAAGCCGGACGCCATGCGCATCCGACGGGCCACGGTCGAACACCCGTTCGGGACCATGAAGGCCTGGATGGGCGCCACCCACTTCAAGATGAGGACTCTGGCCAAGGTCCCCACCGAGATGAGCCTGCAGGTGCTCGCCTACAACTTCAGGCGCGTGATCGAGATCCTCGGCGTGCGGACGCTCATCGCGGCGATGCAGGCCTGACCGGCGCTGCCGCAATCCCGACCCCGCTCAACGCGCGCAGGCCACGTTCTCAGACAGCCTGGACCCGAAGCCGACGCCTGGTGGTGGCGTATCCGCGCCTGTTCCACCCGGAACGCGACTCGACTTCCCGCCCTGTGGTAAGGCGTGGCCATGAGCGACCCGCCCTCCGACGCCGAGACCCCGATGCAGCGCGCTCTGCGTCTCAAGAAAGCGGCGCTCGACGCCAGACCCAGGCCGCCACGCGGGGGCGACACACAGCGGGAGCAAGCGCGCCTCTCCGTGGGCAAGTCGAAGCCTTGGCTGAAGCGCTGAGGCGTTGAGCGAAAAGCGAATGGCCGGATTGAAGGACAAGCGGGGCTTCATCGACAAGGAGCGGCTCGACCTTTCGGAGCGCAAGGCCGTCGAATACTGGATGAAGCGCTGGGGCGTCACCCGGGAGCAGATCACGGCCGCTCACCGCAAGGTCGGCCGGCTCACCAAGGACATCGCGGCTGAACTCGGCAAGAGACGGTGAGCCTTGCCGAACTGGCGTGTTGAGATCGAGCCGCCCCGAGGGAAAGACGCAACAATCGGCTCCACCGGACTCGACACGCGCCTGACCCCTCCCTTGAGAACGCGGGCCTGCCTTCTGCTCGCAGCGTGCGCCGACGACGCCAACTGGCCTGATTGAGGTCGGCTCCCCGGCATCGGCTAACCCCCCGACCACGACATTACGCGCGTCTGCTTTTCGGCGGCGGAAGTGCGCCGCGTTGGCCGTCGGAGATCGGCGTCAGGGCGACGCCGCCATCGCCTCGTCGACGAGGCGCGCGGCGTCGATCATGCTGGGCGTCTCGCAGGCGGCGACGTATTCGCGCCTGAGGCGCCGCACCAGCTCGGCCACCGTCGGGATGTCGTGGATGAGGTCGACGCCCTGGCCGGCGCTCCACAGGTTCTTCCAGGGCGTGACGCCGCTCGGCAGGTGGTCGTGGCGCATGCCGCGGCCGAGCGGCTTGGGCAGGTTGTCGGGATCGAGGCCGACCCGGCGGATCGACTCCAGCATCCAGTTGGCCGGCACGCCGGCGATGTCGCCGGTGTAGACAAGATCGGTGGAGGTCTGGCTGACCAGCAGCTCCTTGTACTCGTCCGGCGCATCCGCCTCCCTGGTGGCGATGAAGCGGGTGCCGAGATAGGCGAGGTCTGCGCCGAGCACCTCCGCGGCCCGGATCACCGCGCCGGTGGAGACGGCGCCCGCCATCACCAGCGTGCCGTCCCACATCGCCCGGAGGCGGGGGATCAGCGCCAGGTGGCTGATCGTCCCGGAATGGCCGCCGCCTCCCGCTCCGATGCAGTTGAGGCCGTCGACGCCCGCGGCGATCGCCTTCTCGGCGAAGCGGAGCGAGGTGACGTCGTGGAACACCTTGCCTCCGAAGTCGTGCACCCGCTTGGTGAGCTCGGTCGGGTCACCGCCGACGCTGATCACGATGTCGACGCCGTACCTGGCGCAGACCGCCATGTTGGCAGCCAGATCGTCGGGCGCCATCCGCGTCGGATAATTGACCGCGATCGGCGCGATCCGCGCATCGGGATGGGCCGCGCTGTGGGCGTCGAGGGCCCCACGGATCTCGGCCAGCCACGCCTCGAATTCCTCGAAGCTGCGCGCGTTCTGCCGGGGCAGGCCGCCGATCACGCCCGCCTTGCACGCCTCGCGCACCAGCGCCGGGCCGGTGACGAGGAACATCGGAGCGCAGATGGCCGGGATGGTCAGGCCTGCGCGGATCCTGGGATCGAGACTCATGGCGGATGCTCCCGTTTGTCGGCCCTGGACTCAAGCTCTCCTGCGATGACGCTCCGGAATGGAAGCCCTCAGGCGGCGGCGGCCAGGTCGCGCTCGAGGCGGCGCGCCGCGCTCGACACCGGCAGCCGGATCGAGCCGCCGAAGCCGCGCGGGACCGCCTCGACGATCATGATCAGCCAGAGGTAGGCGCGATAGAGCGCCAGGCGCCTCCGATCGGAATCGTCGAACGCGAACGCCTCGCCCCGGCCCTCGGCCTGGCCGGCCAGCGCCGCCTCGCGCTCGCCCGGACCACCAACGGCGGTCAGCGCGATCACGTCCGCGAGCGGGTCGCCGAAGAATCCGCGCTCCCAGTCGACCACGCCGGACAGCCGCCAGCCGTCCGGCCCCTGCCGGACGATTACGTTGTTGTCCCAGAGGTCGTAGTGGGCGAGCCCGGGACGGCTCGGCCCGTCGAGCACGTCCGCAGCCCGCTGGAAGCGCGCCGAGAGGGCCGCGACAGGCTCGGCGAGCGGCGCGCCGAACCGCCTCGCATCATCGAGCAGGCCCGCCACCATCCGCCCGAAGGCGTCCCGCCAGCTGGTCGCCTGCAGGGCCGGTTGAGCCGGATAGCCAAAAGCCGCGCTCTCGATCCGGTTGGCCAGACCGCAGGCGAAGCCGATCTCGCGGCGCACGCACACGCGCTCCTCGTCCGCCATGGCCGGGCGCGCCTCGCTCAGCATGACGCCGTCCGCCCAGGCCATGAACAGGCAGTCGCCGGCGACGATCCGACCGGAGAAGTCCGTCGCCAGGACGGCGGGAACGTGCGGGACGCCGGCCTGCGCCAGCGCCTGCAGGTTGGCGGCCTCGGCGCGCATCAGCTGGTGCTCGTAGATGAGCACTGGCACGCCCGGCGGGGGCGCGACCTTCAGGAAGGCGCGCGCCGGTCCCGAGCCCTCGAGCTCGAGCGCGAAGCCTGCGTTGTACCAGCCTTCGTCGATCGCGCGGGCCGTCGCCACGCGCGTCCGCGCCCCGAACGCGGCCTTCGCCAGCGCTGCGATCTCGGCGACCGTCGGCGCGACCTTGGTGAGGCTCTCCATCACACCCACGCTAGCGGACCGGGTTCGACGCGGGCAAGGCGACCTCGCTTGCCTTCCGCGCGGTCACGGCTTCACTGGCTTCGGTGACACCCATTTCGCGGCCGCCGCGCGGCGAGACGCGACCACGACCGGACGGAGGTATCGACATGGCCCGCATGAAGTTCGGCTGCTTTCTCGCGCCGCACCACCCGATCGGCGAAAACCCGGTGCTGCAGTTCCGCAGCGACCTCGCCCTGGCGCAGCGCCTGGACGAGCTCGGCTTCGACGAGTTCTGGTGCGGCGAGCACCACTCGTCCGGCTGGGAGATGATCGCCTCGCCGGAGATGTTCCTCGCCGCGGCCGGCGAGCGGACGCACCGCATCCGCCTCGGCACCGGCGTGGTCTCGCTGCCGTACCACCATCCCTTCAACGTCGCCCAGCGCATGGTGCAGCTCGACCATATGACCGGCGGGCGCGCGATCTTCGGCTCAGGACCGGGCGCCCTGCCTTCCGACGCCTTCGCGCTCGGCATCGACCCCATGGTCCAGCGCGACCGCCAGGACGAGGCGATCGGCGTGATCAAGCGCCTGATGAAGGGCGAGCGGGTGTCGGCTGAGAGCGACTGGTTCACGCTCAAGGACGCGCGCCTGCAACTGTTCCCGGTGCAGGAGGACATGGAGTTCGTCGTCGCCTCGCAGATCAGCCCGTCGGGCATGACGCTGGCCGGCAAGTACGGCGCGGGCGTGCTCTCGATAGGCTCGATGTCGGAGGCGGGGCTGAACGCGCTGCCCACGCAGTGGAGCTTCGCCGAGGACGCCGCCGCCAAGCATGGCCAGAGCGTCGACCGGAAGAACTGGCGGGTCGTGCTGACGTGGCACCTGGCGGAGACCCGCGAGGAAGCCGCGCGCCAGGCCGGCAAGGGCCTGATGCGCTGGCACAATGAGTACAACGTGCAGACGCTACAGCGCCCCGGCGCCGTGGCTTTCACCTCGCAGGAAGAGGCGGTCGAGCAGACGGCCTGGGCGCCCGGAGCGGTGAGCGTGATCGGCACGCCGGACGACCTCGTCGCGCAACTGCGCAGGCTGTTCACGCTGTCGGGCGGCTTCGGCGCCGTGATCGGCTTCGCCCACGACTGGGCCAACCGCGAAGACACGCTACGCAGCTGGGACCTGGTGGCGCGCTACGTGGTCCCGGAGATCAACAATTACATCGAGGGCCTTCGCACCTCGCGCCAGTACCTGATCGACCACCGCGAGTCGTTCGAGCGGGCCGGTCAGGCGGTCATGGCCAAGATCATGGGCAACGAGAAGGCCGCCGAGGCGCTGCGCGAGACCCAGCGCGCCATGATGGCGACGACGGGCGGCCACACGCCGGACCTCGACAAGGCCCGCTGATGCGGCGTCGGTCTGCGGGGGCGGGCGGTGTCATGACATCAACGTAAGGTTTGCGCGGACCGCGTCGATGCTAGGGGTGGGCCCATGCCGCGCTTCCTCCTGCCCGCCGCCGTCCTCCTGACCCTGACGTTCGCCGCCGCGGCGCAAGCCGCCGCGGTCGTGCCGCCGATCAATTTCCACGAGCGCGTGCTGCCGAACGGCCTGCGCGTGATCTACTCCGTCGACCGAACGACGCCGAACGTGACCGTACAGGTCTGGTACGGCGTCGGATCGAAGAACGATCCGCCCGGGCGCTCCGGCTTCGCGCACCTCTTCGAGCACATGATGTTCAAGGCGACGCGCGACATGCCGCCCGAATACATGGACCGCCTCACCGAGGACGTGGGCGGCATGAACAACGCCTTCACCGAGGACGACACCACGGCCTTCTACGAAGTGATCCCGGCCGCGCACCTCCAGCGCCTGCTCTGGGCCGAGTCGGAGCGGATGAGCTCGCTGGTGGTCGACAAGGCGAACTTCAACTCCGAGCGGCAGGTGGTGGAGGAAGAGCTGCGCCAGCGCGTCCTCGCCAGCCCCTACGGGCGGCTCTTCTACTATCTGCTGCCGAAGTACACCTTCGCCGTTCACCCTTATCACCGCTCGCCCATAGGCTCGATCGAGGACCTGCAGGCCGCGAGCCTGGACGACGTGCAGCGCTTCCACGCCACCTATTACCGGCCCGACGACGCGACATTGGTGGTGGTGGGGAACTTCGAGCCCGCGCAGCTCGACGCCTGGGTCGACAAGTATTTCGGCCCGCTCAGGGACCCGGCGACGCCGATGCCCAAGGTGACCGCGGTCGAGCCGGCCCGCACCGGGCCGCACACCTACACCGCGTACGGCCCCGACGTGCCGCTGCCGGCGGTCGCCATCACCTGGCTTGCGCCCGACGCCGCCAGTCCCGACGCCGACGCGCTGGACGTGCTCGACGCGATCCTCACCGACGGCAAGTCGTCGCGGCTCTACGACGACATGGTCTACGAGAAGCAGATGGCGGCGCAGGTGTTCTCCAGCGCCGACCTGCGGCGCCAGCTCGGCATGTACTACATCGGCGCGATCGTCGCGCCGGGGCACACGGTGGACCAGGCGGAGGACGAGTTGCTCGCTCAGGTCGGCGCGCTGCGCGACAGCCCCGTCGGCGCCGAGGAGCTCGAGACGGCCAAGACCCAGCTGCTGACCTCTGAGATCCGCCAGCGCGAGACCATCGACGGGCGCGCCAACGAGCTCGGCGCCGCGCAGGTGATCGAGGGCGACGCGGCCAAGGCCAACACCGACATCGCCGACCTCGCCAAGGTCACGGCCGCCGACGTGCAGCGTGTCGCCCGCAAGTACCTGCCCGACAACCTGCGGGTCGTGATCCGCTACCTGCCCGAGAGCGCCCGCCCGCCCGGCGAGCGGCAGGCGGCCGCCGTCCCGCCGCCGCCGACGCCCTCGCCGCCCTACACCGGCCCGGTCGCCTCGCTGCTGCCGCCCGGCGAGCGCGAGGCGCCGCCTCCGGTAGGCGTCCAGCCCGTCGCCGTGCTGCCGACCGCCGCCCAGCGCACGCTGCCCAACGGCATGCGCGTAATCGTGGCCAAGAGCACCGACCTGCCGCTCGTCGCCGCGGCGCTCACCTTCCGCGCCGGCGCCGGATCGGATCCCCCGGCCCTGGCCGGCGACGCCAGCCTGACCGCGCAGCTCGTCACCGAGGGCACGACCACCCGCTCGGCCCGCGATATCGCCCGCCAGTCGGAGGCGCTGGGCGCGAACCTGGCCGCGGGGTCCGGCTGGGAATCCTCGTCGGTGAGCCTGTCGGTCATGCCGGCCAAGCTGCCGGCCGCCCTGGCGATCGCCGCCGACGTCGCGCGCAATCCCGTCTTCGCCGCCGATGAGCTGTCTCGCGCCCGCAAACAGGCGCTCGACGACCTCGACGTGGCGTACGGCGACCCGGGTCAAGTTGCGGCCAGCGCGACGGCGCCGGTCGTCTACGCCGGCACATCTTTCGCCCACGCCGCGTCAGGCACCCCCGAGTCGCTCGCGCGGCTCACGCGCGACGACCTTGCGCGTTTCCACGCAGAGTACTGGCGGCCGGACAATGCGATCCTCGTGCTGACCGGCGACATCACGCCGGCCGCGGGCTTCGCCTTGGCCGAGCGCGAGTTCGGCGGGTGGGCGAAGCCCGACGCGCCGCTGCCTCCGCAGGCGAGCGGCCAGCCGAGCGAAGCGCCACGCACCGTGGTCGTCGACCTGCCCGGCGTCGGCCAGGCTGCGGTGACGGTCACCCGCCCCGCCATCCGCCGCACCGATCCGCGCTACTACGAGGCGCTCGTCGCCAACGCGGTGCTCGGCGGCGGCTATTCGGCCAGGCTGAACGAGGAAGTGCGGGTCAAACGGGGGCTTTCCTACGGCTCCGGGTCGGTGCTCGCCGCGCACCGCGAGATGGGCTCGCTGTCGGCCAGCGCGCAGACTCGCAACGACGCCGCGCCGGAGGTGGCTGACCTGATCCGCGCCACGATGGCTTCGATCGCCAAAGACCCGCCGTCGGCCGAGGAGTTGGCCGCGCGCAAGTCCTCGCTGATCGGCGACTACGGCCGCGACATCGCCACCACCGGCGGCCTCGCCTCCGAACTCGGGACGCTGGCGCTCTACGGGATCGACCTCTCCGAGCTGCAGGCCTATCCGGGCCGGATCCAGGCGGTGACCCCCGCCCAGGTCCAGGCCGTGGCGAGGACCCTGCTCACGCCGCAAGGATCGAGCACGATCGTGGTCGGGGACTCGAAGCTGTTCCTGGCCGCGCTGAAGGCGAAGGACCCGAATCTCGACCTGATTCCGATCGCGTCCTTCGATCCGGAGACGACGAGCCTGCGCATACCGTCAGGCGGCGCAGGTCATCCCGGTGCGGTCAGCGCGGCCCACTGATCTACGTCGCGCTGCGCGCCGATCAGCGCGAGGCCCGTGGCGATGGAGACGAGCTCGCCGCCGCTCTCGAGCTTGGCCTCTCCGAACCGCTCGGCGAAGAGGCGGCGCACGGCGGGAACGAACGACGAGCCGCCGGTGAGGAACACCTTGTCGATATCGCCGGGTTGCAGGCGGGCGCGGGCCAGCGCCTCGTCGGCCGCCGCGGCGATGGCGGCGAGATCCGGCGCGATCCAGGCGTCGAAGTCGGCGCGGCGCACCGGCTTCTCGATGAGGACGTCGCCGGCGGCGAAACGGAACGCGGCCTCGGGCTCGGACGAGAGGGTCTCCTTCAGCCGCGAGACCGCCTGGTAGAGACGGTAGCCGTGGTTCTGGTCGAGAATCTCGACGAGGCGTGCGATCCGCTCCGGCTCCAGCGCCGTGCGCAGCAGCCCGCGGATCTCGCGCATGTCCTTCGAGGCGCGCAGCAGCGCCAGCTGCTCCCAGCGCGCGAAAGCCGCGTAGTAGCGTGCCGGCACCGGCAGCACGTGACCCCATGCCTGGTAGCTGCTCCCCTTGCCGAGCTCCGGCGACACCAGGTGGTCGATGATGCGGTAATCGAAGGCGTCGCCAGCCACCGGCGCGCCCGAGTTGGCGAGCGCCTCGGACCGGACCTCGCCTGCCTCGCGACGGAAGCGCACGATCGAGAAGTCGCTCGTGCCGCCGCCGAAGTCGGCCACCATCACCGTGGCGTCGTGGGCGAGCTTGCGGGCGAAGAAGAAGGCGGCGGCGACCGGTTCGTACGCGTAGCGTATCTCCTCGAAGCCCAGCCGGCGGAACGCGAGCTCATAGCGGGACAGCGCCAGCTCCGGGTCTGGCTGCTGGCCGGCGAAATTGACCGGACGCCCGACGATGACGCGTTTGGGAAGGCGCGCCAGATCCGCCCCGCCGTGCGCGACCAGCCGCAACAGGAAGGCCGACAGCAGGTCCTCGAAGCGGAACCAGCGGCCAAGCACGTTGGTGTGCACGAACAGCGGGCTCGCCGCATACGTCTTGAACGACTGGATGAATCGCGTCTCCAGCGGCTCCTCGACATAGGCGTCGATCGCCCACGGCCCCGCCTCGACCACACGGTCTCGCGGATTGTCGATGTCGGCGTGGAACGACAAGGCCGAGCGGAAAGCCACGACGGCTTCGTTGTCGTGCGCGAAGCTGACCAGCTGCGCGTCGCCCTCCGAGCTGGCGAGCGCCACCACGGTGTTGGTGGTTCCGAAATCGACGCCGATCGCGCCTTCCCGGGCGGCGCCGAACTCCGCCTGACCGGCGCTGCTACTCATGGCCGTGCCTCCAACGCCGAAAAGGCCGGCGCCGGGAAACCGGGCGTCGGCCTTAGCTGAATGTCTCGAAGTAGCGCCTGATCAACCGGCGATAGATTTCTGTCAACTGACGTATCTCGGCGATGGGCGCACGCTCGTCGACCGCATGCATGGTGGCGCCGACGAGGCCGAGCTCGACCACCGGGCAGAGCGCGCGGATGAAGCGGGCGTCGGAAGTGCCGCCGGTGGTCGAGAGCTCGGGCCGGCGCCCGGCCACGGCCTCCGCCGCCTCGGCCACGATGTTCACGAACGGTCCCGGCTCGGTGAGGAACGCCTCGCCGCTGATCTCGACCCTGGCCGTGACCTTGCCGGCGAACCCCTCGCCCGCTTTCGCCGCCTCGGCGGCGATCCACTCGGCGAGCGACTTGCCGGTGTGCGCGGGGTTGAAGCGGATGTTGAGCCGCGCCTTGGCGGTCTTGGGAATGACGTTGGTCGCCGGGTTGCCGACGTCGATCGTGGTGACCTGCAGGTTGGACGGCTGGAACTCAGCGTAGCCGTCATCGAGCCTGCGGTCCTGCAGCGCCGCAAGGAGGCGGATCATCACCGGAATCGGGTTGGCGGCGCGCTGCGGATAGGCCGAGTGGCCCTGCACGCCCTCGACCGTCAGGTAGGCGTTCAGACTGCCGCGCCGGCCGATCTTGATCATGTCGCCGAGCAGCGCCGACGACGTCGGCTCTCCGACCACGCAGTGGCTGATCGCCTCGCCCTCGGCGGCGAGCGCCTCGACCACCTCGCGGGTGCCGTGGATGGCGTGGCCCTCCTCGTCGCCGGTGATCAGCAGCGACAGCGAACCGCGCACCTCGCCCGCCGTCAGCGCGCCGGCCGCGGCAGCCACGAACGCGGCGATGGCGCTCTTCATGTCGCTTGCGCCGCGGCCGATCAGCACGCCGTCCTCGATCCGCGCCTCGAACGGGTCGACGCTCCAGGCGGCGCGCTCGCCCACGGGAACGACGTCGGTGTGGCCGGCGAAACAGAGATTCGGCCCCTGCAGGCCGTGGCGCGCATAGAGATTCTCGATGCCGTCGAAGGGCATCCTTCGGCAAGCGAAGCCGAGGCCCGCGAGCGCCTGCTGGACCACGTCCATCGCCCCGGCGTCAGCGGGGGTGACGGACGGACGGCGGATGAGTTCCTGGGTCAGCCGGACGGGGTCGATCATGGTCATGCGCGGCCCGGTTTAGGCGGCGCGCACGCTCGGTCAAGCCGTGCTGGCCGCCTGGATCGCGCGATTGAGTTCGGCGATCCGCACCGGCTTGTGCAGGATGATCCGCTCGCTGTACGGAGGACCGATGCCGGCGGAGCCGTAGCCCGTGGCGAAAACGTGCGGCACGCCGCGCGCGGCGAGCACGTCGGAAACCGGGAACGACGCAGAGCCGGCGAGGTTCACGTCCAGGATCGCGAAGTCGATCTGCGCCTCGCCCGCCATCGCCAGCGCCTCCGGCAACCGCGCGGCCATCGCTGTGACCTCGTGCCCGAGGTCGGTCAGAAGGTCCTCCATCAGCAAGGCGACCATCGCCTCGTCTTCGACCACCAGGATTCTGAGGGACATCAGTGACACGTCACGACACCAACTGCATTTCCATCACGCAGACGAGTCCGGAGGGCTCGAAGCCGAAGGTCACGCGGCCGTCCTCGCTCGCCAGTGTGCGTTCGATGAGCCGCGTGCCGAAGCCTCGGCGTGCTGGCGGCGACGCCGGCGGGCCGCCCGTCTCGCGCCATTCCAGGCACAGGCGTCTGCCGCTCGGCGTCGGTTCCGCGGTCCAGCCCACGTCGATCCGCCCCTGGTCCGCCGAAAGCGCGCCGTGCTTGACGGCGTTCGTCGCCAGCTCGTGGATCGCGAGCGTGAAAGCGTGCGCGGCGCGGGGCGGCAGCTCGATGTCCGACCCCGTTAGCCGACAACGGCCGGGGTCGGACTGCGCCTGGAGCGAGGCCTCGATCACGCCGCGCAGCGAGCGACCGACCCGCGCGTCGCCGGTGAGCAGATCCGTGGCGTGCGCGATCGCCGTCATCCGACCCTTGAGGCTCGCCTCCGCCTCGTCGAGGGTCCGCGCCCGGCGAAAGGCCTGGTAGACGGCCGCCTCCACGGTCGCCAGGCTGTTCTTCACCCGGTGATTCAGTTCGTCGATCATCAGCCGCAGATGTTCCTCGGCGCGGCGCCGTTCGGTGATGTCGCTGGCGGCGCCGAACCACTCGACGATGCGCCCGGTCTCGTCGCGGATCGGCGCCGCCCGCGACACCGCCCATCCCGTCGAGCCGTCAATGCGCCGCACGCGCACCTCGAGGTGAAAGGGCGTCTCGCTGGCCACAGAGTTGGCGATCGCGGCCCCGACGCGCGACTGTTCCTCGGGCAGCAGGTAGGTCTCGAGCCACGATGCGCTGGGGGCGCCGGTATCGGCGACGACGCCGCGCCCTTCGATCTCGAGCGCCTCGCGCCAGTCGGCGCTCATGCGGAAAATGACGTCGGTGGTTGCGCTGACCAGCCCGCGGAAGCGGGCCTCGCTCTGGCGCAAGCTCCGCTCAGCCCGGATGTCGCGTACGATGGCCAGCAGCCAGCCGCCTTCCCCACGCACGAAGCTCACGCGTGTCCAGATCGGCTCGCCCTCGGCGGACAGGAGGCGAGCCTCGGTCTCCGCTTCGCCGCGCCAGGCGAGCGGAAGGACCTGCGCCTTGAGGGCGTCTCGGTCGTCCGGCCAGACGAAGCGCCAGAGCGGAGCGCCTTCCGTTCCGCCTGAGCTGTAGCCGGTCAGGTTTGTCCACGCCGGGTTGGCCCGACGTACGGTCTCGCCCTCGATCGCCAGGAACGCATCCTTGCTGCTCTCGAAGAACCAGCCCAGGGCCGCCACGGCCCCGCGCGCGATCGTGACGGTGTCCGCAGGCTCCGGCATGATGGGGGCAATCCTACCGGATACGGTTGGCCAGCGTAAGCGCTGACGCGAAAGTTGAACACGATACCCGCTTGACGTGTGAGCTCAGGCCGCGGCTTCCTGGTGTTGCGGATTGCGGCGAAAGAGTCCCGGACGGCCGACGATGGGCTGGAACGTGTCGCCGAGGCCGGTGATGCGCTCCTTCGCGCCTAGCACCAGGAACCCGTCGGTCGGCACGACGCAGGTGAGATCCTCCAGCACCTTGCGCTGGGCTTCCTCCGTCATGTGACCAAGAACATAGCGGCAGAAGACCACGTCGAACCGGCCGATCTGGCGCAGCCCCGCGATCAGGTTGATCCGCCGCCAGCGGACCCGGGCGCGGACATCGGCGGCGAGCTTCCACTGCTCGCCTTCCTTTTCGAAGTGGCGGACAAGGAGACGGATGGGCAGGCCGCGCTGGACCTCGAGCTGGGTGTAGACGCCGGCCTGGGCGCGATCGAGGGCGCGCCGCGAAAGATCGGACGCCGCCAGCTCGATGCGCAGCGCCGGGTCGGCCTCGGCGAGCTCGCCCACCAGCATGGCCAGCGAGTAGACCTCCTGGCCGGTGGCGCAAGCCGCGCTCCACACGCGGATCGGCGCGCCGCCGCGGGCCTTGGCGAGTTGCGGCGCCATCTCGTCCCTGAACTGCTGGAATGGCGTTCGGTCGCGGAAGAACGCGGTCTCGCCGGCCGCCATCCCCTCCACCACCGACCAGACCAGCGCATCCTCGCGCCGGGCGCGGAGGGCCGCCAGCAGGTCGGAAATGGAATCAAAGCCCTCCCGACGCGCGACAGGCGAGAGCCTGCTCTCGATCAGGTAGGTCTTGTCCGGCGCCACCTTCAGCCCGGCGCGAGCCCGGCACAGCGACACGACCTGGGCTATCTCTTCCGGCGTCATAGGCCCGCCTCGACCAGCTTGCCCATCACGATATCGCCGTCGAACGGCTTCATGATGTACTCGTCGGCGCCGGCGTCGAGCGCTTCCTGGATGTGGGCGAGATCGTTCTCAACGGTGCAGAACACGACGACCGGCTTGTCGCCGCCCGGCTCGGCGCGCAGTCGCCGCAGGAACTCGATCCCGGTCATCACAGGCATGTTCCAGTCCAGAAGGATCGCGTCCGGCATCTCCGCGCCGCACCAGGCCATGCCCTCGGCCCCATCGGCGGCCTCGGCCACTTCGTAGCCAAGATCCTCGAGGATGCGCCGCGCTACCTTGCGGATCACCCGACTGTCGTCGATGACCAGGCAGGTCTTCATCGGCGGGACGGGGCTCCGGCTCAAGGCTCCGCGCAAGGCGGATAGCAGGCGAACTCAGCGCCTGTTTTCGCCCGCCTTGGTTAAGGACCCGTATGGCGAGGAGGCCCGCCGGCGAAAATCACGCCGGGACGAAGGCGCCGAATGTCACGGCCTCTTCCGCCGCCTCGGCCCAGGCGCGCCCGCCCGCCGCAGTCGCAACGGCGTGGACATAGTAAGCCTGCACCCAGCGGCCGCCGAGACCTTCGCCGAGGGGAGCGCCGGCCAGCCCGTCGCGCACCTCGCCGTGCAGCCGCGCCTTCGGCCCGGTCGCGGCCACCTGCATCGCGTAGCCACCCTCCTCGCCGCGGCAGGTCGCCGAGGCGACGCCGCCGAGCGGCAGGGCGCCTGCGGCCAGCTGGGCGAGATTGACCAGCGCCTGGGCGGCCGGCTTGGGGAGCTGGGCCGGCTCGCACGCCCACTCCAGCTGGGCCCGCACGTGCGCATAGACACCCCGAGTCAGGCGCTCGAGCTCCGCGCAGTCGAACGCGGGAACGCCGGCCGAGGCGCCGAACGCCACGCGGGCGAAAGCGAGCTGGTCGACCAGCTTTCGGCCGCTCGCGGCGATCAGCTCCATGGCCTCGTCGCGCATGTCCTTGGCGTTGGGGTCGTCCAGCAGGTCGAGCCCCGAGACGATGGCGCCGGCCGGACTGATGAAGTCGTGACAGAGCTTGGAGGCGAGCTTGGCCGCCAGTTCCTCGGGCGTCACGGCCACGGAGGGCGGCGGAAAGGCGGAGTAGGTCTGGCTCATCGGCCCGGCAACATCCTCTGATTTGCCGCTTTGGGAAACGGGTTGGCTGCGCCATAGAGGCGCGCCATGACCGCGCTCGCCGACCTCTCCGCCGATCTTGCCGACATCGCCGCGGAGGCCGGCGCGCTGATCCTGCCGCTCTGGAAGACCGGAATCGAGGTCAGCGAGAAGACCGACAAGAGCCCCGTGACCGAGGCTGACCGCCGGGCCGAGGCGCTGATCCTGGAAGGCCTCGCCAAGCGCTTCCCGGACGTGCCGGTGATCTCGGAGGAGCATGCCAGCGAATTCGGAACGCCGGATTCGATTGGCCCGCGCTTCTTCCTGGTGGACCCGCTGGACGGCACCAAGGCGTTCGTGCGCGGCGACCCGCATTTCACCGTCAACATCGCGCTGATCGAGCACGGCAAGCCGGTGGCCGGCGCCGTCGGCGCGCCGGCGAGCGGCGAGCTGTGGTGGACCGTCGAAGGCGGGGTCGTGAAGCGGCGCGGCGATGGCCCGGCCGAGCTTGTGCGGCCGCGGGCGTGGCCGCAGGGCCAGGCGCTGGCGCTGATCAGCCACACGATGAAAACCGAGACCGCCGACGCACTCGCGGCGCAGTACGGGTTCCACCGGCGCGAGCCGATGGATTCGTCGATCAAGTTCTGTCGGATCGCGGAGGGCGCCGCCGACATCTACCCGCGCCACGGGACGACCATGGAGTGGGACACCGCCGCCGGCCACGCCGTGCTGGCCGCCGCCGGCGGCCGCATGACCACGCCCGAGGGCGAGCCGTTCCTGTACGGCAAGGCCAGCGAGGGATTCCGGAACGGCTGGTTCGTGGCGCGGGGGCTGTAGCGGCGCGCGCCCGGCCGGGAGCGGCTAGGCCGCCGCGGCCTTGCGGCGCGGGTGGAAGAACAGCGCCTGGCCGATCGCCGCCTTGACCGTTTCCGGCTGGAACGGCTTGGTGATGAGGAACGTCGGCTCGGGACGGTCTCCGGTAAGGAGGCGCTCCGGGAACGCGGTGATGAAGATCACCGGCGCGTCGTGCTCCTGCAAGATGTCGCGCACCGCATCGACGCCCGAGGAACCGTCGGCGAGCTGGATATCCGCCAGGACCAGGCCCGGCACAGCGCGGCGCGCAGCCTCGACCGCCTCGTTGCGCGTAGCGACGATGTCGCTCACCGAATGGCCGAGCTCGCGTACGAGCGCCTCGATGTCGGCGGCGATCACCGGCTCGTCCTCGATGATCAGCACGTCGGTGGCGAGTTCGGCGTCGATCTCCCCCTGAGCCTGGGCGATCAGCCGCTCCACCTCGCCCTGGTCCAGGCGCAGGATCTGAGCGGTCTCGGCCGGCGTGAACCCTTCGAGCGCCGTGAGCAGGAACGCTTGGCGAGAGCGCGGCGCGATGCGAAGCAGGTGACGGACCGGATCGTTGCCCGCCGGCTCGACCCCGCCGGCCTGCTCGAGCCGCGCCCCGGCGCTGGCCCAGATCGCGTGGAACACCTGATAAAGCGCCAGGCGAGGTGAAATCGCCGCCTCCAGCTCGGCGTCTCCGGCGGCGAGCGCCTCCAGCGTCGCGCGCACGTAGTTGTCGCCCACGGCCTGGTCCCCGGTCAGGGCGCGCGCATAGCGGCGCACGTACGGCAGATGAGGCGCTAGACGGGCTACCAGGCTCAACTCTGAATCCCTCGATTTATGGTCGGGCCGCGGACGCCGGGCGCGGACGCGTCGGCCCGCCGGTGTCGCGGCTTCCCTCAAGCTTTGCAAACGCTTTCACCCGGTCGTGGTTCCCCTTCAGTGCTGTTGGCACGGCCAAGTTTGCGCATGGCGCAACGGAACCCCTTGCGCTAGCACCGCGTTTCGGCTCCGATTTGCAGATCGGGGGCGTGAGCGCGAGAGTTTGCGCCATTAGGATGATTGAACAGCAGCCCATGAAGCGTCCGCGCTCCAAGTCTCCAACGCTGGACGAGGCGCGCCTCAGACAACAGGCTATCGGCGTGAAGCTGAGGCAGATGTTCGAAGAGGTGGTCAACGAGCCGGTGCCCGACGCGTTCCTCGATATCCTGCGGCGCGCTGACCAGCGTCGTTCGGAGGAGGCGTGATGGGCTCCGCGCCGCGCGCCGCATCCGATCGCGACGAGACCTTCCGGTCCGAGCTCGCCGAGCTGATCCCGCACCTGCGCGCCTTCGCCCGCACGCTCTGCGGCGATCCGGTGGCGGCCGACGACCTCGCCCAGGACGCCATGCTGAAGGCCTGGGCGGCGCGGGAGAGCTTCGAGCTTGGCACCAACATGAAGGCCTGGACCTTCATGATCCTGCGCAACCAGTTCTACTCGGAGCGTCGCCGGTCGTGGCGTCAGAGCCAGCTCGACCAGGACGCGGCCGAGCGCACGCTGGTCGCGGTTGACGATCCGGAGGCGCCGATCGCGCTCGACGAGTTGCGACAAGGGCTGGCCATGCTGCCGGCCGAGCAGCGGGAGGCGCTGATCCTGGTCGGAGCTGGCGGGTTCGCCTACGAGGAGGCTGCGGAGATCTGCGACTGCGCCGTCGGCACGGTGAAGAGCCGGGTCAGCCGCGCCCGGCGCGCGCTTCAGGGCATCCTGGAGAACGGGACGTACGGGCGCGATGGCGGCGAGGCCGGGGACGCCATGGCCGCCATCCTCGCCGAAGCCGAAAGGCTGAGCCACTCCCGATGAGGCCAGCGGGCTTCGCCCGGCCCATCTGGCCCCCCACGATCCGCGTGAGGCTGGGCGCCGCCCTGGCGCTGGCGCTGCTGCCGGTATTGTTGCTCGGCATCATCGAGGCGGGACTGGCCTTCCACCGCCAGGCCCTCGCCGAGCAGGCCAGCCTTACCGCCGCCGCCACGCGCAGCGCCTCGATCGCGCAGGCCCGGATCGAGTCCGCGCAGGTCCTGCTGCAGACGCTGGCGCCCAGTTCGGTCGGGCTCGAGTGCGCCGCGCGGCTCTCGGACGTAGCCGCGCGGCTGAACGGATATCTCAACCTGATCCGCTTCGACGCGGAGGGAAGGTTTGTGTGCGGCGCGGCCGGCGCGCCTGTCGACCCCGACCGCGCCAACCGACTCTGGTTCCAGCGCCTGGCTTCCGGGGCTCCGCTCGTGGTGGCGAGCGAGCCCGGCGCGGTTTACGCGACGGAGCCTTACCTGCTCGCCGCGGCGCGCGCCCAGGACGCCTCGCACGCCTTCGACGGCGCGTTCGCCGCCGTGATGAGTCTCGCCAGCCTGAAGCCGGAGGCATCCGACCCGGCCCTGCCGCCAGGCTCGGAGGTCGCTCTGATGGACGCGCAAGGGCGCTGGCTTTCGGCGACCGACCTTTCGCGCTTCCCGCTGCAGCCCGCCTTCAAGCCGGCCAACGGCGCGCGTCTTTGGCTGCAGGACGACCGCGTCGGCGCGCAGCGGCTTTATGCGGCGGCCCCGCTGGTGGGCGACCAGGTCTATGTCGCGCTTTCGGCGCCGGCGCAGAGCCTGTTCTCGTGGGCCTGGCTCAATCCGGTGACGGCGATCGCCTTGCCAGTGCTCGCTTTCCTGCTGGCGCTCGTCGCGGTCTGGATCGTCGCCGAGCGCGGAGTGGTGCGCTGGATCGCCTACCTGCAGCGCATCGCCGCGATCTACGCGCGCGGCCGCTTGACGGTGCGCTCGGTGCAGGCCGAGCGGGCCCCGCCTGAGATACACGACCTCGCCGCCACGCTCGACGCCATGGCCGACGCCATCGTCGCGCGGGACGCGGCTCTGAACGAGCATCTGGCGCAGAAGGACGCCATGCTGCTCGAGATCCATCACCGGGTGAAGAACAACCTGCAGGTGATCTCGTCGCTGCTCTCGATGCAGCAGAGGGCGCTGAGCGATCCCGCCGCCCGAGCCGCCATCTCCGACACCCGCCAGCGGATCACCGCGCTCGCGCTCATCTACCGGGCGCTCTACCAGAGCCCCGACCTGCGGCGCGCCGATCTGCGCGAGTTCCTCGAGGAACTGGTTCGCCAGCTGGTGATCGGCGAGCACGGCCAGCGGCTCGCCAAGACCGAACTGAGCTGCGACAGCGTGGTCATCGACCCCGACCGCCTGGCGCCGATCGCGCTGTTCGCGGTCGAAGCGATCAGCAACGCCTGCAAGCACGGTCTGGAGGAAGGCGGAGATCTTTCGATCTCGTTCCACGCCAGCGAGGGGCGCGGCGAACTGACGATCACCGACAGCGGACGCGGTGGCGGACGGGCGGCGAAGCTCGGCCCGGGCGTCGGGCGCACGCTGATGAGCGCCTACGCACGGCAGCTGCGCGGCGACGCCTCGTTCACGGCGAATCCAAACGGCGGCCTGACGGCGCGGCTCACGTTCCCGATCCCCGAGAGCCTGCCGGGCGCGGCGAGCGAGGCGCCCGAACGGATCAGGGCATTGAGTCCCGAAGCAGTTCGTTGATCGAGGTCTTGGCCCGCGTCTGCGCGTCGGCCCGCTTCATGATCACCGCGCAGTTGATCGACAGCGTGTCGTCGTGCGCGGTCTGCCGGCTGCCGGCCATCACCACCGAGTAGGCCGGCACCTCGCCGCGGAACACCTCGCCGGTGTGTCGGTCGACGATCGGGGTGTTGGCGGTGATGTACACGCCCATCGAGATCACCGCCCCTTCGCGCACGATCACGCCCTCGGCGATCTCGGAGCGGGCGCCGATGAAGCAGTCGTCCTCGATGATGGTCGCGGTGGCTTGCAGCGGCTCCAGCACCCCGCCGATACCGACCCCGCCGGAGAGGTGCACCCGCTTGCCGATCTGGGCGCAGGAGGCGACCGTGGTCCAGGTGTCGACCATCGTGCCTTCGTCGACGAACGCGCCGATGTTGACGTACGACGGCATCAGCACCACGCCCGGCGCGATGTGCGCGCCGCGGCGCACGATGGAGCCCGGCACCGCGCGGAAGCCGGCGGCCTCGAACTGCGGCGCGTCCCACCCGTCGAACTTGGACGGGACCTTGTCCCACCAGGGCCCGACGCCGCCCCCGCCGATGGCGCCGGCGCGCATCACCTGATTGGGGTTCAACCGGAACGACAGCAGGATCGCCTGCTTGACCCACTGGTGCGTGGTCCAGACGCCGTCGCCGCCGCGGGTCGCCGAGCGCAGGCGGCCGGCGTCGAGGGCCATGATGGTTTCGTCGACCGCGGTGCGGATCGGGCCATCGGTTTCGATGCCGAGTTCGGTGCGGCGTTCCCAGCCGGCCTCGATCTCGGTGCGCAGGTCGGCGAAGGCGATGTCGTTGCTCATGCGGGCTCCTTGACGCGCGCGGCGGCCAGGAAATCAGACAGGCGCGGCGCGCGATAGTGCACGAAGGGGTCGGCGTTGGCCTCGGCGCCCAGGCCGACCAGCACCGTGGTCATGCCGAGCCCGGCGGCGGGGGCGAGGTTCATGGCGCGGTCGTCGAAGAAGCAGGCCGTCCTCGCCGCAACGGCGTGGGCGGCGATCAGCCGGTCGAACGCGTCCGGATGCGGCTTGGGCGCGAAGTCGGCGCTGGCGATGTGGAAGACGCCCTCGAAGGCGTCGCCGAGGCCCAGGCGCATGAGGACGCGGCGCGCGTGGCCGTCGTCGGCGTTGGTGAACACCAGCCGCCGGCCGGGCAGGCGGCGCACGGCGGCGATCAGCGCCTCGTCGCGCGCCAGCGCGTCCAGCGGCAGGTCGTCGAACATGGCGTGGTACTCGTCCGGGTGGACGCCGTGGTGCAGCATCAGCCCGCGCAGCGTCAGGCCGTGCTCGTCGAGGTACGTGCGCTGCAGCGCCGACGCCTCGGGGCGCGGGAGTCCCGTGAGCCGTTCGACATAGTCGGTGATGCGCTCGGAAATGTCGGCCGCGAGGCCCGTCTCGAGCGGGTAGAGCGTGTTGTCGAGATCGAAGAGCCAAGTGTCGATGTGGGTGAGATCGATCACGCCGCCTTCACCAGGGTGCCTGCGCCATGCTCGGTGAACAACTCCACCAGCATCGCGTGCGGCCGGCGTCCGTCGAGAATGACGGCGGACTCGACGCCGGCCTCGACCGCGGCGACCGCCGTCTCGAGCTTGGGGATCATGCCGCCGGTCACGACGCCGGTGGCCACGAACCGGCCCGCGTCTGCGAGAGTCATCTGCCGGATCATATCGCCGTTCGTGCCGATCACGCCCTGGACGTCGGTGAGCAGCAGAAGGCGCTTGGCCTTCAGCGCGCCTGCGACAGCGCCGGCGACGGTGTCGGCGTTGACGTTGTAGGTCTCGCCCTCGGCCGACACGCCGATCGGCGCGATCACCGGAATGTAGTCGTCCTCCGAATTGATCAGCGCGAGGATCAGCTTGGGATCGACCTTCGTCGGCTCGCCAACGAAGCCGAGGTCGACCACCTGCTCGATCTTCGAATCCGGATCCTTGCGCATGCGGGTCGCTTTCTCGACGGTGATCAGCCGCGCATCCTTGCCCGAGAGACCCACGCCGCGCACGTCGGCCTCGGCGCCGGCGATGGTGATCCAGTTGGCGATCTCCTTGTTGATCGCACCGGAGAGCACCATCTCGGCCACTTCCATCGTCGGCGCGTCGGTCACCCGCAGGCCGTCGACGAAGGTCGACTTCACGCCGGCCTTCTCGAGCATCCGCGAGATCTGCGGGCCGCCGCCGTGAACGATGACCGGATGGAGGCCGAGCAGCTTCAACAGCACCGCGTCGGCGGCGAACTGCCGCGCCACCTCCTCCTCGCCCATGGCGTGGCCGCCGTACTTGATCACCACGATCTCGCGGTCGTAGCGCTGGATGTACGGCAGCGCCTCGGCCAGCGTCTTGGCCGTGGCCCAGCCCTGGGCTTCGCGCAATTCGGAGGCGGACTTGCTCATCGGGGCGCCTCGATAGCGAAGGCGCGAGCCGGTGTCACCTCGCCCGCGCATTCGCTGGAGGGTTCGCCTGCCTCGGCAACGCGGCTATAGCCGCGCGATGACTTCGTTCGATTTCGACGCCTGCGTGGTCGGCGCGGGCGCGGTGGGGCTGGCGTGCGGCTACGCCCTCGCCCGTCGCGGGCTCTCGGTCGTGGTGCTCGAGAAGGAGCGCGCGATCGGCCAGGGCGTCTCCTCGCGCAATTCCGAGGTCGTCCACGGCGGCCTCTACTATCCGACCGGCTCGCTGAAGGCGCGGCTCTGCGTCGGGGGGCGGCGAATGCTTTACGCCTTCCTCGACGCGCACAAGGTGGACTATCGCAAGTGCGGCAAGCTGGTGGTGGCGACGGAGGACGCCGAGGTCGCGCGGATCGAGGCGATCGCAAGGCAGGCCAGGGCCAACGACGTAGAGGGCGTCGCGGAGCTGACGGGCGCACAGGCCATGGCGCTCGAGCCGGAACTGAAGGCTGTCGCGGCGATCGCCTCGCCGGAGAGCGGGATCTTCGACAGTCACGGCTACATGCTGGCGCTGCAGGGCGAGATCGAGGACCGCGGCGGCGCCGTGGCGCTGGGCGCGCCGATGGAACGAGCTCGTCCGATTTCGGGCGGCGGCTTCTCGGTCCTGGCCGGCGGCGCGGCCCCGACCGAACTGACCGCGCGGCTTGTGGTGACGGCGCCGGGTTTGTCGGCGCAGGGTGTGGCGGCGCGGATCGAGGGTTTCCCGCCCGGGCGGATTCCCCGACTGCGCCTCGGCAAGGGGGTCTACTGCCGCCTCGTGGGCAAGGCGCCGTTCGAGCATCTGATCTACCCGCCGCCGATTCCTGGCGCGCTCGGCACCCACTACCGCAAGGACCTTGGCGGACAGGCGGTGTTCGGGCCGGACCTCACGTTCGTCGAGACGGAGGACTATGCGATCGATCCAGCGGCCGCAGCCAGCTTCTATCCGTACGTGCGACGCTTCTGGCCGGGGTTGCCCGACGGCGCCCTGCATGTCGACTACGCCGGAATCCGCCCGAAGCTGCATGGTCCCGGCGAGCCACAGCCGGACTTCCAGCTCGACGGTCCCGAGATCCATGGCCTCGAGGGCCTGATGGCGCTGTTCGGCATCGAGAGTCCCGGCCTCACCTCGTCGCTCGCCATCGGCGAGGAAGTCGCGGCGCGCCTGGGCGCCGCTTGAAGGCCGCAGGGCGGTCCCCTATAACCCCCCGCTCGCCTTTTGGCTGGGTAGCTCAGTTGGTTAGAGCGGCGGATTCATAACCCGCAGGTCGGCGGTTCAAGCCCGCCCCCAGCTACCACCCTCTGCCGGTCCGGGCTGGATGGACGTTCAGATCGAGGGTCGGTCCGCGCCCAGAGCGGGCGAGCGGACGAAGCGGCCGTATCTGGAACGGCTCGTGATCAACGTCGCGCACGACTGCAACCTGCGTTGCGCCTACTGCTACGCCGACACTGGCGCCTACCGGGACGCGCGCGGCGTGCTAACGGCGGGGGTCGGCGCGTCGATCGTCGAGGCCTTCTTCCGGCGGTTCGCCAGGATCGGCGCCATCCAGCTGTTCGGCGGCGAGCCGTTCCTCAACGTACGCGGCGTCGACGGCCTCTGCCGGCACGTCGCACGTGTCGCCGAGCGAGAGGGCGCGCCGACGCCCAGGTTCACCGCCGTCACCAACGGCACGATGGCGAGCAGCGCGGTCATCGAGACCATCAGGACCCACGATATCCGGGTCACGGTCAGCCTGGATGGCGATCGGCGTGTGCACGACGCCAATCGGGTCTTCGCCGGCGGCGGCGGCTCGTTCGACCGTGTGGTCGCGAACATCCGCAAGCTGAAAGCCGCGACCGGCCAGCCCGCCCAGATCGAGGGCACGTTCACCTCGGCCCACCTCGCCGCAGGCTTCTCGCTGGCGGAGTTCCTCCGGTTTGCGGCGCGCGAGCTTGGCGTGCGCTTCGTGCACATGCCCTGGATCCTGGGCCGGGACGCGTATTCTGGAACCGGGATCGAGCCCAGCGAAGCCAACGTTGCACGGCTCATCGAGACCTATTGCGAGGCGATCTCCGCTTCGCTCGCCTCGCTGGAGAGCCCCGACCTCGCGGACACGGT
>JAKAZA010000180.1 GCA_021816155.1 Pseudomonadota bacterium | reverse complement strand
GTCGAGGCGATGAGATGGGCCTGGCGCGCGGCGGATCTGGGGCTCATGCCGAGCGGGTGCGGCGGCCAGATGGCCGTGCTGCTCGTGCTGGCCGACCACGCGAACAACCAGGACGACGAGGAATGGCTGTCGTTCCCGTCGGTCGCCAAGATCGCGCGGCGCACCTGCCTTTCCGAGAAGTCGGTCGAGCGGCACCTGCAGTGGCTGATCGCCGAGGGCTGGATCAGCCGGGCGACCCGCGGCGTGCGCAAGCTGGGCAAAGGCAAGTTCGTCTACCAGCTGGAGCGCGACCGGGACGGGCGTTCACCGGACAGCCTGTCGGGTGAAGCGGGGCGTGCGTCAGCGGACAATCTGTCGGGTGAAGACGCGATTTCACCCGACAGCGTGTCTGGTGAAGAGGCGGCGCGTTCACCCGACAGCCTGTCTGGTGAAGCGCACGACGTTCACCCGACAGCCTGTCCGGCTTTACCCGACAATTTGTCCGGCTTTACCCGACAATTTGTCCTTTCCCCCACACCCCCTAATAAGGATGAACCACCAAGGAACCACCAAGGAACCCCCACACCGCGCGCGAGCGAGGAAGGGCTTTTCGAGGCGGTGTTCCAGGCGTTCGCCGCATCGGCGCCGACGGCGGTGTCTCGTCCGAGGGACCGCAGGGCGTGGGACCGGCTCGTGGCGAGCGCGGCGGTCGAGCCGGCGCTGCTGCCCGCAGCGGCCGCGCGCTACCTCGACCTGGTGCTCGGCCGCGGCGACCAGCCGTTCAGCCTGGCGCGCTGGCTTTCCGACGCGAAGTGGGAGCCGTTCCTGGCGCCCGCAGGCGCGGCGTCCGACGCGCCGAAGCGCTGGCCTGGTCCGCCGGAGATCCGCGCGGCGCTTGCGGAGGCGACGCGAGAGACGTTCGCCGCCAGCTACCTCGACCCGTGCCGATGGGACGCGGCGGCGCGGGCGATCGTCGCGCCCGGCGAGACGTCGGCCAAGCAGCTGAAGCGGGCGGACGCATGGTCGGCGCTGGCCGGCGCGGGCGTCGAGGCGGTGCGGATCGCGCCAAGGGAGACGGCATGAGCGTCTATGTCGCCGTGGTGCGCTCGCGCAGCGAGCTCACGGCCTGCGCCGACATGCGGCGGCTCGGCCTGGTCGCCTACGCGCCGGCGTCGACCCACTGGCGGCGCCGCTCGGGCCACAAGTGCGCGCCGTTCGACGCGCCGGTGCTGCCGCGCTACGTGTTCGTCTGGTCGACTGACATCGGGCGCGACGTGGGGCTGATGCACGGCGACGTGCGCGGCTTCGTCGAGCTGCTGAACGCCGACGGCGCGCCGCTGGCGCTGGGCGGCGACTGGCTGGAGCGCGTCTGGTGGGCGCAGACGTTCGGGGCGCTCGACTACACGCGGTCGCGCAAGCCGAAGATGACACTCGGCCAGGCGGTGCGGATCATCTCCGGGCCGTTCACCGGGCTGGTGGCGACGCTGCAGGCGATGAACGGCGCCAAGGCGCGCGTGCGCGTCTCGACGAAGTCGGTTTTCGGCTCGCTGTCGATCGACGCGGTGAAGCTGGAGCCGGCGTCGGCGCTCGGCTCGTCCACATTTTCGCGGAAACACGCCGCTTGACGCGAATCGCCAAATCACCCCGTTATCCGCGTCGGCCACTGACCGTCGGCGCTGAGCGCGGGTCAACCCGGAGCCCGCGCCTCGGCGATCCGCCACCCGCGCCAGCTCAAGTGCGCCAGCCATGCCCACGCTACCGCCGACCCTCCGCCCGGTAGGTCAACGCTCGCCGCGTGAGGTCGACCGCGACCGGGGAAGCGCCCGGGAGCGCGGTTACACGACCGCTTGGGACAAGGCCTCGAAGGCGCGCCTCGCGGCGCACCCGCTGTGCCTCTACTGCGAGCATGGCGCGTTCGGCGCGCCGCGCGCCAGCGCCGCGACCTTGACCGACCACTTCTATCCGCAGCGCCGCTTTTCCGGCGTGTTCTGGCGATCCGAATGGTGGGTCTCGTGCTGCGCCGATTGCCACGCGGCCAAGCAGTCCCTCGAACGCGGCCCCCGCTCGGCGCTCGACGCGCTCGCCGTCCGCCTTCGCCTGCCAGTCCTCGGCGCCGCGCCGTAGGGGGCGTCAAATCCCTGCAATCCCTCACCCCGGGACCGGCCGCACCCAAAACGCAAATGGGCGCGGGTTTGGGGGGAAGTTTTTTTGGGAGGGCGACCATGGCGCCAGGACCCAAGCCGCAGCCGGCCGCGGTCAAGCGGCAGCGCGCGTCGAGCCGTCGGCCGGTCGGGGAAGCGCCGAAGGTCGACGTCGGCGGCGCCGCGCCGCGCGCGCCGGCGTTCGTGAAGGGCGACGCGCTCGAGATCTGGAACGCGAAAGCCGAGCTGCTCGCCGGCGCGCGCCTCCTGACGGCGGCCGACGCCAACGCTTTCGGCCGCTACTGCGTCAACCACGCGAAATGGCAGCAGATGCACGAGCGCCTGGAGACCGGTGAGCTGACCTACTCGGTCACCACGGCTTCGGGCGAAGTGCACCGCCTGCGCCCGGAGTTCATCGTCGCCGAAAAGCTCGAGCGCCAGCTGCTCGCCGCCGAGGACCGCTTCGGGCTGAACCCCGCCGAGCGCCAGCGAATCATGGCCGCGCGCAGCCAGTCCGGCGTGTCGGGCGACCTCTTCGGCCCGCGCGAGGAAGCCGACCCGGCGACCAAGCCAACGGACCCTACGCGTCCGGCCGACGGCCCGCTTGGCCTCCTCAACTGAGTTCTGGTTCGACGAGCGCGCCGCCGACGCCGCAGTCGACTTCTTCCCGCGCTACCTCGTCTTCACCGAAGGCGAGTGGGCCGGTCGCCCGTTCAACCTCGAGCCCTGGCAGGCCCGCGACATCGTCCGGCCGCTGTTCGGCTGGAAGCGCGCCGACGGCACGCGGCGCTATCGGCGCTGCTACGTCTGGGTGCCGCGCAAGAACGGCAAGACCGAGCTCGCCGCCGGCGTCTCGCTCCTGGCCCTGCTCGGCGACGCCGAGCCCGGCGCGCAGGTGTTCTCGATCGCGAAGGACCGCGACCAGGCGCGGCTGGTGTTCAACAAGGCCTCGGCGATGGTGCAGCGCTCGCCGCCGCTCTCGCGCCTGTTGGAGTGCCTGAAGCCGTCGATCTACTGCGCGCGCACCAACGGCGCGTTCAAGCCGCTCTCGGGCACGCCGGAAGGCAAGCACGGGCTCTCGATGTCCGGCCTGGTCGGCGACGAGATCCACGAGTGGCCGAACGGCGACCTCTACACGTTCGTGCACCAGTCGAGCGCCGCGCGCCGCCAGCCGCTCGAGTTCCTGATCTCGACCGCCGGGCGCCGCGGAACCTACGGCTGGGAGGTCTGGGACTACTGCCAGAAGCTGCTCGCCGGCACGATCGAGGACGACGAGACGCTGGTCGTCATCTACGCCGCCGACCCTGAGGATGACTGGCGCCAGCCGGCGACCTGGGCGAAAGCGAACCCGAACCTCGGCGTCTCGGTCAAGGAAGAGTACCTGGCGGCCGAGTGCCGGCGCGCGCTGGAACTGCCGCGGCTCGAGAACGACTTCCGCCGCTACCACCTCAACCAGTGGACCGAGCAGGACGTCCGCTGGCTGCCGCTCACCAAATGGGACGCCTGCAAGGGCGAGCTGGCCTACCCCGAGCTGGAGGAGCGGCTCGAAGGCCTAACCTGCTTCGCCGGCAACGACCTCTCGCAGACGACCGACCTGACGGCGCGCGCGCTCGTCTTCCCGCCGCAGCCCGGGCTCGAGCAATGGGCCGTGCTGATGCGGTTCTACGTGCCCGAGGCGCGGATCGACGAGCGCTCGCGCCGCGACCGCGTGCCGTACGACCGCTGGGCGAAGGAGGGCTGGATCACGCCGACGCCCGGCAACGTGGTCGACTACGACTACGTGAAGAACGACCTTCTCGCCGACGCCGAGCGGTTCCACATCGTCCAGGCCGGCTTCGACCCCTTCAACGCCATGCAGCTGATGCTGCAGCTGCAGGGCGAGGGAATGCCGGTGCAGCAGGTGCGTCAGGGCTTCCTCACGCTTTCGGGGCCGTCGAAGGAGCTCGAGCGCCTGATGCTGGAGGCCGACCTCGTCCACGGGGGCCACCCGGTGCTGCGCTGGTGCGCGGGCAATGTGGCCGTCGAGACCGATGCGGCCGGCAACATCAAGCCGAGCAAGGCGAAGTCCACCGAACGCATCGACGGCATCGCCGCGCTGGTCACGGCGCTGGCGCTCGCCATCGCAGGGGAGGGCCAGATGCTGTCGACCTCGTCGGACGCGGTGATGGTGATCTGAAACCGATGGCCGGCTGGTTGTCGCGCGTGGGCCGATGGATGGCCGAGGGCCTCGGCGTCGTCCCGCCGGACCCGATGGACCCGCGGTTCTGGGGCGCCGTCGAGCACGCGAGCCGCTCGGGCGAGTTCGTCACCGCGCAGGGCGCCCTGCAGCTCGACGTCGTCCAGTCGGTGCTCTCGCGGCTCCAGGGCACGCTCTCGACGCTACCGCTGATGGTGTATGAGCGCCTGGACGGCCCAGCCGAGGCCGGCGAGGACCGGCGCCCGGCGCGCGAGCACCCGCTCTACAAGCTGCTGCACCGGCGCCCGAACGCGCGGCAAACGGCGCAGGAGTTCCGCAGCCAGCTCGCGTTCCACCTGGCCTACTGGCGCAACGCCTATTTCGAGATCGTCCCCGGCGACGACGGCAGCCCGATCGGCTCGCTCGAGATCGTCGACCCTTCGCGGCTGATCAACATCGAGCGCCGGTCGAACGGCCGGGTCTACTACACGGTCCGGCGCCTCGACGGCACCGGCCAGGACGTCTTCCGCGATGACGAGCTCGGCCACATCCGCATGGCGCCGCTGACCGCGGACGGCCTGCGCGGCCGCTACATGTTCGAGACGGCGCGCGAGACCTTCGGGCGAGCGATGGCGGTCGAGACGTTCGGCTCGCTGTTCTTCAAGAACGGCAGCTCCGGCGGCGGCATCCTCGAGCACCCGGGCAACTTCCGCAGCAAGGAAGATCAGAGCGACTTCCTCGAGACCTGGCGCGAGGGTGGCTCGGGTAACAACCGGCACAAGGACCGTCTGCTGAAATACGGCGTGAAGTACACGGCGAAGCCGGGCCGCAAC
>JAKAZA010000048.1 GCA_021816155.1 Pseudomonadota bacterium | reverse complement strand
ACGGACTTGGGATCGGCGCCGCCGCCGCGGTGATCGCGCACGGCGGCGCCCGCGCGCTGGCGCCAAGGCTGTGGGCGCCGCCGCTGATCGGTTCGCTGGCGCTGCTCGCGCTGATCACGGCCTGGCGAGGCGCGTTGGAGCAAACCGACCCGGCGCTCTGGATCACCGCCTATCCGCTCGTCTCCCTGGCGACCGCCGCCACAATCGTGCTGAGCCTGACCGTGCGGCCGCTCGCCGTCGCGCTCGGGGCCGGCGTCCTGCGGTGGTTCGGCAAGTACAGCTTCGGACTCTATGTCTGGCATCCGCTGATCGGCGTGGCGCTCATGCACTCGTCACTGGCCATCGTGCATGCCGGTGAGCGGCCCGCCGCCTTGCTGGCGAAGAGCGCCTTCATCTTCGGGCTCGACCTCGCCGTCTGCTGGCTCAGCTTTCACCTCCTGGAGAAGCGCTTCCTCAGCTTGAAGCGCTTTTTCACGCCCGGCGGGACGCGGCGCGGCGCCGTCGCAGATGCAGCGCTCGAGGCGCCCGTGGTCGAAGCGTCGGGCAGGCGCGCGCCATGACTCGGGATCCGGCTTCGGCGGATCGGCAGGGGGCGCGCGCATCCCGCGCGGCGACGCTGCTGACAGCCTCGCTGGCCTTCGCGCCTATCGCGATCATCAGCCTGCTCGGTCGTCACTCAGCCTTGCTGCTCGGCTCGAAGCTGAACATGGACCTCACGAATCTCGCCGTCATGCATCGCGTGCTGGGCAGCCTCGGCCGCCCCTCGTTGGCGGCCGACTCGTGGGGACCGATGCTGAAGGCGCTCGGAGTGCTTTCGGGGTCCGACCGCAACGCCCTCTACGAGACTCTGTTCTTCAACGCCCACGTGCGGTTCCAGTACCCGCCCACCAGCCTGCTTCTGATTGACCTGCTCGCTCGCTTCGGCCTGGCGCGCGTGAGCGTGCTGAACGCGATCAACTCGGGCGTACTGTTGCTGGAGGCTCTCGCCGTCGCGGTGCTCGCCTGGTCGCTCTTCCAGCCGAGCGCAGACCGGCCTTCGGCATCCGTGAGACTGCAGCCGGCGGGCATGGCCCTCGTCGCGGGCGGGGCGGCCTTTCTCTTCTACCCCATCATCAGGGCGCAGGCGCTGGGCCAGATCCAGCTCTGGCTTGACCTCGCCTTCACCCTGGCGGTGATCCTCTGGAGCCAGCGGCGTCGGCTGCTGCCCGGCGTCCTCGTCGGCCTCGCCTGCGCGGTGAAACCCCAGTTCGGCTTGCTGCTCTTGTGGGGCCTCGTCAGCGGCGAACGGATGTTCGCGCTGGGGATCGTCGCCGGACTCGCGCCATTGGGCCTTGCGTCGCTCGCGCTCTACGGCCTGCACGACAACCTGGCCTACCTCGGCGTGCTGTCGTTCCTCTCGCGCCACGGCGAGAACTTCTTCGCCAACAACTCGGTGAACGGCATCCTCAACTGGTACTTTACGGCAGACAACAGCCTCCGCTGGAACGAGCAGGGCTTCGCTCCCTACAACCCGATCGTCTACGCAGGAACGCTCGCCGCGACGCTGGTCTTCGTGGGGCTGCTCGCGCTCTCCGCCATGCGGACGCGCCGCGAGCGGAGGAAGGCGAGCCTGAGCGACCTCGGAGTCGCGACGATCTGCACGATCGCGGGTTCGCCGGTGGCCTGGGAACACCACTACGGCCTGCTGCTCCCACTGTTCCTCGTGGCGCTCTGCGACAGCCTGGCCGTCGCCGATAGCGGTCTCCGCGCCACGCTGCTGACGGTGACGTTCGTCGCCTGGGTGCTGGTCGCGGATTTCATCCCGTTCGCCGCGCTCCTTGTCGGGACCCCGTTCGTCATCCTGCAGGCCTACTGCTTCTTCGGGGCCGTGATCCTGCTGGGGGTATTGATCGCCAGTCGCGAGGCGGAGCGAGCGGCGAGCGCAACCCCTGTTCCGGCGCGGTCATGAACGGCGCCCTGGGGCATGAGCTCGCCTACGGCGCGCACCTGGCTCTCGTCGCCGCCATGCTCGCCGGCGTCGCCTGGCTGACGAGGCGGCGTCCGGCGCCGGCCTGGGCCACGGCGGCGCTCACCATCGGCTGCCTCGTCCTGGCGCTCGCCAGCTTTCGCACGAGCGACCCCTTCCAGCCGTTCAGCGACTTCAAGATCGCCTACTACCCCGCAGCCAGGGCCGTCTTGCTCGGGCGGCCCGAGCAGCTTCGGACGCTGATGGCCGAGGGCGTATCCGGCTTCGTGAACCTGCCGATCGTGGCCTACCTGTTCGCGCCGTTCGCGCTCGCCGACGAGCCCGCCGGCGCAGTGGCTTTCACGCTCATGGGTCTTGCCACGCTCGCCGCCACCTTCGTGATCCTTGTCCGGCTCGCCCGCCTCGACGCGCGCGGCTGCTGGCTCCTCGCCGTGCTGTTCGTCGCCAGCGGGCCGCTGCAGTACAGCGTCAAGGAGGGCAATACGAGCCACATCGTCCTGCTCGCGCTGGCCGGCGGTCTCGCGCTGGCGCGCGCCAACCGCTCGGTCGCCGCAGGGGCCGCGCTGGCGGCGGCGGCGATCGTCAAGCCCCCGCTGCTGCTGTTCGGCGGGTTCTTCCTGATGCGAGGGGACCTGCGCGGAGCTGCGGCCTTTTGCGGCGCGATCACCGCCGCGGCCGGCCTCTCCGTCGCTGTCTTCGGGTGGGGCGAGAATGTCTTCTGGTTCCAGACCTGCATCCTGCAGTTCGGCCACCGGTGGCTGGGCGCCTTCAACGTCCAGTCGATCACCGGCTTCCTGATGCGGCTTGAACCGGGACCCCCGGGTCTTGTCGACTGGAACGTGTATGCGCCTTCGGCCGCCGACCGGGTCGTCGACTTCGCTGCGGCCGGCCTGCTCTACGCCGTCGCAGCCGCCGCCTGGGCCGCTGCGCTGCTGCGCCCCCCGGCGCAACGCCGGCCTTCCGGGACGGACCGGCTGGACTTCCAGTACGCGCTCGTCCTCGCGCTCGCGGTGGTGTCAAGCCCGCTGTCTTGGTCGCACTATTACTGCTGGTTCCTCGTTCCGACGGCGCTGTTCCTCGGCGCCGCGCAAGACGCCGCGCCTCTCGCCTGGCGATGGCTCGGCGCGCTCGCGATCGCGCTGGTCACGCCGCTGGTCTGGCCGTTCCCGCTCTCCGGCCCGGCCCAGGAAATCTACCGCATGTTCCTCGTATCCAACCTGCTTTTCGGCGGCCTGCTTTGGTTCGCCCTCACCGTGTGGAGGCTCGCCGGCGCCGGCCCGGACCCACGCCTCCCGGCCATTCGCCCCGAAATCGCACCTGTTCCGTTCAGGAGCTGACCCGACATGACGGCCATCGAAACACACGCTCTTCCAGGCCTCGACGAGCTACCGCTCTGCGTCGATCTCGACGGGACCCTCGTTTACGGCGACATGCTGGCCGAGGGCATGCTCTCCCTGTCCGCCGACCCGGGTCTCGCGCTGGCGATAGCCAGGCTGCCCTTCACCGGGCGCGCCGCGTTCAAGGCGCACGTCGGCAGCCGCCACGAGTTCGATCCGGCTTATCTGCCCTACAACGAGCCGTTGCTGGACTATCTCAGGGCCCAGAAAGCGCTCGGCCGCTACCTGGTGCTCGCCACTGCGGCCCACGAGCGTGTTGCGAACGCGATCGCCGCGCACCTCGGCCTTTTCGACGAAGTGATCGCATCCGACAGCACCCGGAACCTCAAAGGCCGCGCAAAGGGCGCCGCCCTTTGCGCCCGCTTCGGCGAGCACGGCTTCGCCTACGCCGGCAATGACGCCAGCGACCTGGCGGTCTGGAAGGTCGCGGGGGCCGCAATCCCGGTCAATGCGTCAGCGCGAGTGGCGCGACGGGCCGCCGACCTCGGCCTGGTCGAGACCGTCATGCCCGGTTCGGGGGCGCCGGCCGCGCTGACGCTGCTCAAGGCCATGCGTCCGCATCAGTGGGTCAAGAACCTGCTGGTCTTCGTCCCGATCTTTACGGCCCACGCCATGGGCGAGCTGCACGCGTGGGTGGCCGCCCTGCTGCTGTTCGCGGCCTTCTGCGCCACCACATCCGGCATCTACCTGGTCAACGACGCCACCGACATCGCCGCCGACCGTCGCCACCCGCGCAAGCGCAAGCGGCCCTTCGCCAGCGGCGCCCTGCCGGTGCCGGTGGGCATGGCCGCCTCACTGACCTTGCTCACCGCCGGTGCGGGATTGGCGGTGGCGAGCGGAGCGCCGTGGGTGATCCTCGGCTATGCGGCGATGTCGATCAGCTATTCGGTGAAGCTGAAGGAACAGCCGCTGGTCGACGTCTTCATGCTCGCCGGCCTCTACACAATCCGCCTCTTCGGCGGCGGCGTAGTCACCGGACACGAGCTGTCGCTGTGGCTGCTCGGCTTTTCCGCCTTCCTCTTCCTCGGCCTCGCCATCCTCAAACGAGTGGCGGAGCTGATGTCAGTGAGCAAGGAGAACCGCGGCCAATCGGCCGCCCGGCGCGGCTACGGCGTTTCCGACCTGCCAATGCTGCAGATGATGGGCTGCGGCTCCAGCTTCGCCTCCGCCGTCGTGCTCGCCCTGTTCGTCCAGTCCGACGCGACGGCCAGCCATTACGCCTCGCCGGTGCTGCTGTGGGCCGCAGTGCCGCTTCTGCTCTTCTGGCAGTGCCGCCTGTGGCTCTCCACCGCCCGCGGCTACATGCTGGACGATCCGATCGTCTATTCGGCCAAGGACTGGGTGTCGTGGCTGGCCGGGGGCGCGGTGATGGCCCTCCTGCTCGCCGCCTATTCGATCAAGATCTGACGCCATGCCGTCGCGCGATTTGCTTCTCATTCTGCTCAGCGTGTCGCTGTCCGGGCTTGCCCAGGCCTGCTTCAAACTCGGCGTGTCGGCCGCCCCGACGAAAGCCGCGCTCGGCTCAGGCTCAATTCCAGGCATCGTTCAGACCGTTGTCCTCAATCCGGCCGTGCTCGGCGGCCTGGCGATGTACGGGATAGGGACTCTGATCTGGCTGAGCGTGCTGTCGCGTGCGGACCTCTCGCGCGCCTACCCCTTCGTCGGGCTCAGCTTCATCATAACCGCCGTGCTAGGGTTCTGGCTATTCCACGAGAACCTCGGCGCAAGCCGCATCCTCGGGACCGGGCTGGTAATCGCCGGCGTGGTCCTGATCGGCCGTGGTTAGCCCGCGGTCAGCATCTGTCGATTCTCGCGGGACGGTCGCATGGGTCGCCCCGCTGTGGATCACCCTGTTCGTGCTCGGCCTCGCGATGGCCTCGGTTATCCTGCAGGGCTTCGAGATCGGGGTCGACAATGACACCTTTCACATCCCGATCATCCTGAAATGGTACCAGCTGCCGCAGTTCGCGCACGACGCCTTCGTGCAGTCGCTGCGCCGTTACGCGACCCCCATCTTCCCGTTCCTTTCGCTTTTCACGAACGACCGGAACCTGGCCGCGGTTCTCCTGGCGGCCCAGGTGCTCACCCGTGCGGCGACCTTCTTCGCCCTGTGGGAGCTGCTGAAGTCGTGCGGTGTGGTCGCGGGGCGGCGCGTTCTGGCCATGGCCGTGCTGGTGGTCGCCTCGGGTGTCTATGGAGAGACGGCGGTGGGCCGGGACGACCTCTTGGTCGACAGCTTCACCCACACCGCGGTCGCTCAGGCGGCGGCGCTTCTCGGCGTGGCCTGGCTGGTGCGCGGCGAGCTCCTCAAGGCCGCGCTGGCGGCCGGCGTTGCGTTCGACCTCAACATCTTCGTCGGCGTCTGGGAGCTCGCCCCACTGGCGACTGCCAGTCTGATCCGCCTGGTCCGCGCGCCGAGGACCGAGATTCGCCCTGTCGTGGCGGCGGCGTCCGGCTTCACGGTGCTGGCCGCGCCCTGGGCGCTCTGGACGCTGGCGGCGCAAGGCTCCGCCCGCGTCGACTTCGATTTCCGCGCCTACCTGATCGACCTCTATCCCTACCATTTCTTCATCGGGTGGGCGCCGTGGAGCAGCCGCATCTCACTCGCCTGCACGGCTCTCAGCGGTCTCGTCGCCGCCGCGCTGCTCCCGCGCAACGGCGCGCGCGCCGCGCTCGCGCTGGCCAGTTTCGCCGCCGTCTTCCTGGGCGGCGCGCTGCTCGACCGGGTCGTCGCGTGGCGCTTCCTGCTCGACCTGCACCTGCTGCGCGTGGATGGCTTGATCCAGTGGATGTCCGCGGCGCTCGTAGCGGGCGGCGCCGCCTCGGCGCTCGCTGGGGGGCGGCTAGCCCCGCTGCCGGGCGCCGCTGTCGCGATCGCAGGACTGGCAGGCGGACTTTGGTGGGCCGCCCTCGGGGGCGTGATCCTCTGCGCCGTCGGCACGCGCGCGGCCAGCGGCCGCCACCGGCCCGCCTTGCTGGCCATGAGGGTCCCCGGCGGCGAGGCCGCGGCTGCCTCCATCGTGGCGCTGGCCGCCGTCGGCCTCGCCGTCGCCGCCGGCCGGTACCACGGCCCGCCGCCGTCGCCGGGCCCCATGGAGACGCCCAGCGACGCCCAGCTCGCCGGCGCCGCGCCCCGAGCCCCGGAGTGGCGCGAGGTCACCGATTGGGCCCGCACCACCACGCCCCGGAGATCAACGTTCCTGATCCCCCTGACGCTCGACTTCACGTTCGCCCAGCGGGTCAGTTGGGTGGGCCTGAAGGAAGGCGCCGCCGCGATGTGGGCGCCGGACACCTACGACACGTGGCGCTCGCGCTCACGCGCCGTAGGCGCGCTGCGCGACGCCGCCGCCGAGATGGCCTACGCCTGCGGCAACCACATCGACTACGTGGTCCTCGACCGGCGCCCGGGCCATGCTCTCGCAGGCGCGGAAGCCTTGGCGCACCCCGTCTTCGTCAATCGCTGGTTCGCGGCCTTTGCGCCCTGCGCAGCGGCGCGCGCCTGATGGCCGCCGGGTCAGGCCGTCTCCGCGCGGAAGCGCCGGACGATCCGGGGCGCCTCACCGTGGCCGAGCCACACCGGCGGCAAGCCGCGGCGCTCGCGCCAGCCGTCCTCGTAACCCTGGTCGGCCACCCATTCCCATTGTCTCGCCCAGGCCTCGCCGGGCGACAGGAATGGCAGCGCCACCGGATAGAGCGCCGCGCGCAGGCGGTTCTTGCGGGACAGCAAGGCCGGCGCATAGTGGTGCTCCACGCCCATGTGCGCCTGGCCGCGCCCCCACCGGTAGCCGCGCAGCAGGATCGAGCGCCGCGCCAGCTGGGCGGGCCGGATGATGTGCCCGACGCTTGGCCCGGGTGCGAACCAGCAGCGCAGACCTCGGGCGGCGAGGCGTCGCGCCAGCTCCGTCTCGCTTCCCATGGGGTACATGCGGGCGGCGCTGGGACCGATGCCGGGATCGAACCGGACCCCGTCAGCGAAGGCGCGGGGCCGGATCGCCATGTTGGTGCCAAGCATGCACGCCGCGTCGCAGGGCCCTTCGCGCATGTGCTCGTTGACGCCGAAGACGATGCTCGTCTGCTGGTCGTCAAGGCCGCTCGCGGCGACTCCCTGCGGCCAAGCCGGCCGCGTGGCGCCGGCGAAGAGGTCGAAGTCGGGATGCGCATCGGCCGCTTCGCGCCAACGCACCAGCCAGTCCTCGGCCGGCTCTATATCGTCGTCGCAGAATACGAAGAGGTCGCCCGCAGCGACTTCGAGCGCGCGATTGAGAGCCCGGTTCTTACCGGCCGTCGGCTCGTCCATCACGGTCAGCGGCAACCGGTCCTGATACGACCGCAGCAGATCGACGCTGCCGTCGCTGCTGCCGTTGTCCACCGCGAGGATCGACCACCCGCCGTCGGGCGGCCGGACGCGCGCCAGAGCGGCGAGCGTGCGCGGCAGCACCGCGGCGCCGTTTCGGGTGGCGAACATCACGCAGATCATGCCGCGCCCACCGAAGTCATCCCACAAGTCTCCGCACGCGATCTCGCTCGAGGCGAATATAGGGACATAGGTCAATGAAATCCGCTATCAGAACAGATAGTCGAATGTGTTCTTACCTTGCGCCTGGCCGAAGAGTCTCGAAATGGATTCGCCCCAGGCTCTGAACGTGGCGCCGAGACGGATGTATTCGCCGGAGCAACCGGATTGACCGAGACGGCGCTGAACGCGTCCGGGCGACCGGCGACGCGGATCCTCTTCGTCACGGACCTGCGAGCCCTCCCGCAGGCCACCGGCGGCGTGCAGTCGCTCATGCACGAACTCGCGCAGGAACTGGCCGCCCGTGGACGGCGGCCGGCGGTGCTGGCGCCGTTCGCCCACGACGACCGGCTCGGCCTGCGCAACCGCGTGCTGATGAAGATTTCGGGCGCCAAGACCATCCGGGACCGGACGATGGGCTACGATACATGGCGGAGATGGTCGCTCGACGGCGACCTGGCGGAACCGCTGGCGCGGATCCGGCCGGACGTCGCCATCGTCATGCCGACCCGCGCAGTGGCGCTGGCGAAGGCCGTCTCGGCCCATGGCGTGCCCACCCTGTTCTACGTGCAGGACGCGGAGCTGCAGCACCTGGGCGGCGATCCCCGCGACCTCGTCGGCGTCCGCTTCGCGGCCAACTCGGAATTCACCGCCCGCCTTTACCGCGACGCCTTCGGCATCGACGCGGTGGTTATACCGCCGCTGATCCGGCCGGAGCGCTACCGCACGGCGACGACGCGGGCCAATGTCACCCTGATCAACCCGCACCCGCTGAAAGGCGGCGAGCTGGCGGTGGCGATTGCGCGCCGCCTGCCTGAGATTCCGTTCGTCTTCGTGCAGGCCTGGAGCCTTCCGCCCGACTATGCGCGCTGGCTGAACGCCGAAGTCGCCACGCTGTCGAACGTGACGCTCCGTCCGAAGACCGATGACATGAAAAGCGTCTACCGCGAGGCAAAGGTGCTGCTGGCCCCGAGCCGCTGGCAGGAAGCCTGGGGACGCGTGGCGTCTGAGGCGCAGTTCAGCGGGATCCCGGTGGTCGCCTCCGATCGCGGCGGCCTGCCCGAAGCGGTGGGCGCAGGCGGCGTGCTGCTCGATCCCGACGGGCCGGTCGAGGCGTGGGTCGACGCGATCCAGGCGCTGTGGACGGACGCGCGGCGATACGCGGCGCTGTCTGAGGCGGCGCTGACCCATTCCCGGCGGCCGCAGATCGCCCCGACCACGCTCGTCGACAGCCTGCTGCGGGTGCTGGGGGAAACGGTGGCGGCCCACGGGTCGCACGACGCCGATCAGCGATCGCTGTCGGCAGGCGTCCAGCTATGCGAGGCCAAGAAACGATGCGCCGACTCCTGAGCACACTGGTCCTGCTCGTCGTGTCTCAATGCTGGGCGCCGCAGCTCAGGGCGGACGTAGCGTCGTTCCGTGTCGTCAACAGCAGCGGCCGGCCGCAGCCGGAACGCATCGTCACCTTCGGCCAGATGTTCCGCCCCGGCGACGTGCGCCCGACCAGCCAGCTGAGCGTTACGCTCGGGGGCGCAGCCGCGGCGGCTCAGATGGACGCCAAGGCGCTCTATCCCGACGGTTCGGTGCGCCACGCGGTGCTCTCGGTGAGGACCCCCGCGATGGCGTCGGGCGCCAGCCTGAACGGCAGAATCGGAACCGCCGCGGCCGCGCCCGTTTCGCCCCCCCTGGCGAGCCAGCCGCCGCCAAACGTCGTGGTGACGCTGACGTTCAGCGGTGGCGCAGGGCCCGGGAAGGTAGTGACGATCGCGCTGCCAGCCCTCGCCCGGTCCGCAGCCGCACGTAGCAGCCAGCCCTGGCTGAAAGGCCCGCTGGCGCGCGAGCAGCGCTTCGCCTCACAGACGACCGATGGCGTCGAGATCGACTTCGACGTCTGGACGCCCGCCGTTGGGCCTTCCCGCGTCGACGTCATCTTCCATAACGACTGGGCCCAGAATGCGCAGATAGCCACGCAGATCTATGACGCCGACATCTCGCTGAACGGCGCCTCGGTGTTCTCGGTCAAGCATCTCGTCCACTACACCTACGCCACCTGGCGCCACTTGGTCTGGACCGGCGGCCCGGCGCCGCCGCGCGTCGTGCCGGACATGCGCCTGCTCGAGGAAGTCGGCGCCATCCCCCACTACAACCTCGCGATCCGGCCAGATCCGGCGGCGATGGACAAGCTGGTGCGGACTTCGTTGCGCAGCGTCGAGCCCCTCGGCTACGGCGCCGTGACGCCTTACATGCCGACAACCGGCGGACGGCCCGACATCGGCCCGTTGCCGACCTGGGCCGTGTTCTACGTGCTCGATCCCTCCGCCGAGAACGAGGCGGCGCTGATGGCCAACGCAGATGTGTCAGGCTCGGCGCCGTGGCACGTGCGAGACATGACCACGGGCGAGCCGATCAGCATCGACGCCCACCCCGACGTCTGGTTCGACGGCCGCGGCCAGGCCACGCCGGGCATCCTGAACCGCAAGTTCTACACCCTCGATACCAAATGGCAGGTCGACGACGCGCACGAGCCCTCGCTGACTTACCTGCCCTATCTCCTCACCGGGTCCCAGTACTACCGGGACGAGTTGACCCAGCAGGCGGCGTACAATCTCCTGGCCATCAATCCGCCGTATCGCGGTGGCTCGCGCGGCATCGTCCTGGGGTCGCAGGTGCGCGGCGTCGCCTGGGACCTGCGCACCCTGGCCAACGCGGCTTATATCCTGCCCAGCAACGACCCGATGCAGCCGTACCTGCAGGCCAAGCTCGGGGCCAACCTGCATGCGATTCTCGACCGCTACGTCAACGGTCACGAAGCCGACGCCGCCGGCGAGCTGGAGGGATACCTCCCCGGTCCTTACGGCGTCGACGGGGCCACGGCGCCCTGGCAGGACGACTACGTGGTGATGGTGCTCGGCTGGATCGACTCGATGGGCTACCACGATGCGCGGCCGATCATGAGCTGGATGACCAACTTCGTGGCGGGACTCTTCACCAACGGCGACCGAGGCTACGACCCGATCTACGGCACGCCCTACTTCCTCTACGTCGATCGTCCGCACACCACCCAGCCGCTCTCCACCTGGGCGGAGGCCTTCAACACGACCTTCGACCCGGCCCGACATCCCGTCACCACGCTCGACGATCCGGCATGGGGCGGGGGCTACGCGGCGCTGGCGCGCGGCGCGCTCGCCTCGATCATCAACAGCACGCACGCGCCGCAAGCCAGGCAAGCCTACGATTTCGTCGTCGCGCACACGCCGGAGATGAACGCCGACTACGCCAAGGAACCGACGTTCGCGATCACGCCGGTGTCAGCGCCGCATGGGTCCTGACGCTCCGGCGGCCGTCCGCTCCTTGCGCATCCTGTACCATCACCGCACGGCCGCGTCGGACGGGATGCGGGTCCATGTCACCGCGGTGATCGAGGCGCTACGGCGCGAGGGGCACGACGTGTGCGTCGTCGGCCCCGGCGACGCGTCGGCGGCGGTGCTCGGCAGGGCCGCGCGGCTGGAGCGGCTCTCCGACGCGCTTCGCAGGCTGCTGCCGGGGGCGGCCTACGAGCTGCTCGAACTGATCTACAACATACCGGCCTACCTGCGCCTTCGCAGGGCTGCGAAGGCCTTCGCGCCGGATGTGCTCTACGAGCGCTACAACCTCTACCTGCTGGCGGGGCTGGCGTATCGCCGGCGCCACGGGTTGCCCATGATCCTGGAGGTGAACGCGCCGCTGGCGGAAGAGCGGGCGAAGTTCGGCAACCTGCGCCTCGAAAAGACCGGCCGCCGATGCGAGGCCGCCCTCTGGCGGCGCGCCGACGCGGTGCTGCCCGTGACCGAGGTGCTGGCCGGCGCGGTGCGCGCGGCGCGCGGGACCGGGGACGGCGTGCTGGTGGTTCCCAACGGCGCCGATCTCGAGCTGAAGCCGGACCCGGCCGCGGCCGCCGCGGCGCGGCGGCGTCTCGGACTCTCCGACGACGCCATGGTGCTCGGCTTCGTGGGTTTCGTCCGTGGCTGGCACGGTGTCGGCTGGGCGATCGAGGCGCTGCAGCGCGCCGCGCCAAACGTCCACCTCGTCGTGGTCGGCGATGGTCCGGCGCGGCCAGAACTCGAAGCCCAGGCGATGGAGCTCGGCGTGGCGGATCGCGTGCGCTTCACCGGACGCGTAGCGCACGACGAGGCGCCCATGCTGGCGCAGGCTTTCGACGTGGCGCTGCAGCCCGCCGCGGTAGCCTATGCCTCCCCGCTGAAGCTGTTCGAATACATGCAGCTGGGCCGCGCCATCCTGGCGCCGGATCAACCGAACATCCGGGAGGTGCTGTCCCACGACGAGAACGCGCTTCTGTTCGACGCCGCCGACGCCGGCGCATTCCAGGCGGCGCTCGCGCGACTGTGCGCCGACGCCGACCTTCGAGCGCGCCTCGGCGCGGCGGCGCGCCGCACCATCGCCGAGCGTCCGTTCACCTGGGCCGGCAACGCCCGGCGGATCGCCGGGTTGGCGCAGGCGCTCGCCAACGCTCGAAGCGGCGCGGCCTGAGACGTCCCGCCTCAGCCAAGACTGCGGCTGATGAACGGTGAGATCGCGTTCGCCACCGGCAGCGGCAGCCGGCGCCAGGCCTCGATCATGAGCGAGAAGCGCGGATTCGTCGGGTTGAGGTTCGGCGTCTCGTGCGCCTTGATCAGGCGGAAATGGTGCGCGATCGGCCGGGGCTCGAACCCCCAGTTTCGCTTGAACGCGTAGGGACCGGTCCCGACCTTGCTGCGTCCGAAATCGAAGACCGCGCACCCGCGCGCCGCGGCGTGACGCATGAGCGACCAGTACATCAGGTCGTTGGCGCCGAGATCACGGGCTGCGGGCGCGCTGCCCGTATAGTAGGGCAGCACGCGCCCGCGAAAATAGTAGCTGAGCACCGAGGCCACGGGCTGACCGTCCCGTCGTACGGTCAGGACCTCGCAGTCGGGCCCGAAGCGCCCGAGCAGCGTCTCGAAATAGCGCCGCGGCAGAGCGGGGGTGCCATGATCGCGCATGGTGCGCGCATAGAGGCCGAAGAAGTCGGCCGCCGACCGATCGATGTCGGTGGTCATTCCGCGCTCGAGCGCCTTGCGCACCACGGCTCGCTGCTTGCGAGGAATCTGCTTCAGGCAGTCGTCTTCCTCAGGCGCGATCGAGCGCTCGAAGCCGGCGTAGAGGCCGTCTCGCCGGACCCAGCCTGGGCCCGCGGCCTCGATATCCCGCAGCTCCACGTAGTCGGCGCCCAGCTTGCGGCCCAGCGCCGCGGCCTGGTCCAGCACATCCTGCAAGGCCTCGGCTTCAAGCGCCAGCGGTCCGCCGCCAACCGTGAAGCCCGCGCCGATCAGCGCATGTCCGAAGAGCCGGCTCCTGACCTCGACGAGCGGCAGGATCGCCGCCAACGCACCGCCGCGTGTCGAAATCAGCCTGTGGGTCCGGCGCCCGAACGCCGTCTCGACCACGCCGGCCCACGCCGAGAGGTGAAAGAACGTCCCCTGCGGATGTGCTCGGACGAACTCGTCCCAGGCGCCGTCGCAGTGGCTCATGCCGGGGTCGCTTGCGGCGATGCGATCGGCGCCTCGCCCTGGTCCAGGCCGAACACCCGGTCCATCCGATCCCAATGGAAATCCCGGGCCAGCCGCTCCAGTCGCCGCCGCGTCGCGCCGAGGTTCATGTAGTGGCGCAGGTTCGACTTCAGCGGGGCGCCCTTGGCCCTCGGCTGTCCAGGGTCGAGCTCCCAGGGATGCAGGTAGAAGACGGCGGGCATCCGATCGACCTCGTTGATGCGCCTCAGGGCCCAGCGCGAGATGGCGTACGGCAGTAGCCTGAAATAGCCGCCGCCGCCCGCCGGCCAGTTGCGCTCGCCGAGGCGCACGGTGGCGATCGGGATCTCCATCAGCGTCTCGGCGCCTTGCGGTCTGAAGGGCCCGCGAGGCGCCTCGGCGAAGGCATAGTAGTCCCGCACGACCGGGTACGCGCTCGAACTGTAGGCGTAGCCCTCCTCCTCGAGCACCCGCCACGCCCAGGGCGTGTGGGGGCCGACGCTGAAGGTCGGCGCACGATAGCCCCGCACGGCGACGCCCGCGGCGTCTTCCAGAATGGCCCGTGAACGCCGTACGTCGTTACGAAACTCCTCGGGCGTCAGGGCGTCGACGCGCTGATGTCCGTAGCCGTGACAGGCGACCTCGTGTCCGGCGGCTGCGATCCTGCGCACGAGCCCGGCTTGCCGCTCCGCGACCCAGCCGAGGATGAAGAAGGTGGCGCGCGCGCAGCTCGAGTCCAGCACGGTTAGGATCGCATCCGTGCTCTGCGCCACGCGCGACTCGCAGCCGTCCCAAGTCGATGGCTTGTATACCGACGAGAGGGCCTGGACCTGGAAGTACTCCTCCACGTCGACCGTGAGCGCGTTGACGGGCTTTGGCGGGGAGGCCGACACAGTCGCCTCAGAGCGTCTTCGTGAGCGCGAGGTATAACACGTGCTCGTCGATCGCCTGCGGCCCTACGAAGGCGGCCGTCTGACGCTCATAGGAATAGCCGAAGGTCGCCTGCAGTGTCCGCGTGGCCTGGTAGACCGTCTTGAAGGTCACCGTATAGCTCTTGGCCGGACCGTAGAGCGGGCTTTCGTATGTCCGGTCGTACGAGAGCTGGAGGCTGGCGGCAAGGTGGCGGCGCAATTGGCGCGTGTAACTGCCCATTGCCGTGACTTCGCGATCCAACGCCTGCGAGGGCAGAAACACCCGGTTGATCCAGTTGAACCCGAGACTGAGCGTCTGTCGCGGCGCCTGCAGGACGACCTGCGCGTCGGCCCGCTTGTTGAACGAGGTTTCGTTATAGAGATTGAGCTCGTTCAACGTGAACGTCGCCGGCACGAGCGGCGGTGGAAGCGTGCTCGAATTCTGCAAGAAAGCGGCGAACGAGTCGGTGAAGTATAGCTGATCCGGCTGGATCGTTTCCTCGTAGTCTCCCGTCACGTAGATCCTGCTGGCGATCGCGATCACCGCGTTTGCGCCGAGGATCGCTCGATCGTAGCGCTCGCCGGCCTCCACAGTGATCCTGGAGGAGGCGTTCGGACGCCACTCCACGCCCCCCGTCGCCATCGGCGCGCTGATATTGACCACGCCAGGCTGGTTGACCGTGTCGTAGCCGGCCCGCGCGATCATCCGAATTGTCGGCGTGAGCGCCCAGTAGAAGGACTGGGCACCACTGCCCGACTCGAAGCCACCGTTATCGTGGTCGAACTCGCCGGTGGTCAGCAGCTCGAGCCTGCCCATGCGCGCACCGGTGTCGGCGCGACCGACAACCTGGATGATATTCGTGTCGGTCGGCAGGTTGCCGACGATGCTGTTGTCTCCTGCGAAGAAGAACACCTGGTCGAAGCGGACGGCGGCGTCCACGTCGAGGGCGCCGGCCACCGTTGTGGTCAGGTGCGGGCCGATGTCGTACGTGGCCAACTGTATGCGTCCCGGAAGGCCGGTGCGGTCGACCGTGGACTCGCCAAAAGTCGAGACGAAACCATCGGTCAGCGTGCCGTCCGCGTCGATCGACAGCACTTTCGGCACGATGGCGTACGAGGCTCGACCGAAAGCCAGATCGGACCAGCCGCTGAGGCTCGTCGCCTGCGCATACTGGTCATAGAAGAGCTGATTCTGGACGTTGCCCGTCAACCGGCCGCTGTTGACCTTGGCGTCGAGCTGAACGGTCAGCTGGGTGATAGCGTCGAACTGACCGCCGCCCGGGGTCAGATAGACATTGCTCGTGAAGTCCTCCTCGACGCCGACGCTCGGCGTCAGCACGAGCGGCGGACCGCTGACCGGCGCCGTGGCGACCGGGGCGTTCGGGTCGTCCGCGGCGGCCGCGGTGGCGAGTGCCAGGCAGGCCGGCGCCAGAACGACGCCGAGGCCCGTCCTGATTGTTCGTGCTGCGATCTTCGGCATAGGCCCCCGCCAGGTCCGAGACTAACGCAGCGCCGAGTAGCGGACCGGCGATTGCGACTTGTCGGTCTTGTTGAACACCATCGCGACCTTCGAGCCGTCGATGGGCCCGGCCTGGCGGTGGAGGATGCCCAGACCTTCGTCGATGTCGGCGCGCTTGGTCTGGCCTTTCGCGGCGACGAACACGATCTGTCCGGCGCGCTTGGCCAGCTCGATCGTCTCGCTGCAGGACAGGACCGCGCCGGAATCGATCAGCACGACCCGGCGCTTCTCGCCGCTGTGATGAAAGATATCGAGGAGTTCGCGCATCCGGGCGCTGGCGATCAGCTCGGGCGCCGATATCCGCGGCCTGCCCGCCGGAACCGCATAGATGCCCTTGACGCTCGTCGGGTAGACGATATCGCTGACTTCCAGCTCTTCGTTCTCGAGGTAGTCGAGCAGGCCGAGTTCGTCCGCGAGACCCATGCGCTTCGAGAGGTCGGCGCGACGCATGTCGGCGTCGATCACGGCCACCTGGTAATCGCGCTCGAACATGAAGCTCATCGCGATGCCCAGGCACATTGTGGTCTTACCGTCGCCGGGCGCCGCGCTGGTGACGAGGATATTGCGGGCGTTCTGGGCGTCCGACGCGTCCTCCGAGTCGATGCGCGCGACCAGGTAACGCTTGATCGCGCGGAACTCTTCACGGGTCCGCGACTCGTCGAAGTGAGGTGTCCGGACGACCCCGATATGCTTCAGCAGGCCGGTCGGCATCTCCAGCTGACGAACCTCGGCCGCCGGCTCCTGGTGCTGGAGCGAACGAGGGTCCGTACCCACGAGGGTGGGCATGAGGTTGGTCTTTTCGCTCACGCCTGCGCTCCCTGGATCTGGCCCGTGGGCGCGGGCTTGGTGACGAGGTCCGCGGTGCGGGCGGCATGGACCTGCCCGGCGATGCAGACGAATGCGATCAGAAGCGCCGCCGGGCCGCTCAGCGGGATGCGCCGGCGCGGGGCGCGGGTATCCCAGGCCGCTTCCCAGGAGACGGTTCCGATGACCGGCAACTGGAAGGCGTCCTCGACTTCCCGCGGCGAAATGAAGACACCGTCGATCGCGCCGCGCAGATAGGCGCCGGCGAGGCCCGCGCCCACGGCGCCGACAGCGGCGAGCCCCAGCAGCAGCACGCGGTTGGGGCCCGTCGGGAACGCCGGGGTCACGGGCGCTCTCGTGAGCTGGTACTTGCCGGCGCCGTCAGCCCCGTAGACCGCGATCGACATGAGGGTCGCGTCCCGCTTGGCGATCAACTGCTGGTCGGCCGCGCGGAGAACTTCGTCGGAGTGCTGAAGGTCGATCCATTGCGCCTTGACGTCGGGCGGTACGGACGCGGCGACCTGCCGGCGGACGCGTGCGAAGACGTGCGGCTGCGACGGCGGCGCGGAGGCGACCGCGGGCGCCGCTGCAGCCGCGGGCGGCGGGGGCGCGCTGGCGATCACATCACGCGCCGCCTGGGCGTCCGCAAGCTGCCGGCGTACGGCCACGACGTCAGGATACAGGTCCGTGAACCTGAGATGCAGCTCGTCGAGCTCGCCCTGCAGCCGATTGACGCGCTGCTGCGCCTCGATCAGGGCTGGCGAAGTCGGCGCGGCAGGCGCAGCCGACGCCGCGGCGGGCGACGACGCGGACGCCATCGCCGCCGGCGCGATGATCGTCGACTGGGGCACGGTCACCGTGACCACCGCCGGGTGCGCCCGGCGGAAGGCGTCGATCTGCGTCTCCAGCGCGGCTATCCGCTTCTCGTAATCGGCTATCTGCTGGTCGAGGAAAGTGCTGGCGCGCTGCAGATCGTCCCGGTTGCGGCTGACGTTCTGCGAGATGAACAGGTTCAACAGCGTCTGCACGACGGCGCGCGCACGTTGCGGGTCGGTGTCGATGTCGTGCAGCTCGAAGAAGCCGTCACCCTGGTCGCCAGAAAGAAAGATGTGCCCTCGCAGGCCCGTCACGGCCCGCGCCATCGCGAGGGCGTCCATCGAGGCGGCCCTGGGGTCGATCTGCTTGATCACCTGCTGAAGGTTCTGGTCGTTCAGCAGAGTCCGCTGCACGACGTAAGGGCTGCCGAAGTTGTCGCCGACCAGGGACACACCCTGCGCCGCCACCGACACCGGCGTTTCCTTGTTGACGTACAGCTGGCCCCAGGCGTCGTAGACGTTCGGAAGCCGCAAAACGTAGATAGCGCCGCCGACGAATATCACCGCCGTGATAAACAACGCGATCCAGCGATAATACCAAATCCGTCTGGCTTCATCGCCTATGACTGTGAGTAGTTGGCCGACCATGTCTCTCGATCACTCTGAGTTGGACGTGTGTTGCGGCGGCCGACCTCAAGATCGGGCGCGAGGAGCTCAGAACAGGCGTTCCGGGATGCGGATGATGTCGCCGGGCTGCATGCGCACGTTGTCTGACAGGTCTCCGGAGTTCAGGAGACGGCTCAGATGCAACGGGTAGCTGTGATACATGCCGCCCTCCCGTCGCACCAAAGTCGCGCGGTCGCCGTTGGCGAAAGCGTCAAGGCCGCCGACGGCGATGATGACGTCGAGCGCGGTGATGCCGGCGCGGTAGGGGACCGACTTGGGCGGAACACCCGTGCCGATCACTCGGATCGCGGCCGAGTTGTCGTTCGCGGCGAAAGCCTTCACGACGACCGTCACCACGGGATTGGTGACGTAAGCGGCGAGCGCCTCTCGAATGCTGGCGGCGAGTTCGGTCGGCGTCCGTCCCTCAGCCTGCATGTCTTGGACCAGCGGCACCGTGATGCGACCGTCCGGCCGCACGGGCACATCCATCGAGAGATCCGGATTCTTCCAGACGAATACGTGCAGCATGTCGCCCGGACCGATCACGTACTCGGGCGCCGCCGGCGCGGGCGCGGGCCGAGCGCTTGCCACGAGTGGAAGCCCAAGGACCAGCAAGCCGGCAATTGCAAGGCCGCGAAGCATACGCATGGATGCCCCCAAGAGTTTTGTTAGACCGCGCGCATTCTTGGCGCCTTCAGTGGCGATCATGCAATCTACGTTCCATCCCGTACCAGCAAAAGTGGCACACCCACCAAGAGCACTCGATGACGCTGGCGCAGTCATCCGGATCAGGCACTGATGGTGGTTGCGATTTCGTCTTTGGTTGCTTCTTTTTTTAAAATCTACATGTTTTCATTTTTCGACACCCCTAGTACGTCGTCGAGCTCAAATTCCCTTTCTCACAATAGGAGCGCCAACAACGCCGTGCTAGTGCGATGCCGGCATGTTGGTCTGCGGCGCATCATCGCGAGGGCCATGACAATATGCTCAGAACTATGCTCCGCTGGACGCAACCGCGATGAACAGCGACACACCTTACGAGGCCATCCTGGCGTGGCCCGCCGGTAGACCCAGAACGCCGGCCGCCCTTCGGGGAGCCGACAAGACCCTGAGGTACGCCAGCTTCACGCCGCGGTACGGCGTCTGGCGCGTGCGACTCCAATTGGACAAGCTGGGGGCGACCCGCATCGTCGCCTCGTCGAACGCGCCGCTGAACGAGCGCGAGTCCGGCGATCCGCCGGCCGCCCATACGGCCGACCCCGGCGCCTGCATCCGCTTCGAGCTCGAGGGGCTGGACTTCGCCATCGCCTGCGACAGGCGCAAGACGGTGGTCGAGAACTTCGTCGCCATCGCCAGGCATCTCGAAGCCACGATCAGCATCGAGCGGTATGGCCTGGTGAGCGCGCTGGACCTGCTGGCCACGTTCCGGACCAAGCCCTCGGCCATCGCGCCGTCCGCGCCGGCCCGGACCTGGCGAGAGGTGCTAGGGGATCTGAAGACGCCCGAGCAGGTGGGCGCGGTGTTCCGCAGGCTATCTGCGGAACATCATCCCGACAGGTCTACCGGGTCGCATGAAGTGATGGCCGAGGTCTCCAGAGCGCGCGACGAGGCGCTGCGCGAGCTCGAAGCGCCGCCGCCTCCCGACATCGCAGAGGTCGCCGTCGAGAAGGTCGAGACGTTCCGCTTCGAGGACACGCGACATTTCGGCGCAATGCGCGCAGCCGAGCACTTCTTAGAGGAGCACGGGTTCAGCTACGGCACCAACCAGAAGGGCGCGCCGCGCGGGGTCATGCTTGGCGCCCACCACATCCCGAAATGGGACGAGCTGAACGAGCGCGAACGCGGCGCGCTCGACGGACTGATGAGCGGCGACATGCGGCACGGTCCGGTCACCGTTACGATCGCAGATCGCGTATGGGCGCAGGTTCGGCCCGATCAAACACCGGTGTTGAGGCACGCGGCCCGGGGCTGAACGATCAGCCCGTCGGCGAAATGCCGCCTAAAGATGGCGCACGACGAAGGCGATGAACATCCAGCCCAGCGTCGCGAGCGCAATCCATACCAGAATCGACAGGCCTAGCGGTAGCGGCATACCAGATTTGACCGGGCGATCATCGAGCTCTCGCTTCGAGAGATCGTTGTTCACCGCAAGTCTAATACCGCCCGCCATCTGGCTCCCCCGTTTCGCGCGATCAATACTAGACCGATTCGACGAAAGGCGCAGACGACCTTTTCGATCCTCCACGACCAAGCTCCGTCGTCGCTACGTTGCTTAACTTAATCATTAGTTAATTCTAGCCCCGCCCTTCTTCCGCTGAAGCAAGGCCTACCCGAATTTGGTTGAGAATTTTGTCATCATAGCGACCATCATACCCGTTCTGAGCGACGCCCAGCAGAAGCACCTTGTTGGCTTCCGCGACGGGCCGCCAACCGAAGCGCTCGGCGTACCGGCGCGTCGCGGCGCGGGCCGGCGGATTGCGCTGTAGGTCGTCTACCGCCGCAACGATAGCCGCCGGCGTTCGCGCCGCGAGCAGGCGCCCGGCCTCCGGCGCGCCGACCACTTCCGCCGAGCCGTTGACGTCGGAAGCGATCACGGGCGCGCCACACGCCATCGCCTCGAGCAGGACGTTCGCCCAGCCCTCGCGCTCGGAAGCCAGGACAAGCGCGTCGACGGCCGAATAGATGTCCGGCAACGCGCGGTGCGGCGTCTCCCCCAGGAACCGCACCCGCGAAGCCACGCCCAGCTGTTCCGCGAGCGCCTGCAGCGCCTCGCGCATCGGCCCGTCGCCGACGATCAGGAGCGCCAAACCGGGGCGCTGCGCCACCGCCTCGATGACCAGTCGCTGTCCCTTCCTGGGAATCAGCGCGCCCACGCAGAGCAGCGTGTAGCCTTCGAGGCCCAGCGCGACACGGGCCGCCTCGCGGTCCCGGGGGGCGAACAAGTCCAGGTCAACGCCGTTGCGCAGAGTGATGACGCGGTCCGGCTGCGCGCCCAGCTTGATCAACCGTTGGCGCAAGTCCTCGCACACCGTCACCATGGCGCTCGCCTCGCGCGCCGCCCACTGGATCTGCGCGCGCGGTCCCGCGGCTTGCGGGATCAGCGTGAGATCGGTGCCGCGTCCGGTGATCACCACGGGTTTGCGCAGGGCGCGCCCCAGCAAGGCCGCGGCCACCCCGTCCGGGTAGAAGTAGTGCGCGTCGATCACGTCGAACTTGATGCCACGAGCCGCCAGGCGCCTGGCCTCCGCGAGCGCCGCCCGGTAGAGGAACCGCGGGGTCAAGACAGAGCCGATCTTCGGCAACACCAGGTAGCGGGGATGCCGCACCTCAAGCCCGTCGCGCGTCTCCGCGCGCGGCGCTCGGGCGAACGTGGCGTACCTGCCGAACGCCGGCGCCTTGAACGGGAAGTATGGGATGGGCGCGAGCACGGTCGCGTCCAGCCCGCCCAGCGCCAGTGTCTCCCTCAGCCGGTTCAGCACGAACACGCCGTGGTTCGGCTGCTCCTCGTTCGGAAAGAGCGTCGAGAAGACGAGCGCGCGAGTCACGCCGGACCCCAGCGCCGACCGCCGCAACGACGGCGCCGGCGCATTCCTCGCCTAGCGCCCACGGACGCCGCCCGCGTCGTTTCCGCGCAGTTGGGGGGATAGTGGCGCACGCGATGAGACAACCCAAGAGGGAATAGATGCAATAGGTTTACAAAAGATAGGCGTCGAACGAGTGATTCAGCACGCCAAGCCCTCAAATTTCTACAACCTGGAACGTCCGATCACCATAAGAAGATAGTATGTCAAAATGTTTCACGTAGATTTTTGACGAAATGTAATTATTTGAAGATTGATCTAACTTCATATTACGCAATGGTAGCTACACAACCGCTTATATGTTCGTATAAAAGGCCTAATGACCCCGACGATCCCGACCCAATACGCTGTCGGAATCACCACCTCAGACGACACTGGTGATAAATACCCAGGCCTGAGCGGCTCGAGTGCGCCTTTCATGTCCTTATCGGAAGAAAATCTGGCACTAAACTTGCTCGCCAGATCCGTCGTCGGACGGGGGGGCGTTCCTCCGGCGTTTGCTGACGTGGTCGACAGCCAAAGGCAGGGCTCGGCGTGAGGCTATTCGGACATTTCGTTGCGCCAGCCTTCGTGTTGCTGGCCTCACTGGATGGGGCGCTGTTCATGGCGGCGCTGCACCTGATCAGCCTCGGCCCTCATTGCGAGCGCTGCTACCTGGGCAGCATCATCCGGCTAAACCCGCTTGAGATCCTTGCGCTGACCGGGGCGTTCTTGCTCCTCACCGCGTCGGTCGGCCTCTACAACGAGGACGCGTTCCAGAGTTTCCGGACGTTCCTGAAACGCTTCATTGTCTCCTGGCAGATCATCTTCGCGCTTTCGGTGGGTTTCCTCGCCGTGTCGAAGGCGGCCGCCGGGATGCCGTTCGGCTGGTACGTCGGCATCCTGTCGTTGGCGATCGCCCTCTTCATGGTGCTGCTCTTCACCCTCCGGGTGGTGCTGGTCTGGGGGCTCCGTCTTTCGTTCATCAAGCGTCGGGTCATCGTGCTCGGCGAGGGACAGATCGCCGAACAGGTCGCGCGGTTCCTGCGCGAGTCTGGCCGCAGCCACCTCGAATACGTTCAGACGATCAAGAGCGTTGCGGTGTCCTCGGCGCTCGTGGCGCTGCCCACCAGCGACCGTGTGTTGCGGCTTCGCCGTGAGGAGCCCGTGACGCTGTCGGCTGCCGTCGCGGCGCTCAACGCCGATGAGGTCGTCGTCGCTGTCGAGGACCGACGCGGATTGCCTTTCTACGAATTGCTCGAGTGTAAGCTGAACGGCGTCGACGTGACGGACGCGCTGATGTTCTGGGAGCGCGAGACCGGCCAGATCGACCTCGCCCACGCCGGCGTGGGCTGGCTCAGTTTCTCCGGCGGATTCGTGCTGAACCAGTCGCGCCGCGTCCTCAAGCGCGCGCTGGACATCGCGGTCAGCCTCTCCTTCCTGATCTTCATGCTTCCGGTGATCGTGCCGGTGGCGATCGCCATCAAGCTCGAGAGCCCAGGGCCGGTCTTCTACCGGCAGGAGCGGGTCGGCCTCGGCGGGAAGATCTTCCGGGTCTGGAAGTTCCGCAGCATGCGCGAGGACGCCGAGCGAGACGGAGTCCCGCGATGGGCCGCCGCGAGCGACGACCGGGTGACCCGCGTGGGCAAGATCATCCGTATGCTCCGGATCGACGAGATCCCTCAGGTGTTCAACGTCCTGAACGGCGAGATGAGCTTCATCGGCCCGCGGCCGGAGCGGCCGTTCTTCGTCGAACAGCTGCGCGAGCAGATCCCCTACTACGACCTGCGCCACCGCATGCGGCCCGGGATCACCGGCTGGGCCCAGGTGAACTACCCGTACGGCGCGTCGATCGAGGACGCCCGCCGGAAGCTCGCCTTCGACCTCTACTACCTCAAGAAGAACGACCTGCTGATGGACATTGCGATCCTGATGCAGACCGTCCGCGTGATCGTCTTCGGCTACGGCTCGCGTTGAGATGCCGCCAGTCGCCCGGCCGTTTCAGAACGGGACAGAATCGGAGGCGCCTTCGCGGCTAGGCGCGTCGCGCGACGGACGCGATGAGCCGCTCGGCCTCGGAAGCCTCGGCCTCCCAGCTGTGCCGTTCGAGCACGTAGCGGCGGCCCTGCTCACCCAGCCGGGGCCACTCGCCGGCCAGCACCTGGCGGACGCGCTCGGCGAACTCCACGGCGTCGGCCGCGATCAGGAGCTCCTCGCCGCCCCGCGCCCCGATCCCCTGGGTGGCCTGAGGCGTCGCCACGACCGGCCGTGCGCTGGCCATGGCCTCGAGCACCTTGTTCTGCACGCCGCGCGCGATGCGCAACGGCGCGACCACCACGGCGGCGCGCGCCAGATAGGGGCGGACGTCCGGAACCGTCCCCGTCACATCCACCCCCGGCAGACTGGCGAGGGAGCGGACGGCGGCGGTCGGACTCGCGCCGACGACGAGGAATCGAGCCGCGGGTGTGCGCGCGCGCACCATCGGCAGGACCTCCTTGGCGAACCACTCGGCGCCGTCGACATTGGGCGCGTAATCCATCCGTCCGCAGAGCACGATCGCCGGTTCGGCGCTGGGACCCTCGGCAGGCTGGAAGTAGCCAGCGTCGACACCGTTGGAGATCACGCGCAGCCTGTCCGCCCCCCGCGGCTGAAGGGCCGCCTGCAACCTGCGCTCCGCCTCGGAAATGACGACGCCGGCGGCGGCCTCATCCATGACCCGGCGTTCGTAGCGCACGAGACGCTCGAACTCCGCCCGATAGACCCAGCTGAGCGGCGGGCGTGTCGCCTCGGCGTAGGCGCGCCATTTCTCGGCGTCCGCGTCGACGAAATCGACGATCAGCGGCGCGACGCGCGCCGGGCCGAGCGCATAGCGCGCGAGCGCCGAGGAGTGCACCCAGACGACGTCCGGGCGCACCTCGCCAAGCACCCTGCAAACCCATCGCCGCAGCGTCGGGTGACCGAAGCGGGCCACGCTGAGCGGCAGCCCGGCCGCGCCGCCCAGCGCCATGCTGACGGAGCGCCGCACGGGCCCGAGACGGGGCAGGCAGGCGTCGCGGCTGATCGTCCGCACCCAGTCGGCGCAGCCGGGCGCGGCGTCCTCGTCCACCCCTGCGCCCAGCCAGATCTCATGGCGGGGCGCCAGCTGCTGCAGAAGGTGGTAGGCGCGGATCTTGTCGCCCTTGTCCGGCGGATAGGGAA
>JAKAZA010000179.1 GCA_021816155.1 Pseudomonadota bacterium | reverse complement strand
CCGCTCTCCCCATCACGGGCCATGAAGCTTCGCCGATCCGTCGCAGGAAGATGAGCCGAGCCGCAATATAAGGCGCCCGCGCGATTCCGCTTGCATGACGGCCCTTGTCGGCGCCGCACAGTGCACGCAACAGCGCTCGTCGGGCGGTTCGCATGACGGCGCTCGTCAGACCCCGAAGGTTCGGCTAGCTTAGCCCTGTCGCGCCTCGGCGTCGGGAGAGCGGAATGGCCAACCTAACTGAGCGCGTTCGGAACATCCTTCTGAGGCCAACCTCGGAGTGGGCCGTCATCGACGGCGAGGCCGTGTCGATCGAGGGGCTCTTCACCGGTTACGCTGCTGTGCTGGCGATGATTCCGGCGGTGGCGGCGTTGATCGGAGGTCTCCTCTTCACGCGCGCCGGGCTGATCGGGGTGCTGGTCGACGCGATCCTCGCTTTCGTGCTTTCGCTCGCTGCGGTGTTCGTCGAGGGGCTTATCTTCGACGCGCTCGCGCCGAGCTTCGGGGCCCAGAGGAACCGCATGCAGGCGCTGAAGCTGGCGGTCTACTCCGCCACGCCGGGCTGGATCGCCGGAGCGCTCGACATCATCCCTCGGCTGAGCCCTCTCGCCGGCCTGGTCGGACTATACGGACTCTATGTGCTGTACCGCGGGCTTCCGGTGCTGATGAAATCGCCCCCTGAGAAGACCACGGCCTATTTCCTGGTCAGCGTCGCGGTGCTCATCGTCGTCTACTTCGTCATGGCGATCATGACGGTCGTGCCGGTGTTCCTGTTCGGGCGGGCTCTGGGGGGCGGCGTCGCGGCGAGCCACTGACCGCGAAGCTAGCGCCGCTCGTAGCGGTCTTCCCGGGCCAGGTTCGAGAACTTGGTCAGGTCCTCGTTGAAGTGCAGCCGCACGGTTCCGATCGGGCCGTGCCTCTGCTTGCCGATGATGACCTCGGCCAGGTGCGCGACGCCGTCCATCTTGGACTGCCATTCGAGATGCTCGGGCGTGCCTTCCTTGGGCTGCACGCGTTCGAGGTAGTAGGCCTCGCGGTAGATGAACATCACGACATCCGCGTCCTGCTCGATCGAGCCGGACTCTCGCAGGTCCGCAAGTTGGGGCTTCTTGTCCTCCCGGTTCTCGACCTGGCGGGAGAGCTGAGCCAGCGCCACGATCGGGATGGCGAGTTCCTTGGCGAGCGCCTTGAGGCCCTGCGTGATCTGGCTCACCTCCTGAACACGGTTCTCGGGCCGGCCCGCGGAGGTCGTGATCAGCTGGAGGTAGTCGATCACCAACAGGTCGAGCCCGGTCGTGCGCTTGAGGCGCCGGGCTCGGGCGGTGAGCTTGGCCAGCGAGATGCCGCCTGTATCGTCGATGAAGAGCGGCGCGTCCTGGATCTCGGCAGAGCCCTCGCGCAGCCGCCCGAATTCCGCAGCCGAGATCTCGCCTTTGCGGATCTTGTCCGAGGGCACCTCGGTGACTTCGGCCAGCAGGCGCATGGCCAGCTGTTCAGCCGACATTTCCAGCGAAAAGAAGGCCACGACGCCGCCGTCGACGGTCTTGCGCGTACCATCCGGCCTCGGCTCCCAGGCGTAATGGCGCGCCACGTTGAAGGCGATGTTCATCGCCAGCGACGACTTGCCCATCGAGGGCCGCGCCGCGAGGATCAACAGGTCGGACGGGTGCAGGCCGCCCAGCATCTGGTCGAGGTCCTTCAGTCCCGTGGACAGCCCGGCGAGGCCGCCGTCGCGGTTGTAGGCCTCGGCGGCCATGTCCACGGCGCCGGCGAGCGCGTCCTCCAGCGAGGTGAAGCCGGTCTGAGCGCCGCCGGTCTCGGCGAGCGTGTACAACTGCTGCTCGGCCGCCTCGATCTGGTCGCGCGCGGTGAGATCGGGGTCGCCCGCGTCCGCGCGCTGGGCGATTTCCCCGCCGATGCGGATGAGTTCGCGCCGGAGCGCGAGGTCATAGATGGCCCTCCCATAGTCGGCGGCGCGCGCCGCGGGAGGCGCCCGGTCGACGAGGTCGGCGAGATAGCGGATGCCACCCAGCTCGACGAACGCCTCGTCGCGCTGGAACTGATCCGCCAGCAGCGTCGGGTCGGCCAGCTGGCCGCGGCGGACATGAGCCTCGATGGCGGCGTAGAGGCGTCCGTGGAACGGCTCGTAGAAGTGGTGCGGGGCCAGCGCGTCGCTCAGCCGCTCGAATGCGCCGTTGTCGTAGAGCAGCGCGCCGAGCAGCGCCTGCTCGGCCTCGACGTTGGCGGGCGCATGCGGCGGCCCGGCGTCCTTGGGCGCCGGGCGCAGATCGTGGGCTGGTGCAAGGGCCATCGGGCGTGTGATAGCTCAACGAGGACGCTTGGAGAGGAACGCAAAGCGCACCACTCCACAGTCTTTTGCCGAGCTGTGGAAAGCTTGAGCGATCCGCGGCCTCGGGAGGCTCAGGCGTTGTAGGCGCGTTCGCCGTGATAGGTGAGGTCGAGTCCTTCCTCGATCTCGTCGTCGCGGGCGCGCAGGCCAACGATCGCGCGCGTCAGCCAGCCGATCGCGACGGTCGCGACGGCCGACCACGCGATGGTCGCGGCCACGCCCAGCGCCTGCACGCCAGTCTGGCCCGCCATGTCGTGCGCCGCGCCATAGCCGGCGCCGCCGAGCGCGGAGCTGGCGAACACGGCCACCAGGAGGCTGCCGAGGATGCCGCCGACACCGTGCACGGCGAAGACGTCGAGCGAGTCGTCGATCTTCAGGCGGTGCTTCACGAACTCCACCGCGAAGAAGCAGACCACGCTGCCCGCAGCGCCGAGGGCGAGGCCCGCCGCCGGGCCGACGTACCCCGAAGCCGGCGTGATGGTCGCGAGCCCGGCGACCACGCCGGTCACAACGCCCACCATGCTCGCCCGCCCGAACCGCCAGCGCTCCAGCGCGGCCCACACCAGTCCCGCCATCGAGGCCGAACAGTGGGTGACGAGGATCGCCGTGGCCGCCGATCCGTTCGCCGCCAGGGCGCTGCCGCCGTTGAAGCCGTACCACCCGACCCACAGCATGCCCGCCCCCATCATGGTCATGCCCGGATTGTGGGGTGGGTGCAGATCGCGCGGAAAGCCGTCGCGCCGGCCGAGCATCATGGCCAGCACCAGGGCCGAAACGCCAGCGGTTGCGTGCACGACGAGGCCGCCGGCGAAGTCCATCACGCCGAGTTTGTCGAGCCAGCCGCCGCCCCAGACCCAGTGCGTGACCGGTGCATAGACCACCAGCAGCCACAGCGCGCTGAAGATCAGCACCGCGCCGAAGCGTATGCGCTCCACATATGCGCCGACGATCAGAGCCGGCGTAATCACCGCGAACGTCATCTGGAACACGACGTAGGCCATCTCGGGAATCTGGCCGAAGGTCTGGTCGCGGCCGATGTTGACCAGGAAGGCCTTGCCGAGGCCGCCGAGCAGGGGACCATCGCCGTCGAAGGCGAGCGTGTAGCCGATGGCGACCCAGAGCACCGAGGCTACGCAGGCGATCGCCACGCAATGCAGCATCACCGACAGAGTGTTCTTGGCGCGGACGAGGCCGGCGTAGAACAGCGCCAGGCCCGGCAGGGTCATGAACAGAACGAGCGCGCTGGCGGCCAGCACCCAGGCCGTGTCGCCGTGGTCGGGCGCGCCGGTGGCCGCGAAAGCGGCGCGCGGCGCGAACAGCAGCCCGACCGCACCCAGCGCGGCGATGCGAGACTTCACGCTATCTCTCCCCCCGGTGTCGTCACCCTCGAGGGCGTGGCTATAGCGGAGCCGAACACGCTTGGGCGCCGGAAAATCTGGCGCCCTTGCGACGATTTTGCACGATCCGCGGCGCCTGGGTTACGCGCCCCGTCAGTCCTCTTCGCCGCCGAACTGGCCGGCGCCGCCTTCGAACAGGCTGGCGTCCGCCGCAGCCTGAGCGCGTTCCTCTTCAAACTGCGAGACAATCACGTTCTCGCCCCTGGCCTGACGTTCGGCCTCGTCCTGACTGCGCGCGATGTTGATGTTCACCGTGATGGCGACCTCCGGGTGGAGGCGGATCCGCACGGGGTGGATGCCCAGCGCTTTGATCGGCTTGTCGAGCACCACCATCTGGCGCTCCACCTTGCCGCCTTCGGCGTTCACGGCCTCGGCGACGTCACGGCCCGAAACCGACCCGTAGAGGTGGCCGCTCTCGCCGGCCTGGCGGATCATGACGTAGGTCGAGCCGTCGAGCTTGTCGCCGGACTTGGCCGCGGCGTCACGCGCCTTTGCGTTGCTCGCCTCGAGTTCGCCGCGACGCGACTCGAAGACCTTGAGGTTGGCGCTGCTGGCGCGCAGGGCCTTGGCGCGAGGCAGAAGGAAGTTGCGGGCGAAGCCGTCCTTCACGGTCACCAGATCGCCCAGCGAGCCGAGGCGCTCGACGCGTTCGAGCAGGATCACTTTCATCGGCGCGACTCCTACTTCACGACGTAGGGCAGGAGGGCGAGGAAACGCGCCCGCTTGATCGCCCTGGCGAGTTCGCGCTGCTTCAGCGCCGACACCGCGGTGATCCGCGACGGCACGATCTTGCCGCGCTCCGAGACGTACCGCTGCAACAGCTTCACGTCCTTGTAGTCGATCTTCGGCGCGTTCGCGCCGGAGAAGGGGCACACCTTGCGCCGGCGCATGAAGGTGCGGCGCGGTCCGCTGCCAGCGGCCGGGGCCTCGGGTTGGGAAACGTCCGTCATGACAGGCTCCTCAGACCGGCACGTCGTCGAAACGCCGCTCGCGATCGCGGTCGCGCCGCGCGAGGATCGGCGAAAGTTCGAGGTCAAGGTGGTCGACGCGAAGCGTCAGGTGGCGCAGCACGTCTTCGTTTATCGAGAGCTGCCGCTCCATCTCCTTCACCGCGGCCGGAGCGGCGTCGATGGCGAGAAGCGAGTAGTGACCCTTGCGGTTCTTCTTGATGCGGTAGCCGGCGGGGAAATTGCGCAGGCCCCAGTATTCGATCTTGGCGATGTGCCCGCCCTGGGCCTCGATCAGAGACTTCAGCTCTTCGTTTAGCGCCTCAGCCTGTTGCGGCGAGATGTCCTGCCGCGTGATGAGCACGTGCTCGTAGAATGCCATCTTGTCCTTCTTCCGGTGCTGGGGAAGCGGCGCTCGTCAGCGCCGGAAGACGCTCGCGAGCGATGGCTCTCGCCGCGGCGGCCGGACCCGATGGCCCGACCCATTCACGCTCCGCGGAAGACCGCTCCCCGTTTGGAGGCGGGCTCTCTAGGGGAAAGGGCCGGGGAAGGCAAGTGCGCGTCGCGCGGCGACCTCGCCCGCCACCTTCCTAGTTCGGATGCGGAGGGACGTTCGAGCCA
>JAKAZA010000047.1 GCA_021816155.1 Pseudomonadota bacterium | reverse complement strand
TGCAGGGCGCCATGCGCGCCAAGGTCGAGGCGCGGCGCGCGCACCTGCAGTCGTTCGTCGACCGCTTTCGCGCGGGCACCAAGGCGCGCCAGGCCCAGTCGCGCCTGAAGATGATCGAGCGCCTGGGCGCCATCCCGCCGGTGGTCGAGGAGGATGTCGCGCCGTTCGTGATGCCCTCGCCCCTGAAGCCGCTGCCGCCGCCGCTGGTGCGGCTGGAGAAGGCCTCTGTCGGCTACAACGGCGTTCCGGTGCTATCGGAGCTGGACCTGCGGCTCGATCCTCGCGACCGGATCGGCCTTCTCGGCGTCAACGGCGCCGGCAAGACCACGTTCGCGCGTCTCATGGCCGGCGACCTACCGCTGATCTCCGGCAAGGTCCTGCGCGACCGGCGGATGAAGGTGGGCTGGTTCCACCAGCACCAGGTCGAGGTGCTCGCGGCGGACGACACGCCGCTGCAGATCGTCGGCCGCGCCCTGCCCGGCCTCACCGAGGCGCAGCGCCGCGCCCGCGTCGCGCAGTTCGGTTTCGGCGTCGAGAAGGTGACGACGCGCGTGGACCATCTCTCGGGTGGCGAGCGCGCCCGGCTGCTTATCAACCTGATCGCCCTGGAGGGGCCGCACCTGATCCTGCTCGACGAGCCGACCAACCACCTCGACATCGACAGCCGCCGAGCCCTGCTGGACGCGCTCAACGACTACGAGGGAGCGGTCGTGCTGGTCACGCACGACCGCTCGCTAATGGAGATGGTGGCCGATCAGCTCTGGCTGACCGCGGACGGGACGGTGAAGCCGTTCGACGGCGACATGGAGGACTACGCCCGGTTCGTGCTGGACCGAACGCGGCAGGCGTCCCGGCCGCCGGCGGAAAAGCCCGCGGCCGCGGCACCACCCTCGGTGCGGACGTCGCGCGCCACGGCGGTCGCGCCGCTGCGACGCAAGCTGGAAGCCGCCGAGGAGGTCCTGTCGCGCGAGACGGCGGCGCTGGCCAATATCGACGCGGCGCTGGCGGATCCCGCGCTCTACGTACGCGAGCCGATGGAGGCGACGAGGCTCGCCACTCGCCGCGCCCAGATCGCCGAACGCGTAGACCGGGCCGAAGCGGCGTGGCTCGCCGCCGCGGAGGCCTACGAAACGGCTTCAGGCGGCGACCGATAGCTCAATGGTGGTTGTACGCGCCGCCCATCCCCGGAGGGGCCGACCGGCCGTGGAAGTGGTGGAAACCCCGCGCCATGCTGCGCCGGAAGTGCCCGCCGTTGTCGCGCATGAATCCGCCGTCCGGCCGCGTGCGGTAGTAGAAGGCGTTATCCGAGCCCCAATAACCATCGTAGAAGGGACCGTAGTAGTTGTCGTAGTACCCGTCGACGTAGTCGCCTGAGCCATACATTCCGCCGAAGCCATAGCCATAGCCTGTCTCGCACGCCGCGAGCGAGGCCGAAACCAAGGCGATCGCGGCCGCAATAAGCGCAAGCTTCTTCATCGAGATGGCTCCTTTGTGGTTGGGGCCGGCGGCCTCGCCGCAGCGTCCGCCACCCAAACGTCCGGCGTCGATCGGGGTTGCTCAGCTTGCCGGCGGCCGGGCGGGATCATCCGCATCTCACGGAGGTCACCAGCCCGGTTTGTTCGTCGTAGGTGATTGTCTGGCGCCAGGAGGCGTAATCCTGGGTGGTGACACAGGTGGAGCAGACGACCCGGCGCCGCGACGGATAGAGCGCCGGCGGAATGTCCGTGTGCGGCTTGCCGACAAGATACTGTAGCGCCGCGGCGCCGCAGGTGTCGGGCGGTCTCGGCGCCGGCGCCGCCACGGGCGCCGGCTGCGGGAGAGGCGGCGGTGGCATGATGACCGGGGCGCTGGCCTGCGGGGGAACAAGCGCGGGCTTTGACGGCGGCTGGTCCGCACACGCCGCAAGCGCGGCTATCGCCCCCGAGGCGACGGCCAACCCGATCAACCTTCCTTGCGCCATCCGCCCGCCTCACCCTGCCGCCAATAGGAGACCGCGCAGCCTGCGGCCTTGAATGCGGGCCAGCGCTTTCGCGCCGCCGCCACTGCGGCCTCGTCGCGGCCGTCGAAGAGAAGGACGCACCGCCGGTAGCCTTCGACGTCGCCCGGCTCGGCGTCGTCGATCAGGAACAGCGCGTCGGCCCGGTTGGGATTGGCCATGCCGGTTGTGATCAAGATCGGCTGCCGCTCGGCGCGCGGCTCGCCTTCGACGCCGTGGGGCAGGAAGCTCTCGTCTCGATAGCTCCAGAGCCAGCCGTCGAGATGCTCGACTCGTTCCGGCCCCGCCGCCCGCACGAGCGCCCGCCAGCCTCGGGCCAGCGTCTTCTCGAGCAGTTCCGGCAGCGCCGCGTCGAGGCTGGTGCGCTCCAGGTGGTAGAACCAGACCTCGCAGGGCTCGGCGGCCAAGTCTCAGCCCTCGTGAATGTCGCGCACCAGCTGGTCGAGCAGCCTCACCCCGAACCCGGTGGCGCCGCTCGGGATCATGGCGGCCTGAGAGTTGGGCTTCCACGCGGTGCCAGCCATGTCGATATGCGCCCACGGGAGCTTGTTGGTGAAGCGCTTGATGAAGAGAGCGGCGGTTATCGAACCGCCCTGGCGCGGGCCGGTGTTCTTCATGTCGGCGATGTGGCTGTCGAGCAGACGCTCGTAGTCTGCCGGGAGCGGCATGCGCCAGATCGCGTCGCCAGAAGCCTTCGAAGCAGCCTGAAGATTCTGCGCCAGTTTCTCGTCAGTACAATAGAAACCCGCAATGTCCTTGCCGAGAGCGATGACGATCGCGCCGGTCAGCGTCGCAAGGTCCACCAGCAGGCTCGGCTTGAACCTGTCCTGACAGTACCAGATGGCGTCGGCGAGCACGAGACGGCCTTCCGCGTCCGTGTTGATCACCTCGACGGTCTGGCCGGACATGGTCTTCACGACGTCGCCGGGTCGCTGGGCGGCGCCGCCTGGCATGTTCTCGACCAGTCCGAGCACGGCGACTGCGTTGACCTTGGCCTTCCGCGCCGCCAACGCGTACATCGCGCCGGCCACAGCGGCCGAACCCGCCATGTCGGTGACCATCTCCTCCATGCCTTCCGCCGGCTTCAGGCTGACGCCGCCCGTGTCGAAGCACACGCCCTTGCCGATGAAGGCGATCGGCTTCGCGTCCTTCGGTCCGCCCTTCCACTGCATCACGACGAGCTGGCTCTCGCGCGCGCTGCCCTGCCCGACGCCGAGCAGCGCGCCCATGCCCAGCTTGGTCATCTCCTTGACGCCCAGCACTTCGACTTCGAGGCCGAGCCTCGAGAGCGCGCTGACTCGCCTGGCGTACTCGACGGGGTAAAGTACGTTGGCTGGCTCCGAGACGAGGTCCCGGGCGAACGATATCGCGTCGGCCAGAGCAGCCAGATCCTTGAACGCCTTGGCGGCCGCCTTCGCATCCTCGCAGCCGACGTCGACGCGCGCGACCGAGGGCTTCTTCTCCGGCTTCTCGGTGGTGCGATACTTGTCGAACCTGTACGCGGCCAGACGCACGCCGAGAGCTGCGCGCGCCTGGCGCTCGGCGCCGGCCGCCGGCATCATGATCAACAGCCGCTCGGCGCCGGTATCCTTCACCGCGTTGTACGCGTGCGCGGCAGCTGTCTCGGCCGCCCTGCCGTCGAACGCGTCCTGCTTGCCGGCGCCGACCACCACCACACGCCCGGCCGCCGTGCCGGATGGCGCGAGGATCGAGACGGTCTGCCCCATCGTTCCCTTGAAGCGCGTGGCGCCGATCGCCCTCCTCACGGCGCCGCCGACCTGGGCGTCCAGCGCCTCGGCCGCCGGCGAGAACTCACCATCCTCGAACGCCAGCACCGCCAGCGCCTGGCCATCCGCCGGCTCGGTCTTCGCTGCGACGAAATCTACCTTCATCCGGATGTCACCTCATGCCCGCGCGCGGTCGCGCTGTAGGGCGAATGCGTCGTCTCCGTCAAAGGGGGAGCTTCAGAAGCGGGCGCGCTGGACAGGTGGGCGAGCCAAGGGGATGGAAGAACGAACAGTCCTCCCCGCAGGAGTTCCGACCGTGCCGACCGCCAAGCTGCCCCACATCGAGCTCTATTACGAACGCGCGGGCGAGGGGCCGCCTCTGCTCTTCATCTCCGGCACCGGCGGCGACCTGCGCAACAAGCCGAACGTGTTCGACGGGCCGCTGGCCCAGACGTTCGACCTGCTCGCCTACGACCAGCGCGGACTCGGCCGCTCGGAGAAGCCGGATCATCCCTACTCAATGGCCGACTACGCCGACGACGCGGCGGCGCTGATGGATCACGTCGGCTGGCCAAGCGCCCGCGTGATCGGCGTCTCGTTCGGGGGCATGGTCGCCCAGGAACTCGTCCTGCGTCACCCGGCGAGGGTCGAGCGACTGGTGCTGGCCTGCACGTCGCCCGGCGGCGCCGGCGGCGCGTCGTTCCCGTTCCACGAGATCGAGCACCTGACCGGCGAGGCGCGCGCGAAGCATCTGATCCCGGTCAGCGACACGCGCCGCGACGCGGCCTGGGCCGCCGGTCATCCCGAGGCGTACGCGCAACTCCTGGCGATGACCGCCGCGCCCGATCGCTATGCGGGCGAGCCCGGCCGGGCGATGGGCGCCCGCCGCCAGCTCGAGGCCCGCGCCGGTCACGACACATGGGAGCGGCTGTCCCGGATCGCCTGCCCGGTAATGATCGCCGCCGGCCGCTTTGACGGCATCGCCCTCCCCGCCACCCAGGAACGGATGGCCGCCCGCATACCCGGCGCCGAGCTGCGCTGGTTCGACGGAGGCCACATGTTCATGATCCAGGACCGCGCCGCCAACGCGGCTATCGCGGCGTTCCTGCGCGGCTAGGCGCGCCCCTGCCAGGCGGCCGGAACTCTCGCCGGCTCACCCCGCCGGCGTCGGGTGCGGCGGCTCGACCATGACTCCGACCAGCGCTTCCTCGGCCGCGGTGAAGTCCGGCGCGGCGAGCGCCTCCCGAATCTCGGCGTGGCGCTTGGAGTCGAGGCGGTAGCCGAAGAACATCGCGCCGCCGACCAGCACCAGGACTACGGGCGCGAACAGGTAGCACATCTCGAGACCGAAGATGGCGTGCGGCGTGTTCACCGCGCCTTCCGCGGGGTTGTATCCGACGAAGCTCAGCACCGGATAGACGACCGCCACCGTGATGCTGCCTCCGAGCTTGGTGGTTGTCGTGACCATCGAATAGAGCAAGCTCGTCAAGTCGCGCTTGCGCTCCAGCCGCACCTCGTCGACGACGTCGGCCACCATCGCGCGGACCAGTATCAGGAACGCGGTGGCGCAAAAGCCGACGGCGATCATGGCGATCGCGGTGGGCACGCAGTCGATGAAGGTATAGCCGCGGGGCACGCGGGGCACCGCCATGAGGATGGTCTGCGTCACGCCGTAGGAGACGCAGGCGACCTGGAGGGCCCGGTGTTTGCCCAGCTTCTGCGCGGCGACCCCGCCCCAGAACAGCCCCCCGAGCACGCCAGCGCTCACGTAGAAGATCAGCATCAGGCTGACGTCCGGGATGGTGAAGCCTTTGGCGTCGTGGAAGTAGAATAGATAGAGCGGCCCGGTGACGCCCGGCCCGAGCGCCAGCAGGAAGTCGGCGATGATGAGGCGCATCATCGTCGGCCGGGCGATGGCGCCGAGATAGTCGCTCGCCGAGGATCCTTGCCGCTTGGCGCTCGGTGCGATGCGCTCCGGCGTGAAGACTGCGCAAACGAGGAGCGCGATCGGTAGCGCGACGAGGAAGATCAGCCCGAGGATCGGCATGCTCGACGTCAGGCCTGCGGCCACCTTGCCGTGGGTGAACAGCGGCAGCATCAGGATTCCGTCGATTGCGAGGATGCCCATCGGCGAAGTCCACGCGTACAGCCGGGCGCGGTCGGCGTAGGACGTCGCCACCACGGCCGACCACGCGGCCGATCCGAGCGTCAGCATCGACAGGCCGGCGAAGCTGACCAGCAGCCATACGATCAGGTAACCCTGGCTGACGGGACCTTGCGGCATCAGGATCCTGTAGACACCCAGCATCACGATCGGCGTGCCCAGCACGAGCCACGGCCGGTAGCGGCCTATTGGCGTGCGGGTGCGGTCCATCAGCATCGCCAGCAGGGGGTCGAGGAATACATCGATGCAGCGGACGACCGTGATCGCCAAGGCGACGGCGGCGAGGCCCACCCCCAGGCCGGCGTAGTTGGGCGGCAGGTAGACGCCGTAGATCACCCCGATCGCCAGCACCGGCATCTGGATGGCGCCGAACGCGAGGATGGTAGGCAATGGAACACGCCGGGACTCGGCCCGCGCGAGGCTTTGCGACACGGCGATCCTCCCTTGGACCGTTGGGCGCTTGAGCGCTCCTGATCTGGGGGGATTAAAGCACGGCTTTGAACGATGTCACGAGCCGCACAGGTTGCGGCTCAGTTTGAACTGGCGGCGAAGGTGGGCGCGCGGGCGCGGGAAGCGGCTGGGAGACCGCCGCTCCGCGGCGTCGCGACCTCGCGTTGATGTCGATCAAGGCCCGAGACCGCGCGCTGCGGCAAGAGTTCCGGCGTTCCTCGCATGGAGGCGACTGTGGCCGGCTTCACCCTCACCCTCGAAGATCTGCGATCCGCGCCGCCCGAGGTTCGCCGCTGGCTCGTCGGCCGGATCGAGGGTGACCTTTCGATGCTCGTGTCCGCTCCGCCGGCCACTCCGCCCGCGCAAGCGCCGACGCTGGCCGGGTGCACGCCTGACGAGGCCCTCGGCGTCCTCGAACTGCTGCAGGGCGACTTCGCGGCAACGCACGTCTTCCTCGAGCTAGCGCGCGATGAGCCCCGCGCGGACGCGTCGGATTCCCTTCACGCGGTGAGCATCAGCGCGCTCGTGCGCAACACGCGCCTCGACGAGCGGCGCCTGGTAAGCTGCCTGCGGTCGATCAATCGTGCGTTCCAGCAGGTCCGCCAGGATCCGGCGGCGACGCTGTTCGGCTTCGATCAGGCCGACCATATCTACGTGCACGAGACCACCTACCGCAGCATCCGGAGCCTCTGGCAGGAGCTGACGAGGCCTCACGCTCCGCCCGACCCGAAAGCCACGGGGCCGGTCGATTGGCCGATGAGCTTCCAGCCACGCGAACTGGGTCCCAGCGAGGACATCGCGACCCACCAGCAACACTGACCGCGAGCCGTCGCGCCGGATCCCGCTAAGCCAACGCCGCGCTCAACCGCCGCATCGCCTCCTCGAGCGCCGCTCGGTCGCGGCAGACGCAGGCGCGCAGGAAGCTCTCGCAGCCGGGGCCGAAGAACGCCCCCGGCGCCAGACCGACTCCGGTGCGGGCCAGGAGATCAGCGCAGGCGGCGCGCGAGTCCGCCAGGCCATCGACCTGAAAGAACACGTACATGCCGGCTTGGGGCCTCGGTCCCAGCCGCACGCGCGGCAGGCGTTCGAGGGCGTCGCAGACAATGTCCATCCCCGTCTCGCAATGGGTGCGCATCGCCGCCACGAAGGGCTCGCCCTCGCGGATCGCAGCGGCCCCCGCATGCTGCAGGAACGTGGTGACGCCGCTCGTCGTGTACTGCGTCATCATCGCCAGCGTCTGGGCGAGCGAGGGTGGATGGACCATCCACCCAAGCCGCCAGCCGGTCATGGCCCAGGCCTTCGAGAAGCTGTTCACCACGATCAACCGGTCCTCGGGATCGGCGATGTCGAGGATCGTGGGCGCCGCCTCGCGGCCGAAGGCGAGGCGGTTGTAGACCTCGTCGGCGATCAGCCAGACACCGCGCCGACGGCACGTCTCGAGTAGCGCCGCCTGCACGTCCATGGGCAGCATCGCACCGGTCGGATTGCCGGGCGAGGCGAAGAAGACAGCGCGCGTACGTCCGTCGATCGACGCAGCGACCCTCTCCGGGTCGAGCGACCAGCCGTCGTCGCTGAAGTCCATCCGCACGGTGCGCGCCTCGACGCCCAGCAGCCGTGCGGCGCCGCCGGCGTTGGGCCAAACCGGATCGACCGCGATCATGTTGTCGCCGGCCTCGCACGACAGCATCAGCGCCAGCATGATGCTGTTCATGCCGCTCTGACTCACCGTGATCCGCTCCGGCCCGACCGGCCGCGTCCCCAGCCCCGTGAGGTACGCGGCGAGGACCTCGCGCAGACGCGGGACGCCGTTCTGCTGGGCGTAGAAGACATGGCCCTCGGACACTGCGCGGCGCATCGCCTCACCGACGAGATCGGGCGCCTGGAGGTCTCCTTCGCCGAACCAGAGCGGGATCACCGAGGGATCGCCGAGCCGGCCGCCGGCCAGGCTCGCGATGTTTTCGAGCGAAATGTCGCGGATCTGGGCGCGTGCGCCCGCCAGGGCCGTCATGAGCCGGCTCTACCTTGACCGCCGCGCCGCCGTCGAGCATCCCGCGATCGCCCGCATCGGCCAGCGTGTTTGGCCGATACGTAGCTTGGGCCCGCGCGCGGCGCGGGGTATCCAGTCGCATGGCGCGTCGCACCGTCTCCCGCCCTCCCCGGACCGATCGTCCACGCCGCGGCCGCAGGGTCGAGGGCGCGCTGCCGCCTGTCGGGGTGGCCGATGTCGTCGAGCGCGACGCCGACGGCGATCTGTTCGTTCGACCGCAGAAAGCCGGCGACTCCGCGCCGGCGATCCGACTCGCGCCGGATCGGAACGAGCGGGTCGCCGGCGCGCCAGGCCTCGGCGATCGGCTGCTCGTCCGCTTCGAGCGGACCGAGAGCGGCGAGATCGAGGCGCGTCTCATCAAGCGGCTCGGCCAGAGCGCGCACCGCCTGCTCGGCGTCGTGCGCAAGGCGCGTCACGAGGCGCGCGTCGAGCCGGTCGATCGCCGGACCCGGGAGAGTTTGCTGATCGCGCCCGCCGATGCGCGCGACCTCTCCGATGGCGACCTGGTCCTGGCCCAGGTCGGCGGCAGCGTCGAGCGCCGCTATGGGCCCCGGCGCGGCAAGGTTCTCGAGGTCGTGGGACGCGAGGATGACCCACGCGCCGCCTCGCTCCTCTCCATCCACACCCATGGCGTCCCGACCGGCTTCTCCGCCGAGGCCGAGGCCGAAGCTGACGGCGCCGAGCCCCCCGCCCTAGCCGGTCGCACGGACCTGCGGGACATACCGCTCGTCACCATCGATCCGCCCGACGCCCGCGACCACGACGACGCCGTGTTCGCCGAGGCCGACGACGACCCGGGCAATCCGGGGGGCTGGATCGTGTGGGTCGCCATAGCGGACGTCGCCGCCTACGTCCGTCCCGGCTCGGCCCTCGACGAGGCCGCGAGGGAGAAGGGCAACAGCGTCTACTTCCCAGACCGGGTCGAGCCGATGCTGCCCGAGCGTCTCTCGGCGGGGCTCTGCTCACTCCGCGAGGGCGAGGCGCGGGCCTGCCTCGCCGTACGGATGGTGTTCGACCGCGATGGCAGGAAGCGCACGCACCGGTTCCATCGCGGCCTGATGCGCTCGGCGGCCAAGCTCTCATACGAGGAGGCGCAGGCCGCGATCGACGGGCGGCCGGGCGATCAGGCGGCGCTGCTGATGGACCAGGTGCTGCGCCCGCTCTTTTCAGCCTACGCCGCCCTGAAAGCCGGCCGCGACGCCCGATCGCCGCTCGATATCCAGTCCGCCGAGCGCCGCATCCACTTCGGCGGCGACGGCCAGATCGCGTCCATCGAGCCACGCGCCTCGCTCCCGGCGCACAGGCTGATCGAAGAATTCATGATCCAGGCGAACGTCTCGGCGGCCGAGACGCTGGAGCAGCGCCGCACGCCTCTGATCTACCGCGTCCACGACGCACCCAGCGAAGAGAAGGTTCATGCGCTCGCGGACTTCCTCGACACGCTCGGCGTCGCGTGGAGCAAGGGCCAGACGCCCACGACCGCGCGCTTCAACCGCCTGCTCGTCGAGACGCGCGGCGGGCCGCACGCTGAGATCGTCAACGAAGTGGTGCTGCGCACGCAGAGCCAGGCGATCTATGACACCGACAACATAGGGCATTTCGGCCTGAACCTCGATCGCTACGCGCATTTCACTTCGCCGATCCGGCGCTACGCCGACCTGATCGTGCACCGCGCGCTGATCCGCGCGCTGGGACTCGGCGACGACGGGCTGACCGAAGCCGACATCGTCCGCATGAAGGACACCGCCGAGCGGATCACGATGGCGGAGCGACGCGCGATGGCGGCCGAGCGCGACGCGACCGACCGCTATGTCGCCGCTTTCCTGTCGGAGCGCGTCGGCGCGACGTTCGAGGGCCGCATCACCGGCGTCACGCGCTTCGGCCTCTTCGTGCGGCTGGCCGAGACCGGCGCTGACGGCCTCGTGCCGATCGGCAGCCTCGGGCCCGAGTACCTCGTCCATGACGAGACGGCGCACGCCCTGGTCGGCCAGCACTCCGGCGCGACCTGGCGGCTGGGACGCGAGGTCGAGGTGCGGCTACGCGAGGCGACCCCCGTCACCGGCGGCCTGCTGTTCGAGATGTTGAGCGGTCCCGAGGCCGGGGTCGCCACCGGGCCCCGCCGGCCGAAGGCGCGACGTCCTGCGCCGCGGCGGGGCCGCCGGCGCTAGACGTCGCCGCCCGCCCGGGCGCCCGTCCTAGGCCGCCTTGAACGGGGAGTATTCCTCGGCCAGCCAGTCCATCTCGCCCTGCACCTGGCGGCGTTCCTCCTCGAGGAAGCGGGCCACGGCTCGCGAGAGGCCAGGGTCGCTGATGTAGTGGGCCGAATAGACCGCGGTCGGCAGGTATCCGCGCGCGATCTTGTGCTGCCCCTGGGCGCCCGCCTCGACCCGGGCGAGGCCATGGACGATCGCCCACTCGATCGCCTGATAGTAGCAGAGCTCGAAGTGGAGGAACGGCACGTCCTCGAGGCAGCCCCAGTTCCGGCCGAAGAGACAGTCCGCGCCGATCAGGTTGAGCGCCCCCGCGATCCAGCGGCCGCCACGCCGCGCGAGGATCAGGAGCACGCGGTCGGCCATCCGCTCGCCAAGCATCGAGAAGAAAAGCCGGTTCAGGTAGGGCCGCCCCCACTTGCGTGCGCCGGTGTCCATGTAGAAGGCGTAGAAGGCGTCCCAGTGCTCCTCGCGCAGGTCGCTGCCGGTGAGTTGAACCACTTCGAGGTCCCGGACAGCGTCGCGGCGCTCGCGACGGATAGTCTTGCGCCGTCCCGAGGACAGGGCGCCGAGGAAGTCCTCGAACGTGCCATAGCCGGCGTTCAACCAATGATACTGCTGGTTCTGGCGCAGCAGCATTCCTTCGCCGCCCATGAAGCGCCACTCGTCTTCGGTCGGGAAGTTCACGCCCAGCGTCGAGACGTCCATCTTCTCGCACAGCGTCACGCCGCCGGAGAGCAACATCCGCCGCCCTGCCTCGCGATCGACATCGGCGCGCACCAGGAGCCGTGGACCGGTCACCGGCGAGAACGGCGCCGCCATCACCAGTTTTGGGTAGTAGCGGCCGCCGGCGCGATCATAGGCGTCAGCCCAGCTATGGTCGAATACGTATTCGCCCTGGCTGTGTGACTTGAGGTACAGCGGCGCGACAGCCGCGACGGCGCCGGCCTCATCGCGAACCGCCAGATGCTGCGGCGCCCACCCGGTGCGCGGCGCAGCGCAGCCGGACGCCTCGGCGATATCGAGGAAGTCGTAGGAGACGAACGGATTGGCCCCGTAATCCGGCGCCGCCGTGCAAGCTTCCCAGGCCGCACGGCCAATGTCCGAGATCCGGCGGTGGACGCTGACCTCGGCCTTCAGCTCCATCAGGCCGCGTAACCTTCGAAGATCAGGTTGTCGCAGTGGTCCTTGACCTTGTCCCACTGCGCCGGCTCGCGCACGGTCCAGGCGATGACAGGCATGCCCGCCTTGCGCATCTCGTCGGCTCGGGCGCTCGGGAGCATGTCCAGGCCAAGCGCCAGGAAATGGGGCCGCGCGATCGCGACGTGCTCGAGCCGTTGGAAGCTCTTGCGCTGCTCTGGCGCCAGCCGGGCGCTGTCGGACCCGGTGTAGCTGTGGCTGTCGAGACCGCGCAGGATCTCCGGATGCCGATCGGCGAACCAGGCGTGAGAGTAGGGATTGAAGCCGATGACGCAGGTCGGCCCGTTGTGGTCGATCAGGATCTCGTGGACGCGCTGCTCGAGCGGTCCGACCTCGCCGTAAGGAGTCTTTAGCTCGATGTGGACCATCGCTCGATGTCCGACGAGCGTGAGCGTGTCCGCCAATGTCGGAATGGTCTCGTCGGTTCCGGCGAGGCGCATCTGCGCGAGATCGGCGGCGGTGTGGTCGCCGATTCGTCCTTCCCGCCCGGTCATCCGCGCCAGCTTGCTGTCGTGGAACACCACGGCCTCGCCGTCGGAACTGAGCTGGACGTCGAGCTCGATGCCGTACCCCGCCTCGCAGGCCGCCTCGAAGGCGCCGAGCGAGTTCTCCGGCGGACCATCCTTGCTCCAGAGGCCGCGGTGCGCGATCGCCGGCGTGAACAGAAGGTCCCAGGCCTGGCCAAAGCGTTCCTTCACGCGCGCACCTGCACCACGGCGTCGACCTCGACGGCGAAATTGAGCGGCAGCCGGTAGACGCCGACCGCCGAGCGGGCGTGCCTGCCGGCCTCGCCGAACACCTCGACCATCAGGTCCGAGCAGCCGTTGACCACCTGCGGGATGTCAAAGAAGGCGTGCCCCGCCTGGACAAACCCCCCAAGCTTGATCACACGGACCACGCGAGCGAGGTCGCCATCACACGCCGCCTTCATCTGCGCGATCAGGTTGAGCCCGCAGATTCGCGCGCCACGCCGCGCGTCCTCGAAGCTGACGTCCTCGCCCACCACGCCGCGTACGCCGCCCTTCGCGTCGGTCGAGACCTGACCGGAGACGTGCACCAGATCGCCTGTTCGCACGAACGGGACGTAGTTGGCGACCGGGCGGGTCGGCTCGGGCAGGACGAGGCCGAGGGAGGCGATGGTTTCTTCGGGACTGGGCACGCCTCAGGCTTAGCGCGCCCGTCCGGCCCCGCAAACGAAAAACGCGGCCGGACTCGCCGCCCGGCCGCGTCGCAACTCAGAAGGACACGATCGCCCTTAGTGGGCGGACTGGAAGCGCTCGACGAAAGCGGACATGCGCTCGTTGAGCGGCAGGAAGCACTCCTTCACAGAGGCCGCGACGGTCTCGGACGCCTTGTTCATCTCGGCGACGTAGGCCTCCAGCGCGCTCTTGGCATAGGCGGTCTGCAGTTCGACGACTTCCTGAACGCTCTTGGCGCCGGTCAGGTTCTTGGCGGCCGCCACGTGATCCTCGAGGGCCTTCTTGGAATAGGCCATCGCCTGGGCGCCGAGCGCTTCGGCGCCCTTGGTGGCGGCGGTCACCGAGGCGACGGCCGCCTCGAGGTTCTTCTTCGAATGGGCGTTGAGTTCGCCAAGCGCACCCAGCGACTTCTCGATCGAGTCTTTGAATGCCTGGTTGCCGGCGGCAGAGAACTGCTCGGCCGTGGTCTTGAGGGTTTCGGCGCCGGTGGCGGCCATCGGGACTTCTCCTGGGGGTGCGGGCGGGATTCTGGTTTGGGACGGACTCGGGCCGCGTGGACGGTCCGCGGCTGACGAGCAGTGCAATCCCATGCTGCACTGCGATAGTCAAGTAAATTTTGTTGCACCGCAACATCAACGCATTCTTGAATCAACGCCCGGGCTCCGCGCCTCGTTCCCCCTGCGACCGTTTGCGCGCGAAATGTTTACCTTGGCGAAAGGAAGGTTAAGGCATGCTAATGCCATCCCGCGCGACCGAGTCTCCGCCCGCCCGCGCTCACCAGTAACCGCCCGCCGGAGCCCGCTTAATGCCCGAGCCCGCCCGACGCGTTTCGTACGTGCTGGCCACCTTGCTGGCCTCGACGATCTGCGTAGCCGCTCCCGTCGCCAGCGCTCAGGAGCCGCAGATAGCGCCGGCGTCAGATCTCAGGGTCCCCACCTGGGAGCCACGGTACGCGGCGATCGTGGTCGACGCCGGCACGGGCCAGATCCTCTACCAGGAGCGCGCCGACTCGCCACGCTACCCGGCGTCACTGACCAAGATCATGACGCTCTATCTGGCGTTTGAGGCGCTCTCGACCGGACGCCTGCATCTGAACGACCCGATCACCGTCTCTCGGCTTGCGGCCTCCCAGGCGCCCACGAAGCTGGGCCTGAGGCCGGGCGACACCATCACCGTCGACGACGCAATGCACGCCATCGCGGTGAAATCGGCCAACGACATGGCTGTGGCGCTGGCGGAGAAGATCGGCGGCACCGAAAGCAGGTTCGCCGCGATGATGACGCTCAAGGCGCGCGAACTCGGAATGACGCACACGCGCTACGTTAACGCCAACGGCCTGCCCGACAGCCGCCAGGTGACGAGCGCGCACGACGTCGCGACGCTCTGCATGGCCGTGTTGCGCGACTTCCCTCAGTACTATCACTACTTCGGCACCGAAGAGTTCACGTACCGTGGCGTGATGATGATCAACCACAATCACCTCCTCGGGCACATGGCCGGCGTGGACGGCTTCAAGACGGGCTTCACCAACGCCGCCGGCTTCAACCTCGCGGCCTCGGCGGTGCGCGACGGCCATCGCATCATCGCGGTCGAGTTGGGCGGCACGACCGGCGCTTCGCGCAACGCCAACGTCGAGCGACTGCTGCTGACGGCCTTCGATATCGAGCATCGTCGCGATCTGGGCGATCACATCATGCTCACCCAGAACCTGTTCGAACACGAGCCATCCAACGGCGTGGTGCGCATGCCGCAGATCGGACAAGGCGATACGGACAACGACGACGACCCGATCGATGTGGTGCTCGCGCAGGCGGAGCGTGGCGGGGCGCCGGCCCCTCCGCCACACCCCCCCGAGGCCATGACGCTCGCCGCGCAGCGGCCTTCGCTCGTCGCCGACATGTCGCGCTCGGCGCAATATTCCGCCGCGTCGGACGCCCGGCCGGACAGCATGGCCCAGCCGGCGGCGCACAACTGGACGGTGCACGTGGGCGAATTCCGCAGGGCCTCTCAGGCCACGGCGCAGATCGACCGCGTGGCCGACACCTACAAATCGCTGTTCTATAATCGCGAGGGCTGGGTGTCGCATATCGGAAGCCGCTACTACTCGGTCTTCAGCGGCTTCACGCAGGCCGAGGCGCAGGCGGCCTGCGCCGAGGTCGGCGGCAGCGCCCTCCCCTGCGCTGCTGAGCCGCGCTGAGCGCCGGTCGGCGCCTCAATTCCGCAAGAGGGCGTCGCGCGCGGCGTTGATCTGCGCCGCAAGGCCGGGTGCGCCGCCTTTGTCTGGGTGGACCCGCAGCATCAGCCGCCGATAAGCCGCCTCGATTTCGTCGCGCCCCGCCGTGACCGACACCCCCAGCATCGAAGCCGCCTCGGCGCGATCCATGCCGTTCGGCGCCTGCCGCGAGCGGTGCGCTGATGTCGCAAGCCAGAGCGCGGCGCTGGCGAGGATTGATCCGCCCAGCCATCCGCCCCGCGCCGCGTCGAGGGCCGCGACGACGATCGCAGCCGCCGCCGCCGCATAGGCCGCGAGACGTCCAGGCTGGCGGGCGAGCAGCGGTCTGCGGCCAAGGACGACCAGCGCCGCCAGGGCCAGGACGCCGATCGCGACGAAGAGCATTGCGCGGGTTTAGCTACTCCGCCGCAAGGATGGTAGCCGGCCCCTGCACGACACCGAGTTCGGTCAGGAGCACGCGCAATTCCTGGCGCGCGGCGACGTGACCGATGGAGACCGGCACCGGGCGGACCCCCGGCCCGAGATCGGACACCGTGAGACCGAACGGAAACAGCTCACGATAGATCACCCGGTCACGCAAGCCAGCCAGAGTGCGAAAGCCGACGCGGCGCGCGAGCGCCTTCAACCGTTCGTCGACGCGCCGCCGGTTGCGCGGATCGACCGAGGCCAGGCGGTTGCGCAGGACCACCCAGTCAAGAGGCCTGCCACGCTCGGCCGCCTTCAGCTTGCGCGCCTCCCACACCAGCTCCGAGTAGTGGCTGGCGCGCTGGAGGTCGAGCGTCAGCGGGTCGACGACGCCCAGCACTTCGAAGTCTACGAAGCTGTCGTTCATCGGGGTCACGATCAGGTCGGCGCGGCGATGCGCCAGGCGCGAAAGCTCTGTGTCGGCTCCCGGGGTGTCGATGATGACGTAGTCGCAGTCCTGCGCCGCCGCCAACGCCGCGTCGACATCATCGCCCGCGAGGCGCTGCGGCTGTGGCAGCGCCGCCTGATTGGCCGCGACCCAGCGCTCGCGGCTGACGAAGAAATGCGCGGTCGACTGCTGCCGCTGGTCCAGATCTAGCACCGCCACCTTCGCGCCCTCGTGCAGCAGGGCCACGGATAGGTGAACGGCGACAGTCGACTTGCCCGCGCCGCCTTTCTCGTTTCCGACGACGATGACGGCCATGGGACGGCCCCTCCTGCGGTGCTGGTGCGCCTCGAGAATCACCCCTCCGGCTACCTCCGACACGAGACACCGGGCCCTCGAAGGCGTCAACGCGGCGCACCCGCCCGCCTGTGGACGCACTGGACATCCTGGCGGCTGCTCCGCCATAGGGGCCGCCTCCGAGGGACCCCGAGGCTGCATGACCGGCTCCAGCTTGCCCACCGTCCGCACGGTCTCCGCCCTGCGCGGCCAGGTGCGCGCCTGGCGCCGTGCCGGCGAGCGCGTTGCGCTGACGCCTACCATGGGCTTCCTCCACGAAGGACACCTGTCGCTGGTGCGGCTGGGCCGGACGCGGGCCGAACGGGTGGTCGCGAGCCTCTTCGTCAACCCGACCCAGTTCGCGCCCAGCGAGGACTTCGAGGCCTATCCGCGGGACGAGGCCCGCGACGCCGACCTCCTCGCGTCCGCCGGCTGCGACCTGCTCTACGCCCCGACCGTCGGCGAGATGTATCCGGCCGGCTTTTCGACGACCGTCACTGTCGCCGGGGTGTCGGCGCCGATGGATGGCGTCGCCCGGCCGACCCATTTCGCCGGGGTCGCGACCGTGGTCGCCAAGCTGCTCGGACAATGTCAGCCGGATGTCGCAATCTTCGGCGAGAAGGACTTCCAGCAGCTGATGGTGATCAGGCGCCTCGTCGCCGACCTCGACCTCGCGGTCGAGATCGTGGGCGCGCCGACGGTGCGTGAGCCCGACGGGCTCGCCCTCTCGTCGCGCAACAGCTATCTGACTCAGGGCGAGCGCGCGGTCGCGCCGGCGCTCAACGCCGCCTTGCGAACGGCCGCGGAGGCGCTCCGCGGCGGCGCGGCGGTGGCTGACGTCGAAGGGGCTGGCATGGGCGCGATCCGAGCGGCCGGCTTCGGCCCGATCGATTACTTCGAGGTCCGCGCCGCCGATGACCTGCGCCGGCTGGGTCCGGGCGCGGTCGATGCGCCGGCGCGCATCTTCGCCGCGGCGCGCCTCGGCAAGGCGCGTCTGATCGACAACGTCGCCGTCTGATCTACCAGGCGCCGATGTCGCGCAGTCGCTGGGCCAACTCCGGCGGCGCTTCGCCGTCGGCGATCAACGCGAGGTCCGCCGGCGCATCCTTCGACTCGAGGTAGCGCCAGCCCTGGAAGGCGCGGCGCGGCTGGGGCGCGGTGGGCGTCAACGGCTCATCGAGGAGTATCTCGCAGCGCCGCTGCGCGCTCTCCCCTATCGTCTCGATGGCGAGCACCCGCTGGCGGACCAGGATCACGCCCTTGAACACCCAGAAGAGCGAGCCCCCGTCGAGGATCTCGGCGGCGCGCTTGGGCGTCTGGCGGGTGTGGACGACAGGGCGGTGGCCAGCCCCCTGGCGCGCCGCACGCCACGCCACGAGGTCGTCCGGCGTCGCGGCGCCGACACAGAGCTTGACGAGGTGGAGCGGCGGCATCCCGGCTCACCCGGGAGGCGACGGCGCGAGGCGCGCCAGCATCGCCCCTTCGGTCACCTGATCCCCAACGACGCAGCGCACATCCTCCACCACGCCGTCGAACGGAGCCACGAGGACGTGCTCCATCTTCATCGCCTCGAGCGTGACGAGCGGCTGACCGCGCGACACCTGTGCGCCGGCGCTCGCCGTCACCTGGACGATACGACCGGGCATCGGCGCCAGCAGCAGACCGTCGCCGCCCTGAGTCTCGGCGTCATCGGACGCAAGCGTCCTGGTGAAGGCGAGCGCCTCGCCCGCCTCGAAGACGATCGCGGCGCCGTCATCGGTGAGCACGGCCGATCCCGGCGCCCCGATCGCGCTCGTGACGATCCGGTCGCCGTGCTGCAACGTCGCGGTCGCCGGCGCGGCGCCGGCCCGCCAGCCGGCAAGGCCACGCGCTGACCAAGGCGAGCGGTCCTCAGGCGGCATGAGCGCGCCCGCAGCCCGCGCAGCCGCTTCAGCGCTCGGCGGAACCGGCGCGGCGAGCGCATCGAGCCGCGCCTCGATGAAGCCTGTGTCGACGAGTCCGGCCCGGACGTCGGGCTCGTCGAGAAGCCGTGCAAGGAACGCCGCATTGGTCTTCACCGGCCAGGCCTCCACTGCGCGGCACGCCGCGGAGAGCTTGGCCGCCGCCTTGCCGCGGGTCGGCGCATGGGCGATCAGCTTGGCGATCATGGCATCATAGAAGGGGCTGATCTCGCCGCCCTGCTCGACGCCGGCGTCCACGCGCAGGCCAGCTGGAAGCGCAAAGTGAGCCAGCGGCCCGATCGAGGGCAGGAAGCCCCGGGCTGGGTCCTCGGCGTAGAGCCGCGCCTCGATGGCGTGGCCGCGGATCGCGATCTGATCCTGCGTCAGGGGCAGAGGCTCGCCCGAGGCCACGCGCAGCTGCCACTCGACGAGGTCCAGCCCCGTGACCGCCTCGGTGACCGGGTGCTCCACCTGCAACCGGGTATTCATCTCCATGAACCAGATGCGATCGGCCCTCAGGCCGTCCGAGGCGTCTGCGATGAACTCGACCGTCCCCGCGCCGACGTAGTCGACCGCCTTCGCGGCGCGCACGGCGGCGGCGCAGAGCGACTCCCGCGTGGCCGCGCCCATGCCAGGCGCCGGCGCCTCCTCCACGACCTTCTGATGGCGTCGCTGCAGCGAGCAGTCGCGCTCGAAAAGGTGAACGACGGCGCCCCGAGCGTCGCCGAACACCTGAACCTCGATATGGCGCGGCCGCGTCACGTAGCGCTCGAGGAGCACGCGGTCGTCGCCGAACGCGGACGCCGCCTCGCGCTTCGCCGAGTCGAGCGCGCCCGCGAAGTCTTCGGCGCGGTCCACGCGGCGCATGCCCTTGCCGCCACCGCCCGCGACCGCCTTGATCAGGACCGGCCAGCCGATCGCGGCCGCCTCTCTGGCGAGCGTCGCCGGTGACTGGTCGTCACCAAGGTAGCCAGGCGTCACCGGCACGCCGGCCGCCGCCATCAGGCGCTTCGCCGCATCCTTCAGGCCCATCGCGCGGATCGCGGCCGGCGGCGGCCCCACCCAGACGAGCCCGGCGCCTATCACGGCCTCGGCGAAGTCGGCGTTCTCCGACAGGAAACCGTACCCCGGATGGATCGCCTCCGCGCCCGATGCGCGAGCCGCCTCGAGGATCGCCTCACCGCGCAGGTAGCTCTCGCGCGCAGGCGGCGGGCCGATCAGCGCCGCGGCGTCGGCGTCGCGCACATGCGGCTGGCTGGCGTCAGCTTCCGAGTAGACGGCCACCGTCCGGACTCCGAGCCGCCGCGCCGTGCGGATGATGCGCCGCGCGATCTCGCCGCGGTTCGCAATGAGGAGCGAGCCGATCAAGTCTCCGCCCACGGCGCCTTCTTGCCTTCAAGGAACGCCCGCACGCCGGCCTGTCCTTCCTCGCCGACGCGCTGGGCGGCGATCCGGCGCGCGGTGTGCAGCATGAGCGCGTGATCGATCTCGCGATAGGCCACTTCGTCCACCAGGCGCTTCGACTCGTCGACCGCGCCTGGCGCGCAGGCGAGCTGGGCGGCGGCGATCCGCGCCTTCACGGCGCCGAGCGCCTCGGCGTCGGCCACCACCTCGTCGACGAGGCCGAATTCCTTGGCGGCCGCCGCGTCGAACACCTCGCCGGTGGCGAACAGCCGCCGCGCCCGCCTAGGGCCGACCGCCGCCACCACGTAAGGACTCACCGTCGCCGCGATCAGGCCGAGCTTCACCTCGGAGAACGAAAAGCGCGCGCTGGCGGTCGCCACCGCCATGTCGCAGCAGGCGACAAGACCGGCGCCGCCGCCGTAGGCGCCGCCCTCGACCAGCGCCACGGTCAGCGCCGGGATATCGTGAAGATGCTTGAGCATGACCGCCAGCTGCATCGCGTCGTCTCGGTTGTCCACCTCGGTATGCTCAACCGCCGCTCGCATCCAGTCGAGGTCGGCGCCGGCGGAGAACATCCCGCCGGCGCCGCGGACGAAGACAACGCGCAGACTGTCCTGATCGCGCAGTGTCTCGAACGCCTCTCGCAGCGCGCCGATCAGTCCGGCGTCGAATGCATTGCGCTTTCGCGGCCGGTTCAGGGTGACCGTCGCCGCGCCCTGAGGCGTGGCTTCGATGTGAACCAAGGTGGAGACGGCGTCTGTATCCGGGACTTCGACGAAGGGGTCGGCGATCGGATTGGGCATGGCTGGGCTCCCTTCGGAAATTACATGCGGAAGACGCCGAACCGGGTCGGCGGGATGGGCGCATTCAGGCTGGCGGCGATGGCGAGACCGAGCGCGTCGCGGGTCTGCACCGGGTCAAGGATGCCGTCATCCCAAAGGCGCGCCGTTGCGAAGTAAGGATCGCCCTCGGCTTCGTAGCTAGCGCGGATCGGAGCCTTGAACGCCTCCTCGGCCTCGTCCGGCCACGTCTCGCCGCGCGCAGTCATCGCGTCGCGCCGGATGGTGGCGAGGACGCTCGCGGCCTGCTCTCCGCCCATCACGCTGATCCGGCTGTTGGGCCAAGAGAACAGGAAGCGCGGCGAATAGGCCCGCCCGCACATGCCATAGTTGCCGGCGCCGAACGAGCCGCCGATCAGGACGGTGAACTTGGGCACCTCGGCGCAGGCGACGGCCGTCACCATCTTGGCCCCGTCCTTGGCGATCCCGCCGGCCTCGTAGCGGCCGCCGACCATGAAACCGGAGATGTTCTGGAGGAAGACGAGCGGAACACCGCGCTGGCAGGCAAGCTCGATGAAATGCGCGCCTTTCAGCGCGCTCTCGGAGAAGAGAACGCCGTTGTTGGCCAGGATCGCGACCGGATAGCCCCAGATGTGCGCGAAGCCGCAAACCAGGGTCGCGCCGTAGAGCTGCTTGAACTCCTCGAACTCGGAGCCATCGACGAGCCGCGCGATCACTTCGCGCACCTCGTAGGGCGCGCGCACGTCGCCTGGAACGATCCCGTAGAGTTCGGCGGGATCATAGGCCGGCGGCCGCGGCGTGACCGGAGCGAGATCCGGCGCACGCCGGGCGCCGAGGCGCGCGACGATCCGGCGCACGATCTCGAGCGCATGGGCGTCGTTGGCGGCGACATGATCGACCACGCCTGAGCGACGCCCGTGCGTGTCGGCGCCGCCGAGTTCCTCGGCGCTGATCACCTCGCCCGTGGCGGCCTTCACCAGGGGTGGACCGCCCAGGAAGATGGTGCCCTGCCCGCGCACGATCACCGTCTCGTCGCTCATTGCCGGCACGTACGCGCCGCCGGCGGTGCATGAGCCCATCACGCAGGCGACCTGAGAGATCCCCGCCGCGCTCATCCGCGCCTGGTTGAAGAAGATGCGGCCGAAGTGCTCGCGGTCGGGAAACACCTCGGCCTGGTGCGGCAGGTTCGCCCCGCCTGAGTCGACTAGGTAGACGCACGGCAGCCTGTTCTGCATCGCGACTTCCTGCGCCCGCAGATGCTTTTTCACCGTGATCGGGAAATAGGCTCCGCCCTTCACCGTGGCGTCGTTGGCGATGATCAGCGCCTCACGGCCACTGACGCGTCCGACGCCGGCGATGAGCCCCGCGCCGGGCGCTTCGCCGTCATAGAGGCCGTGCGCCGCCAGCTGGCCGATCTCGAGGAAGGGCGAGCCCACGTCGAGGAGACGTTCGACGCGCTCCCGTGGCAGGAGCTTGCCACGTTCGGTGTGGCGGCGCCGCGACGGCTCCGGTCCCCCCAGCGCCGCCTCGGCGACCCGCGCCCGCAAATCCCTGGCGAGCGCACGGCTGACGTCGGCGTTGCGAGCGAAAGTCCCGCTTTTCGGGTCGACGGACGTGGCGAGGCGCGGCATCGCCGCTGCCATAGCGCGCCGCTAGGCGCCTCGCAAAGCAGACGGCGCGGCGACGTCCAACGTGAAGACAACATCCTCCCAAGCGTCGTCGCCCAGGCCCTCCTGTCTGCGCCCGACCACCCTGGCGCCCATCGCCCGGTAGAAGTCGATCGCGCCGGCGTTGTCGGCCACCGCCTGGAACCCGATGCGTCTCGCGCCGCGAGCCGCAAGCCGGGCCCCGAGTTCCGCCAGTAGGCGCGCGCCGATCCCCCGACGATGATGCGACGCGAGGATGTAGAGCGCGCTCATCCAGGTTTCGCTGGCGTGGACGAACCCGACGATCGCTCCCTCGTCGACCGCGACCAACAGCTCGTCGCCCGCCACGAATGCGCCCTCCCATCGGGCGGCGGACTCGGACACGCTCATCGATCGGAACCGGTCGCCGAAGATCGGACGATATGTCTCGGCGTCTGCGCGCACGTGGGTTTCGGCGATGGCCGCCGTCTCCAGCGGCTGCGCCGCGCGAATCTCGATCCGGCGCTCGGACATCAGACCAACCTAGACCGCGTCGCACCATTCCTCGACTCGCACGGTCTTCGCTAGATTGACCGTGTGGCCGCCCTCACCGATTCACTGCCCGACTCGGCCCTCACCCGGCTCTTCGCCCGCGAGGTGGGCGTCGGCCGCGCCTTGTGGTTCTCGCTGCCAGGTGGCGTCTCGCTCTACGAAGCTGGCGAGGACGCCGACCACTTCTATCTGCTGCGCGCGGGCCGGCTCGGCGCTTTCCGTCGCGAGGAGGGACACGAGACGCAGTTCCTGGGCGTCATCCGTCCCGGCGAGCCCGCCGGCGAAATGGCGCTGATCGCCGGCTCGCCCCATTCGGCCACCGTAGCGGCGTTGCGCGACTCCGAGGTGCTGGCGTTGACCCGCGACGAGTTCTTCCGCGCGGTCGAGGAAGACCCGAAGGTCATGACCGAGCTCGCGCGGCTGATGATCCTGCGGACACGACAGAGCGCGTCCGGGAGCGTCATGGGGGAGCCGTCGGTGTTCGGTTTCATCGGCGTTTCTCCCGGATTGAAGGTGCGCCCGATCGTGGCCGACATCGCCAGCCGCATCGGGCGCATCGGCTACCGTGTCACGATCGTCGGGCCCGAGGCCCTGCAGGCTCCGACCGAGTGGTTCTCGAACGTAGAGCACGACCACGACTTCGTGCTCTATGTTGCCGACGCCGAGGATCTGGCGTGGAAGGCGCTTGCCAGCCGTCAGGGCGACCGCCTGTTCCGTGTCGCTCAGGCCGGCGCGCCACTGCCGCCGGCCCTGCCGGACGCCTCGTCCGAGACGCTGCAGGCGCAGCAGCTCGTCGACCTGATCCTCGTCCAGTCGCCGGACTGCGCGGCGCCGGAGGGGTCGGAAGCGTGGGTGTCGACGCTGCGGCCGGCGCGACTCTTCCATCTTCGCAGAGGCAATGGCGCGGACGCCGATCGCCTCGCCCGCGTCGTGACGGGGCAGTCAGTGGGCCTCGTGCTCTCGGGCGGCGGCGCGCGCGCCTACGCCCACGTCGGCGCCATCCGGGCGCTGCACGAGAAGGGCGTGCCGATCGACTTCGTCGGCGGCGTCTCGATGGGCGCCATCATCTCGGCGGGTCTGGCGATGGGCTGGGACGACCCCGAGATGGACCATCGCATCCGTCAGGCATTCGTGGAGACCAGTCCGCTCGACGACATCGCCTTCCCGATGATCGCCATGACCCACGGCGACAAGGTGCGCGAGCGCCTGGCCGAGCACTTCGGCGATCGCCGCATCTCGGATCTCTGGCTGCCGTTCTTCTGCGTCTCGGCGAACCTCACGACCGGCGGCTACCAGCTGCATCGCACCGGCCTGGTGCGCGAGGCGCTGCGCGCGACGATATCGCTGCCGGGCGTATTACCGCCGGTGACGTCGGGCCACGACGTGCTCGTCGACGGGGCGGTCGTGAAGAACTACCCAGCCGACATCATGCGCTCCATCCACCTGGGACCGATCGTCGGCGTCGACGTGGGCCGGGGGCGCAGCATCGAAGCCGAGGACGTCGAGCAGCCGCCGTCGTTCTGGCGATGGATCCTGTCGGGAGAGTGGCGCCGCGGCCCGCCCATCGTGTCGGTGCTCATCCGCTCGGCCACGGTCAGGGCCGGTCCCGAGCTCGCGATCTCCCACCAGGCCACGGACGTGCTGATCGAGCCCGACGTCGACATGATCGAGATCCGCGACTGGAAGGCGTTCGATCCGGCGGTCGAGATCGGCTACGCGACCATGCGCGCCGCCCTCGAGGGCTTGAGCCGTCCGGTGACCGACCTTCGCCGCCGCGCCAGCCTCGATGAGATCGCCCTTCGCCTCACGCGATAGTCCTGCGTCCGGACGTTGGGGCCCAGCATCGACGCTCCGGCGCCGCAACCCTATATTGCCGCATGGTCGATTTCGTCGAGCTCGTAATCCCTTGGCGCGGCAGCTGACTCTGAAGTTGAGGCGACCGGCCTCGTTCGCGCGGGCGGAATTCATTCTGTCGGAGACCAACCGGGAGGCGCTGGCGGCTCTGGACGCCTGGCCGGGCTGGCACGCCGGCTGCCTTGCGCTGGTCGGACCGGAAGGATCGGGCAAGACCCACCTCGCCCACGAATGGGCGGACCGGGCCAAGGCGCTCATTCTCGACGCGTCGTGCAAGGACCTTTCGGAGGCGGAGGGTCGGCCAGTGCTGATGGAGGACGCTCACAAAGCGGACCCGGAAGCGCTGTTCCACCTGATCAACATGGCGGGTTCGGGCGGCGGCCTGCTGCTCACCTCGCGCAGTCATCCGAGGTCATGGCCTGCAGATCTCCCCGACCTGCGATCGCGGCTCAACGCGCTGCCCGTGGCCCAGCTCGGTCAACCCGATGACGTCGTGCTTGAAGGCGTGCTACGGAAGTTCTTCCGCGAACGGAACATTCGTCCGACAGAGGATGTCTATCCATACCTGATGCGGCGTATCGAGCGGTCCGTTCGAATGGCGCGCGAGATCGTCGCGCGTCTCGACGAGGCCTCTGTCGCCGAAGAGCGTGACATTACGCGTTCTCTGGCGAGGCAGATTCTTGAATTTGATGCGCAAGGACCGGACCTGTTCGAGTGATGTCTTGTTATTGACCCAGGAATGGATCAGGCTCGATCGGGCAGCCAGCTCGCTTCCATGAACCTCCCCCTAGACGCCCGCGTCGAAGACATCTCCGCGCCCGCCATGGCGGCGGCGCCCGCTGTCGATCTTCTGAAGTCGCCCGATCGGTTCTTCAACCGCGAGATATCCTGGCTGAGCTTCAACCAACGTGTGCTGGACGAGGCGGAGAACCCACGCCACCCGCTCCTGGAACGGCTTCGCTTCCTGTCCATCTCGGCCAACAATCTGGACGAGTTCTTCATGGTTCGCGTCGCGGGGCTCAAGGCCCTGGTGCGCGAGGGCGTGCGGGTGCTGAGCCAGGATGGTCTCTCGGCGGCCCAGCAGTTGGTGAAGGTCAACGTAGCCGCCAACGACCTCATGGCGGACCAGCAGCGCATCTGGCGAGCAATGCGGGCGGAGCTGGCCGCGGCGGGCCTCGTGCTCCTCGACGCCAAGGACATCACCGCGACGGACCGCGCGGCGGTGGAAGAGATCTTCATCCACCGCATCTTCCCAATCCTCACGCCGCTCGCCATCGACCCGGCCCACCCGTTTCCGTTCATTCCGAACCTCGGGTTCGCCCTGGCGCTGAAGCTGCGCCGGCTGGCGGACGGCAAGCGGCTCTACGCGCTGGTGCCGGTGCCGACGCAGGTCGACCGGTTCTGGGAGTTGCCCCCCGGCGGACGACGCAAGCATGCGCGCCGCTTCTTCGCGCTGGAAAGCTTCCTGATCCTGTTCCTCGACCGCCTTTTTCCCGGCTGTGAGGTGGAGGGCCAGGGACTCTTCCGCCTGCTGCGCGACTCCGATGTGGAGATCGAGGAAGAGGCCGAGGAT
>JAKAZA010000046.1:25752-26376 GCA_021816155.1 Pseudomonadota bacterium | reverse complement strand
CACGCCGGAGCAGCGGCGCGCCCAACTGGCCGCGGAGATCCGCGCGGCGCGTGACGCCGGCGGCCCGCTGCTCGTCCCCGCCTTCGCCGTAGAACGCACGCAGGAACTGCTCGCCGACATCCTGCAGGTGATGGACGACGGCCAGGCGCCCACCGCCGACATCTTCCTCGACTCGCCGCTCGCGATCGAGGCCACGGACGTGTTCCTGAAGCGCGGCTATCAGTCGGACAGCGGGCGCAATCCATTCGAGGCCCTGCACGCCGGCGAACGGCTGCGCTTCACGCGCACGCCGCAGGAAAGCGATCGGCTCGAACGGCTGAGCGGCTGGCACGTGATCATGGCCGCCAGCGGAATGTGCGACGCCGGCCGCGTCCGCAAGCACCTCAAGCGCCTGCTATGGAGGCGCGACGCCACGGTGCTGCTGACCGGCTTCCAGGTGCGGGGCACGCTTGGTCGGCTGCTCGCCGACGGAGCGCGGCGGGTTCGGATCCAGGGCGACGACGTCCGCGTCGCGGCCCGCGTCCGTTCACTCGACATCTACTCCGGCCACGCCGACGCGAATGGCCTTGTCGCCTGGGCCGGCGCGCGTGGGCCCGTCGCCGGCGAGTCGTCCAGCGTCTGAAG
>JAKAZA010000046.1:0-25742 GCA_021816155.1 Pseudomonadota bacterium | reverse complement strand
GATCTCGGCGAGTTCTTCATCTGCCACGGCGAGCCTTCGGCGTCCGAGGGTCTGGCGCGGCGCCTCGCGGACGGCGGCCTCGACCCGCGCCGGCTCGTCCGCCCGACTATCGACCAGCGGTTCGAGCTTCGTCCCACCGCCGTCGAAGCCTTGCCGAGCGAGGCCCGCCGCCGTCCCCCCGCCGCGCCGTCCGCCCTCGACTGGCACAATGCGCGCGCCGCCCTGCTCGGCGATCTCGACGCCGCGCTCGACGCCGCAGCTGACGACGACGCCCGTGCGGCGCTGCTCGATCGCGTGCGGCGCGTGCTGGAGACCCGTTAACCCGAGAGCGACTCCAAGGCTCGCTTCGCCATCACCCGCACTAGCTGCGCCCGGAACTCGGCGGAGGCGGCGAGGTCGCTGTTGAAGCGGCCGTGATCGAGCGGCGCGCCGTTCGCGGCGGCCGGGTCCAGCGCTGACGAGAGCGCGTGCTCGAGCGCGCTCCAACGGAACGCGCATGGACCGGCGCCGGTGACGCCCACGCGCACCCGCGAGCCACCGAAGTCCGCCACGAACACGCCCGCGACAGCGTAGCGCGAGGCGGGATGGCGAAATTTGCGGTAGGCGGCGCGCGCCGGGACCGGGAACGCTATCTCGCGGATCAGCTCGCCCGGCTCCAGCGCCGTCTCGAAGAGGCCGCGGAAGTAGCCGTCGGCGGCGATCTCCCGCCGATCGGTCCGGATGGTGGCGCCGAGCGCGATCACCGCGGCGGGATAATCCGCCGCCGGATCGCTGTTGGCGACCGATCCGCCGATCGTGCCCCGGTTGCGCACCTGGGCGTCGCCAATCTGGCCGGCGAGCGCCGCCAGAGCCGGAATCGCGCGGCGGGCGTCTTGCGAGGCGGCCACGACCGCATGCCGGGTCATCGCCCCGATCGTCATCATACCACTTTCAAGGCGGACACCCGCGAGCTCCCCCAGCGCGCCGAGATCGACGAGATCGCTCGGCGCAGCAAGCCGCTGCTTCAACGTCGGGATGAGCGTCATGCCGCCGGCGAGATAGGAACCGTCCGCCGCGCTTCGACGCAGCGACACGGCGTCCGCGATGCTGCGGGGACGATGATAGGCGAAATCCTGCATCTGCGTCCTCCCGTCACGCGCCGCGTAGCGCCCGCCAGACCCGTTCGGGGCTGGCCGGCATGGCGACGTCCTTCACGCCGAGCGCGTCGGTCACGGCGTTCATCACCGCCGCCGGGGCGCCGATCGCGCCCGCCTCGCCGCAGCCCTTCGCCCCAAGCGGATTGTGGGTACACGGAGTGACTGTCGTATCCACCGAGAAACTCGGCAGATCATCGGCCCTCGGCATGGCGTAATCCATGAACGACCCGGTGACCAACTGTCCGCTCTCGTCGTACGCGCCCAGCTCGAGCAGCGCCTGGCCGATGCCCTGAGCCACACCGCCATGAACCTGGCCCTCGACGATCATCGGATTAATCACCGTGCCGAAGTCGTCGACGGCGGTGAACGCCACCACCTTCACCACGCCGGTCTCCGGATCGACCTCCACCTCGGCGATGTGCGCGCCGGCAGGGTAGGTGAAGTTCTTCGGATCGTAGAAGGTCTTCTCCGACAGTCCGGGCTCGAGACCCTCAGGGAAGTTGGCCGGCACGTAGGCCGCCAGCGCCACCTCGCCGAACGTCATCCGCCGGTTGGTTCCGCGCGCCTTGTAGACGCCGTCCTCGAAATCCACCTGGTCCGGCGCTGTCTCCATCAGGTGGCCCGAGATGCGCCGGCCCTTCTCGATGATCTTGTCGGCCGACTTGACCAGCGCCGAGCCCCCGACCGCGAGCGAGCGCGACCCGTACGTTCCGAGACCGAACTCCACGCGGCCGGTGTCTCCGTGCACCACCTCGACCTGTTCGATCGGTATCCCGAACTTGCCCGCCACCACCTGCGCGAACGTGGTCTCGTGGCCCTGGCCATGGCTGTGAGACCCCGTGAACACCGTGACCGAGCCGGTCGGGTTCACGCGGATCTCGCCGCTCTCGTAGAGTCCGACTCCTGCGCCAAGGGAGATCGCGAGTTGCGAAGGGGCGAGGCCGCAGGCTTCGATGTAGCAGGAATAGCCGAGACCGCGTCTCAAGCCCTTGGCTGCAGCTGCGGCGCGGCGGGCCGGGAAGCCGGCCACGTCGGCCAGCTTCTGCGCCCGCTCGAGACTCTGCTGGTAATCGCCGGTGTCGTACACCAGCGCGACCGGCGTCTCATAAGGGAACTGGTCAGGCTGGATGAAGTTGCGTCGCCGCAGCTCCGCAGGATCGACGCCCAGTTCGCGCGCCGCCGTCTCGACGATCCGCTCGATCACGTAGGTCGCCTCCGGGCGGCCCGCACCGCGGTACGCGTCGACCGGCGCTGTGTTCGTGTAGACCCCGTCCACCTCCACGTGGATCGCCGGCGTGCAGTACTGTCCCGCCAGCAGCGTGCCGTAGAGGTAGGTCGGCACCGACGAGCCGAACGTCGATAGATAGGCGCCGAGGTTGGCGCGTGTCCTGACGCGCAGACCGAGAAACGTCCCGGCATCGTCCAGCGCCAGCTCGGCGGTGGTGAGGTGATCGCGGCCGTGGGCGTCGGAGAGGAACGACTCCGAGCGCTCGGCGGTCCACTTCACCGGCCGGTTCAAGGCCCGCGCGGCCCAGGCCGCGGCCGTCTCCTCGGGATAGACGAAGATCTTCGAGCCGAAGCCGCCGCCGACGTCGGGCGAAACCACGCGCAGCTTGTGCTCCGGCGCCAGGCCGACGAACGCGGCCAGGATCAGCCGCTCGAGGTGCGGGTTCTGCGATGTGGTATAGAGCGTGATCTCGTCGCTGGCGGCGTCGTAGGCGGCCACGCAGGCGCGCGGCTCGATGGCGTTCGGGATCAAGCGGTTGTTGGCGAAGGTGAGCGTGGTGAGGTGCTTCGCCCTGGCGAAGGCGGCGTCGACAGCCGCCGCATCGCCCAGCGCCCAGTGGAACGACAGGTTGCGCTCGATGCCGTCGTGGATCTGCACGCCCTCCATGGCGCTCGCCAGGTTGGCGCTGGCTTCAAGCTCCTCGAAATCGGCCTCCAGCGCGTCGACGCCCGCCCGCGCCGCCGCCAACGTCTCGCCGACCACGATCGCATAGGGTTCGCCGACAAAGTTGACCTGCGTCGCAGCAAGCGGCGGGCGCGGCGCGACCTTCATGTCGCTGCCGTCGGTGGACTTGACCAGCCAGCCACAGGGCAGCGCGCCGATCCCGGCCGCGGTCAGGTCGGCGCCGGTGAAGACGCCGACGACGCCCGGCGTCGTTTTCGCGCCCGTCGTGTCGATCGAAACGATCCGGGCCCTGGCGTAGGGCGAGCGGGCGAATGCGGCGTACCCTTGCCCCGCGAGGCTGATGTCGTCAGTGTAGCGGCCGCGGCCGGTGATGAAGCGGACGTCCTCGCGGCGCCGTACAGGCTGGCCGATCATGGCGTTCATCGGATCACCCTCCCCTGATCAGGCGTTGGCGCCGGCGGCGAGCAGCACCGCACGGACGATGTTGTGGTAGCCGGTGCAGCGGCAATAGTTGCCGTCGAGACCGGCGCGGACGCTGGCCTCGTCGAGCCGCTCGCCGCTTTCGATCAGGTCGAGCGCGCCCATGATCATGCCCGGCGTGCAGAAGCCGCACTGGAGGGCGTGCGTCTCCTGGAACGCGGCCTGCAGCGGGTGCAGCGCGCCCGGCGCGCCGAGCCCTTCGATCGTCGTGACCTCGCAGCCCTCGGCCTGCGCCGCCAGCACCGTGCATGACTTCACGGCTTTTCCGTCGAGGCGCACAGTGCAGGCGCCGCACTGGCTCGTGTCGCAGCCCACGTGCGTGCCGGTAAGCCCGAACGATCCGCGCAGCAGCTCCACGAGCAAGGTGTTCGGAGCGACCTCCGCCTCGCGCGGCGCGCCGTTGACCGTGATCGACACCTTCATCCCGCGCGTCCTCCCATGAACGCCTGTGTTTCGTCCGTCAGCGACCCTAGTGCGCCAGCAGCCGCCAGGCCACCACCGCGGCGACCGCCAGCCCCAATGCGACCGCCGTCCAGGTGAGGAGCGGCTTGAGTGGAGCGCCGGCGATGGCTGGCGCCGTCCCATCGGTCGGCGCGGGAGGCTCTGCAGGGCCTTCCACCTCGCGCTGGAACGCCGCGAAAAAGTCGTCCGCCGTCTTGCGCGCCGCGGCGTCGATCAGCCGCTGGCCGATCTGCGCGAGCTTGCCGCCCACCCGGCCCTCGGCGGCATACGTCAGCCGGGTCTCCGCGCCGTCTGCGGCGAGCGCCACCTTGGCCGTCCCGCGCGCAAAGCCGGCCGCGCCGCCCTTGGCGGTGACCTCCATGGTGTAGCCGTTCGGGGGGTCCAGGTCCTTCAGCGCGACCTCGCCCTCGAAGGCGGCGCTGAGGGGACCGATCTTCGCCTTCACCACCGCGTGGAACGACCCCTCCGGCCCGCGGCTCAGGCTCTCGCAGCCCTCGAGGCAACGACGCAGCACGTCCGGGTCGTTCAGAGCCGCCCAGACGCGGTCCCGCGGCGCCGCGATCCTGTATTCCCCCGACTGCTCCATGGCGCCCATAGAGGCGCCATAGGCGCGGCGCGGCAAGCGCGCAGACCCCGGCGGGAGCTCCGGTTCAGCCTGCCTGCGGCCTCGGATGGCGGCGGCCGGGGGCGCCGCCGAGCAACCGCATGGCGCGCGCGACGTCGCCCCAGAAGCGCGCGTCCTCGAATTCGCCGGCGGCCTCGAGCGCCCGGGCCCGGTCGGCGATCACGCAGGCGCCTGGCTCGCCGAGCGTCTCGGCCAGCCGACGCGCGACGGTTACGACCTGGTGCAGCCTGTCAGGCGCGACGTTCATGGTCGCAAATCTACGCGCTTCGTGCGCGGTTCGCGATTTAGGGAAGGTACGTAAATCTGCGGCGCGCGCCGATCCGCCGCCGCCCGTCGCAGCCAGCGCTTGCCGTGCGGGGCGCTTGCGGCGAAAGTCTCGGCCGACGCTAGATGGAGCGGCCGCCATGACCCTCGCCCCCGAGATCGCCGCTGTCGTCGGCGAGCTGGATTTCGACCCCGAGGCTCTCCACGCCAGATACCTCGCCGAGCGCGACAAGCGGCTGCGAACCGACGGCGTCGACCAGTACGTGGAGGTGACGGCTGAATTCTCGCACTACGTCGACGACCCCTATGTGGAGCCGGGCTTCACGCGTGCGCCCGTCTTCGACCACGTCGAATTCGCGATCATCGGCGGAGGCTTCGGCGGCCTCCTGATGGGCGCGCGGCTGCGCGAAGCCGGCTTCGACAGGATCCGGGTCGTCGAGAGCGCCGGTGACTTCGGCGGCACCTGGTACTGGAACCGCTATCCGGGCGCGATGTGCGACGTGGAGAGCTACTGCTACCTGCCGCTCCTGGAAGAGCTCGGCTACATTCCTAAGCACAAGTATTCGTTCGCTCCCGAGATCCTCGAGCACAGCCGCGCGATCGCCCGCCACTACCGGCTGTACGACGACGCACTGCTGCAGACCTCGATCACCGGCCTCGAATGGGACGAGACCGCCAAACGCTGGATCGTCGCCACCAGCCGCGGCGACCGATTCACCGCACGGTACGTGGCGATGGCTTGCGGCCCACTGTCCAAGCCGAAGCTGCCGGGCATCCCGGGCATTAACGACTTCGCCGGGCGCACCTTCCACACCAGCCGCTGGGACTACCGCTACACCGGTGGCGACCCGAGCGGGGGTCTCACCGGACTGTCCGACAAGCGCGTCGGCATCATCGGCACCGGCGCAACGGCCGTGCAGTGCGTGCCGCACCTCGGCCAGTGGGCGCGGGAGCTCTTCGTCTTCCAGCGCACGCCTTCGTCCGTCGACGTGCGCAACAACGCCGAGACCGATCCCGCCTGGACGGCCTCGCTCACTCCCGGCTGGCAGAGACGGCGGCAGGACAACTTCAACATCCTGGTCGCGGGCGGAGATCAGGACGAGGATCTGGTCCATGACGGCTGGACCGACATCTTCCGCAATGTCACGGGCACGGCTGCGAAGCAGATCGCGGCGAAACTCGGCAGACGGCTGACCGGCGCCGAGCGCGCGGAGGTGATGGCGCTCGCCGACTACCGCAAGATGAACCAGGTGCGCGCCAGGGTCGACCGCCTGATCCACGATCCGGAGACGGCCGCCAAGCTCAAGCCCTGGTATCGCCAGTTCTGCAAGCGGCCGTGCTTCCACGACGAGTACCTGCAGACCTTCAACCGCCCGAACGTCCATCTGATCGACACCGACGGGCGAGGCGTGGATCGGCTGACAGAGCGGGGCGTGGTGGCGAACGGCCGCGAGCACCAGCTCGACTGCCTGATCTTCGCCACGGGGTTCGAGGTGGGCACCAGCTACACACGCCGGGCCGGCTACGACATCGTGGGCCGCGGCGGCCTCACGCTGTCCGAGCACTGGGCGGACGGGCTGCGCACGCTGCATGGCCTGACCAGCCACGGCTTCCCCAACTGCTTCTTCCTTGGGTTCACCCAGACCGCGATCACCATCAGCGTGCCGCAGGCGCTGAACGAGCAGGCCAATCACGTCGCCTACATGGTGAGCCAGGCGCGCGACCGCGGCTTGGCCGTGCTCGAGCCGACGGCCAAGGCCGAGGAGGGCTACGTGCAGGAGGTGAGGAGCCTCGCCCGCATGGGCCAACGCTTCTACCAGGAATGCACGCCCGGCTACTACAACAGCGAGGGCGCGACCGGTAACCGGAGCGGCTTCTTCTCCGACATGTACGGCGGCGGCCCGCTGCGCTTCTTCGAGCTGCTCGCCGAGTGGCGCGACGCAGGCGACCTGCCGGGGATCGAGCTGAGCAGAGCCTAGACGTCCGCGAGCGAGGCCCCTTTTCGCCGGTCTCGGGCGATCGCGCGCGGACGGCCGCATTGATCTTCCTCAAAGCCCCTGGCGCAGCCGCTCCTAGACTCGCCCTCGGTTCGAGGGGAAAGGTGCTGGCTGCGTGCGGCGGGCTGAAGGCCGCCGTAGCGGGCGTCCGAACGAGCCGGCCGCGTGGACGCCGCGTCGCGGCACGCGCGGTGCAGGGCGGCGCTCGGCGGCGACCGGGCGCGAAGGCGACAGGAGCGCCCGATGGTAACCCTCGTACTGCCGCATCTGCCGGACGCGCTCACGCCGCTGCAGGAGCTGGCGCTCGATCTGCGCTGGACGTGGAGCCACGAGGCGGACTCACTCTGGGAGCACATCGACGCCCGGCTCTGGGACCAGACCAAGAGTCCGTGGACGGTGCTGCAGCACACACCCGCGGAACGATTGGCGCAGCTCGCGGCTGATGCAGCCTTCCTGAAGGAACTGGCGAGCCTGCTCGACAAGAGATCGGCCTACTTCGGCAGGCCGGGCTGGTTCGAGACCGCTCACAGGGACGTTGGACCCAAGGCGATCGCCTATTTCAGCATGGAGTTCGGACTGGGCGCCGCCCTGCCGCTCTACGCCGGGGGCCTCGGGGTGCTCGCCGGCGACTTCCTCAAGGCCGCCAGTGATCTCGCCATTCCGGTCGTGGGCGTCGGCCTGCTCTACCAGGAAGGCTACTTCCGGCAGGTGCTGGACGCGGACGGGCTCCAGCACGAAGTCTATCCCTACAACGAGCCGGCGATGATGCCGATCGAGCCTGCGCTGGTGGGTGGGGCCTGGCTCAGGATCCCGGTCAGCCTGCCGGGCCGAATCCTTCAGCTCAGGGTGTGGCAGGCGACGGTCGGGCGCCTGAAGCTATATCTGCTGGACAGCAACGACCTGCTGAACACGCCGGCCGATCGCGGCATCACCGGAAAGCTCTACGGCGGCGACGCCGAGTTGCGCCTGATGCAGGAGACCGTACTCGGCATCGGCGGCTGGCGCGCGCTCGAAGCGCTCGGGGTTCCGGTCGAGATCTGCCATCTCAACGAGGGGCACGCCGCGTTCGTGGTGTTCGAGCGGGCGCGGCGGCTGGCCACCCGCACGAAGCTGAATTTCTGGGAGGCGCTCTGGGCCACGCGTCCGGGCAACATCTTCACGACGCACACGCCGGTCGAGGCTGGCTTCGACCGGTTCGATCCCGCGCTGCTCCGCAAATACCTCCCGACCGGCGACAGCCCGCTCGGCGCCGTCGGCGTCTCGGTCGAAGAACTCCTGGCGCTGGGACGCGCGGACCCCGGCGACGAAGACGAGCCGTTCAATATGGCCTACCTCGCCATGCGCGGCTCAGGCACGTCGCTCGCGGTCAGCAGGCTGCACGGCGACGTCAGCCAGCGCATCTTCCAGCCGCTGTTTCCGCGCTGGCCGGAGACCGAGGTGCCGATCGGCTACGTGACCAACGGCGTCCACACCCCGACCTGGGACTCCGCCGAGGCGGACAGGCTCTGGACCGAGAGATGCGGCAAGGAGCGCTGGCGCGCCCTGAGCGAGGGCGTCACCGATATGATCGGCGATGCGTCCGACGAGGACATCTGGGCGCTGCGCGGCCGCAGCCGGCAGGCCCTCATCGGCAAGGTGCGCCGGCGCCTCGCCGTCCAACTACGCGGACGCGGCCTCGACCCCGAGACCGTCCGGGCCGCCGACCAAGTCCTGGACCCCAATGTCCTGACCCTGGGCTTTGCGCGCCGCTTCACCGAGTACAAGCGGCCGAACCTGCTGCTGCGCGACCCTGAGCGTCTCGCCAAGCTCCTGCTCAGCCAGGCGCACCCTTTGCAAATCGTGGTCGCCGGCAAGGCGCACCCGGCGGATGCCCATGGAAAGGACATGATCCGCGAGTGGATCACGATCGCCCGCCAGCCGCGCTACCGGCGCAACGTGGTCTTCCTGGAGGACTACGATCTCGCGGTGGCCCAGGAGCTCGTGCAGGGGGTCGACGTCTGGGTCAACACGCCCCGGCGACCCTGGGAGGCCTGCGGCACCAGCGGGATGAAGGTGCTGGTGAACGGCGGCCTGAACTGCTCGACCCGCGACGGGTGGTGGGACGAGGCCTATGCGCCGGACGTCGGCTGGAGCATCGGAGAAGCCGCGAGCGACACGGGTCCGGGCCACGACGCGATCGAGGCGGAATCCCTCTACGACCTCATCGAAACGCGGATCGCGCCGGAGTTCTACGACCGGGACGAGATCGGATTGCCGCGCGCGTGGGTCGCGAGGATCCGGCGCAGCATGTCCACGCTGACCTCGGCGTTCAGCGGCGCCCGGATGGCCAGAGACTATGTCGAACGCGCCTACCTGCCCGCGGTCGCGGGCCTCCGGGCGCGTGCGGCCGAAGAGTTCGCGGCCGCCAAGGATCTCGCCGACTGGTCGGCGCGCGTCCGGCAGCATTGGCGCGGCCTTCACATCGGACCGCCCAGCTTCACCAAGGTCGACGGCGCCTGGCGGGTCTCGGCGCCGATCTATCTGGGCGAGCTCGGCGCGGACGACGTGTGCGTGGAACTGTTCGCCGACGGGACCCCCCAGACGCCGCAATGCATCGCCCCCCTGCAGCGGGAGACCGAGATTCCGGGCGCCGTCAGCGGGTACGTCTTCGCCGGCGCCGTCCCGGGGTCCCGGCCCGCCGGAGATTTCACGGTGCGCGTGAAGCCGCGCCATCCCGACGCCGCGATGCCGGTGGAGCTGCCGCTGATCGCCTGGCAGAAGTGACGACAGCCCGGCGGCGCGGCGGTTGGTCCCAGGATCAATGCGGGTGATTGCCGCGCGTTTTCGAATCTGTGACGCTTTAGCGAAAGGATGCTGGGGAACTGGCTCTTCCGCCGTGCCTCGCAGAGCTGTGCGTTAGGGATCGAAGACGTGACCTTCAGAACCAAGACGGCGACTCGCCCCGGCGAGCCGCCCACCCCGATCATCGACCAGGTTGGCGCCGTGCGCTGGGCCCTCCGCTACGCGGAACGCCGCCGAACCTACGCGGGACAGGAACGCGGCCTGCGGGCGGCGCTGGAGACGCTGTTGAAGCTCGAGACGAACGCCTAGGCGCCGGCGACTGTCGCCGCGGGAACGAAGCCCGGTCCCGCGCCGACGTCGTCGGACATCCCTCCGCCGTCGGCGCCGCCGTCCGGCCCGACAGGCTCCTCTACGCCGACGGCGCAGCGGTAGAGATCAAGATAGGCTCTCGCGCTCGCGCCCCATCCGAAGTCGCGGGACATGCCCTGCAGCTGCAGCCGCCGCCAGGCCAGCGGCTGGCGATAGAGTTCGACCGCCCGGCCGATGGCGCAGGTCATCGAGGCCAGATCCGCCGAGCGGAAGGCGAACCCGGTGGCCGTGCGATCCGCCATCGCGCGCTGGTTCGCGTCGATCACGGTATCCGCAAGCCCGCCGACGCGCCGGACGATCGGCACCGTTCCGTAGCCCATCGCGTAGAGCTGGGTGAGGCCGCAGGGCTCGAAGCGCGCCGGCGCCAGCAGCATGTCCGCGCCAGCGTAAAGCCGGTGGGCGACCGCCTCGCGATAGTCGACCCGCGCGGCTACGTGCTCGGGGAACCGTGCGGCCGCTTCGGCGAGACGCGCCTCCAGCTCCGGGTCTCCTTGCGCGACGACGGCGAGTTGGGCGCCGTTCTGCGCGAACCATGCAGCGGCGTCCGGCAGCAGATCCGCCATCTTCTGATGGGCGAGACGGCTCGCGAAGCCGATGAGCGGCGTCTCGGGATCGACCGGGAGACCCAGTTCGGCCTGCGCGACAGCCTTGCAGACGCGCTTGCCGGCTATGTTCGCGCGGCTGAACCGCGCCGGCAGATGGATGTCCGTGGCCGGGTCCCAGAGATTCGCCTCGACGCCGTTGAGGATACCGCTCAGATCGTCGCGCCGAGCCCGCAGCAGACCGTCGAGCCCGTGGCCGAACTCGGGCGTGAGGATTTCGGTGGCGTAAGTCGGACTGACCGTCGTGACCTTGTCGGCGTAGCGGATGCCCGCCTTCAGAAACGAGGCCTGTCCGTAGAACTCGCACCCGTCCGCATCGAGACAGTGGTCCGGCGCGCCCAGCGCGCGGACGGTGGCCAGGGGGAAATTGCCCTGGAAGGCCATGTTGTGGATCGTGAAGACCGTCGCCGGCGCAGCGCAACGCTCCTGGGCCAGCAACAACGGGAGCAATCCCGTGTGCCAGTCGTTGGCATGCGCGACATCGGCTTTCCAGGCGGCGATGCGGCCCATCGCGATCTCGGCGGCGACCGCGCTGAGGTAGGCGAAGCGCCGGGCGTTGTCCGGCCACTCGCATCCCTCCTCGTCCACATAGGGTCCGCCGCCGCGGCGGAAGAGCGACGGCGCGTCGATCAACCAGGTTGGAACGCCGGAGTCCGGCAGGCGACCGGAGATCAGCCGCGCGTCCGGCGCGCCCAGCGCTTCGTCCAGCGTCGCCTCGACGCGCGCTCCAACCAGCCCCGCGAGCGCTGACGGGTAGCCAGGCAGCAGCAGCCGCACGTCGACGCCTTGGCTGGCGAGAGCGCTTGGGAGCGCGCGCGCAACGTCCCCGAGCCCCCCGGTTTTCGCTAGGGGAAAGGCCTCAGCTGCGACGAACAGCACCCTCATGAAAGGCTCGCTCTTGTCTGCCCTGACGAGCCGAGCAGTTAATTGTAGCGCGCACGCCGACATTGATTCAGATCAGAACGCTTCGCAAAAGGTCTGGTAGGGCGCCTGGGCGATCGTCAACGGAGCGCGGCGAACATGCGCCCCTGCCCAGAAGCCGAACAAGCGATCCTGCGGGCCCACGCCGAGGGGCGCTGCTGGCGCGCCCACGAAGTGCTCGGCGCGCACCCGACCACACTGGACGGGGTCGCGGGAACCCGGTTCGCCGTGTGGGCGCCCAACGCCCGCCGCGTCGGCGTCGCAGGCGACTTCAACGGCTGGGATGGGCAACGCACTCCCTTGCGGCCGTCCGACCATGGCGTCTGGAGCGGCTTTGCGCCGAATGTGGGGAAAGGCGCGTTCTACAAGTTCGAGATCGAGACGCGCGGCGGAGACGTGCGGCTGAAGGCCGACCCTTACGCGTTCCGGGCCGAGGCGCCGCCGCGCACCGCCTCGATCGTCGAAGGATTGCCGGGGCCCGCGCGCCGCCTTGTCGCAAAGCCCGCCAGCGATCCGCGCCGCGAGCCGATGTCGATCTACGAGGTCCATCTCCCGTCCTGGCGGCGCAACGCCGAGGAAGGTTTCCGCTCGCTCGACTACCTCGAACTGGCTGACCAGCTTGCGCCCTACGCGAAGGACATGGGGTTCACGCACATCGAGCTGATGCCAATCGCCGAGCATCCGTTCGGCGGCTCATGGGGCTACCAGCCCACCGCCCTCTTCGCGCCGACGGCTCGGCTCGGGTCGCCCGAGGCGTTCCGCACGTTCGTCCAGCGTTGTCATGCCGAGGGCCTGGGCGTCATCCTCGACTGGGTGCCCGGGCACTTTCCCTCGGACGAGCACGGCCTCGCGATGTTCGACGGCGAGCACCTCTACGAGCACGCCGACCCGCGCGAAGGACGTCACCCGGACTGGGACACCCTGATCTACAACTACGGACGCTGGGAGGTGCGCAGCTTCCTTCTCTCGAGCGCCCTCTTCTGGTTGGAGCGCTACGGCGTGGACGCCCTACGCGTCGATGCGGTCGCCTCTATGCTCTATAGGAACTACAGCCGCCGTCCTGGTCAGTGGCTCCCAAATCGCCACGGCGGCGTGGAGAACCTCGAGGCGATCGAGTTCCTGCAGGCGCTCAACACGGCGCTCTACGCCGAGCAACCCGGCGCATTCACCGCCGCGGAGGAATCCACCGCCTGGCCGGGCGTATCGCATCCGACCGACGCCGGGGGCCTCGGCTTCGGCTTCAAATGGAACATGGGGTGGATGCACGATACGCTGGCGTACATCTCGCGCGACCCGGTGCACAGGCGCCATCACCAGGACGAGCTGACATTCGGCCTGCTCTACGCATTCAGCGAGAACTTCATCCTGCCGCTGTCTCACGACGAGGTCACCCACGGCAAAGGCTCGCTGCTGGCCAAGATGCCGGGCGATACATGGCGGCGGCTCGCGAACCTGCGGGCCTACCTGGCCTTCATGTGGACCCACCCCGGCAAGAAGTTGCTCTTCATGGGCGGGGAGCTGGCGCAGGAGCGCGAATGGGACCACGAGGCGAGCCTCGACTGGCGCCTGCTCGATCAGCCCGGCCACGCAGGCGTGCAGCGCCTGGTGCGCGACCTCAACGGCCTGTACCGGACGCTGCCGGCGCTGCACGAGCGCGACTGCGAGCCGGAGGGGTTTCAGTGGATCGACACCGGCGACCGGGCCGCCAGCGTCCTCAGCTACATCAGGCGCGGCGCGGACCCCGACGACCTGGTGATCGTGGTCTGCAACTTCACGCCGGTCGTCCGGCGCGGCTATCGCGTCGGCGCTCCCAATGCGGGGCGATACCTTGAGCGGCTGAATTCCGACTCGCGCCACTACGGCGGCGGCGACGTGGGCAACGGGGGCGGCGTCGAGGCCGAGGCCACGCCCGCGAACGGCCTGCCCTACTCCCTGCGCCTGACCCTGCCGCCGCTGGCTGTGCTGGTGCTGCAGCCCGAGCACGGGGGAGGAGGCGTGCGTCGATGAGCCGCTTCGGCGCCATGACTGCGGGCCGTACGCGCCGGCTCGGCGCGATCCCCGACGAGGAAGGCGTCGAGTTCGCGCTGTTCTCAGCCAGCGCCGAAAAGGTCGAGCTCTGCGTCTTCGACGAGCAGGGGACGCGCGAGATCGAGCGGTTCGCCCTGCCCGAGTTCGACGCGGAAGTCTGGCGCGGCTACCTGCCTGGGGCTCGTCCTGGCCTGCTCTACGGCTACCGCGTCTATGGACCCTACGATCCGCTCAGCGGACGCCGCTTCAACCCGCACAAGCTGCTGATCGACCCGTACGCCCGATCGCTGAGCGGGTCGATGGGCTGGAGCGACCTGCATTGCGGCTACATCGTCGGGGACAGCCGCGAGGACTTGTCGTTCGATACGCGGGACAACGCGGGCGTGATGCCGAAGTGCCGCGTCGTCCGCGAGCCTCCGCCTGGCGAGCCCGCGCCGATGCGCTCGCCGCGCGCCTGGACCGACACGCTGATCTACGAGCTGCACGTGCGCGGCTTCAGCCGCCTGCGTCCCGAAACGTTCGGCCCCTTGCGCGGGACTTTCGCCGGTCTGGCCTCGCCGGCGCTCATCGAGCACCTCCAGCGGCTCGGCGTGACGGCCATCGAGCTGCTGCCTGTCCACCCGATCGCGCACGAGCGCCGCCTGGCGCTCGCCGGGCTCGACAACTACTGGGGCTACAATCCAATCAGCTTCTTCGCGCTGGAGCCGCGCTACCTCTCGGCGGGACGCATCGGCGAGTTCCGCCGGATGGTCGGGTCGATGCACGCCGCGGGCATCGAAGTCATCCTCGACGTGGTCTACAATCACACCGGCGAGGGCGACGAGCTGGGCCCCACCCTGAGCTTCCGCGGCATCGACAACGCCAGCTACTACCTGCTGGACGACGATGGCCGGCGCTACCTCGATTTCACCGGCTGCAAGAACACGCTCAATATCGGCCATCCGCGCGTGCTCCAGATGGTGATGGACTCGCTGCGCTATTGGACGGAATACATGGGCGTCGACGGGTTCCGGTTCGACCTCGCCGTGAGCCTCTCGCGCGAGGGGCACCATTTCAGGCAGATCAGTCACTTCCTGACAGCCGTGGCGCAAGACCCGGTGTTGTCGAGGGTGAAGCTGATCGCCGAGCCGTGGGACCTCGGCCCGGACGGCTACCAGCTGGGCGCCTTTCCGCCCGGCTGGGCCGAGTGGAACGACCGCTTCCGCGACGACGTCAGGCGTTACTGGCGCGGGGACGCGGGCAGGCTCGCGGACCTGGCGACCCGCCTGACCGGCTCGTCCGATGTCTTCAACTCGCGCGGCCGCAAGCCCTGGGCCAGCGTCAACTTCATCACTGCGCACGACGGCTTCACGCTGGCGGACCTCGTCGCCTACGCGACGAAGCACAACCTCGCCAATCACGAGGGCAACCGCGACGGGACGGACGAGAACTACAGCTGGAACTGCGGCGTCGAAGGACCGACCGACGATCCCGGCGTGGCAGAGCTGCGGCTGAGGCAGCGGCGTAACCTGATGGCGACGCTGCTTCTGTCGCAAGGAACGCCGATGATCCTGGCTGGCGACGAGCTCGGCCGGACCCAGGACGGCAACAACAATGCGTACTGCCAGGACAACGAGGCGAGCTGGCTGAACTGGGACCTGCGTGCGGATGCGGACCGCGACTTCCTCGCCTTCGTGCAACGACTGGTCCGCGTGAGGGCCGCAAACCCGGTGCTGCGGTCCGGCGCCTTCCTCTCGACCCAGGACGCCGCGTGGTTCCTGCCTGACGGCGCGACCCCCTCGGAGGCGGACTGGCGGGCCCAGGACGCGCGGGCCATCGGCCTGGCGTTGCGCGGCGCGCCCGGTGCGAGCGCCGCCCTGCTGCTCCTCAACGCCGCCGCGGACCCGATCCGCTTCGACCTCGGCGGCGCCGGCGAGCACGGCCCATGGACCCTCGCGATCGACACCGCGCGGCCGGACGACCACGGGCGTTTGCTTGCCGGAACGGCCATCGTCCTCGAGTCCAGCTCGCTGGTCCTGCTGATCGAGGCTCTCGATGCAGGATGAGGCCGATCTTCGCCGCCTCGCCGAGGCGATGGGCGTGGAGACCGGCTACTGGCGGATCGGCGCCGGCTTCCACGAGGCCTCGCCGGACAGCCTGCGCGCGATCCTCGGCGCGCTCGGAACGCCCGCCGCGACCGCTTCGGACGTCGCGGCGGCCCTGGAGCAGATCGAGGACGACGCACGCCGCGAGACGCTTGCGCCCGTCGTCGTCCGACAGGCGGACGAACCGCAGCCCTGGCCACCCTGGCCGATGCGCGGCGAGCAAGCGGCGGCGCGCTGGCGCATAGAGCTCGAGAGCGGCGAAGTCGTCTCGGGCGACGCCCCGGAGGCGCGACCGCCCCCGCTGCCGCCGGGATACCACCGGCTCATCCTCGAGTGGACCGGCGAAGTCGCACAATTGAGCCTGATCGTGGCGCCGCGCCGGTGCTGGACGCCGGAGGGTCCGGCCGGCGGCGCGCGGGCGTGGGGGGTGACCGCCCAGCTCTACGGGCTGCGGTCCGAACGCAACTGGGGCGTCGGCGATTTCGGCGATCTGGCGGCGCTCGCGACCTGGGCCGGCTCGAAGGGCGCGGCCGTGTTGGGCGTGAGCCCGCTGCATGCGCTCTTCCCGTGCGATCCCTCCACCGTCAGCCCCTACTATCCCGCAAGCCGCCTTTTCCTCGAGCCGCTCTACCTCGAGGCGGCGGTGACCCCCGCCGCCGCGCCGGACCTCGCGGCCCTTCGACACGCCGATCTGATCGACTATGCGGCCGTCGCCAGCCTCAAGAGCCGGGCGCTCGAGCAGGCTTACGCGCGCTTTCTGGCGTCCGCCGCCAGCGGCGCGCCAGAGGCGGCGGAATTCCGCGAATTCCGACGCCAAAGGGGCGAAGCTCTGGAACGTTTCGCCCTCTTCCAGGCGCTGGCCGAGGCGCATGGCTCGGCCAGCTGGCAGGACTGGCCGCAGGCCTACAGGCGGCCGGAGAGCGCGGCGGCGAAAGCCTTCGCCCGCACGCATGCGGACCGCCTCGCCTACCACGCGTACCTTCAGTGGCGCGCCGACCGGCAGCTGGGCGAGACCGCCGCCGCCGCCGCCGCCGCCGGCATGGAGGTCGGGATCTATCGAGACCTCGCCGTGGGCGCCGCGCCCGGCGGGGCCGAGGTCTGGGCCGAACCGGACCTCTTCGCCGGCGGCGCAGAATTCGGCGCGCCGCCCGACCCCTTCAGCGATCGCGGCCAGGCGTGGGGAACGCCGCCGATGAGGCCCGGCGCGCTGCGCGCCAGCGCCTATCGCCACTTCATCGCGCTGATGCGGGCCAACATGCGTCACGCGGGCGCCCTGAGGATCGATCACGTCATGGGCCTGCAGCGGCTCTTCTGGATCCCCGCGGGCGCGCCGCCGTCGGAGGGCGTCTACGTGAGATACCCGGCGGATGAATTGCTCGCCGTGCTCCGGCTGGAGAGCCAACGCAACCGCTGCCTCGTGGTCGGCGAGGATCTCGGGACCGTGCCGGAAGGGTTTCGTCCTCGCATGGAGGACGCGGGCGTTCTCTCCTACCGGGTGCTCTATTTCGAGCGCGATGGGGAGACTTTCCGCCGCCCGGCCGACTACCCTCGCCTGGCGGCCGCCTGCATCTCGACCCACGACCTGCCCACGCTCGCGGGATTCTGGACCGGATCGGACCTCGCCGCGCTCCAGGCGGCCGGTCGTTTGGACGCCCCGGAGGACGCGCGCGCAGGCCGCCGGCGGGACAAGCTCCGGCTGCTGAATGCGCTCGCGGGCGAGGCCCTGCTAGAGCCGGACGCAGACCTCGACGCGTTAGCCGATGCGGCGATGACCCCGGCGCTCGCCGTCGCCATCCACGTCTTCATCGCCCGGGCCGGCTCCCTGCTGGCGCTCGCACAGCTGGAGGATCTGGCCGGCGAGCGCGCACAGGCCAACGTTCCCGGGACCACCCGCGAATTCCCGAACTGGCGGCGGCGCCTGTCGCGCTCGCTCGCCGACCTCGAGTGCGATCCTCTGGCGCTCGCTGTCATCGCCGCCATGGCCGTAGAGCGACCGATGGCGCGGCCCGCCGCCTAGACGGCGGCTTCGCGGCTTTGATCGAGGTCAAGGACGCGAAGTCGCGCTGGTGTAGCTCTCGGTTGTCAGATCCGAGCCGCGTCGGCGCCGTCGCCGCCCGCTCGCGCCAGTTCCTCAGAGCAGGAGATGCGGGATGTCGCAGAATCTGCATCAGTCGATTCAGGAGCGCGCGTACGCCATCTGGGAGAAGGAGGGGCGTCCCGAGGGCAGAAGCCTCGTCCACTGGCTGGAAGCCGAACAGGAGGCGATGCGGGCGGGCCTGATGGGCGTGACGGACGATGGCCGGCCCGCCGAACCCCCGCCGCCCCCCAGGCGTGGGCGCTCGAAAGCGACCCGGTGACGCGCTAGCCGCGACGCGGCCTCGCCAGGGGCCGTTGCGCGGCTGGCGGGTCAGTGTCGCGGCGGCTACGGTCGCGGGCGAGGAGGCTCGGAGCCCCGATGCTCGTGGGCGTGGCGGATGCGGCTGTCCTGGCGCGGCTGGTGCTGGCTGCGCATGTCGCGATCATCGGCTTCAACGTCTTCGGTCTTGTGGTCGTCCCGCTGGGCGCCTGGCGCGGATGGTCGTTCGTGCGCGCCCCAGCCTGGCGGGTGCTGCACCTGGCGTCGCTCTCGATCGTCGCCGCTCAGGCGATTCTCGGCCGCGCCTGCTTCCTGACCGACTGGCAGGATGCGCTCGCCGGGACCGGCGCGGCCCAGCCCATGATCGAACGATGGGTCAACGCGATGCTGTTCTGGCCGCTGCCGATGTGGGCGTTCGAAGCGCTCTACCTCCTGGTCTTCGCCTATGCGCTCGCGCTGTTCTGGTTCCTGCCGCCCAGAGGCCTCGACCTGCGCCGGGGCTCGCGGCGCGCCCGCCGACCCTAGCCGATCGGGCCCGCGGCCGGCCTCATCGGGCCAGCAGCGCCTTGAGGTCCGGCCACGCGCGGGTGTTGAGCACGTCGTCCGCCTCGAGCCAGCCGCGGCGCGCCTGATCCACGCCGAACCGCATAGCCCGAAGGCCCACGGTCGAGTGCGCGTCGGCGCCGATGGAGACCCGCAGTCCCAGCGCCTTGGCCGCGCGGCAGTGGACGTCGTCGAGGTCGAGCCGGCTCGGATGGGCGTTCACCTCGACGAAGCATCCGCGCGCCTTGGCGCCTTCGAGCACGCGGTCGAGATCGACGGCGTAGCCTGGTCGCTCGCCGATCAGACGGCCGGAGGGATGGGCGAGTATGTTGAAGCGGCGGTTGTCCATCGCCCGCAGGATCCGCTCGGTCTGCGCCTCCGCCGATAGCTCGAACTGGTAGTGGACGGCGCAGACGGTGAGATCGAGCCGCCTCAGCACCCGGTCCGGCAGGTCGAGCCGCCCGTCCGCCAGGATGTCCACCTCGCAGGACTTGAGCAGGCGGAAGTCCGTCCAGGTCTCATTGAGCCGGTCGATCTCGTCGAGCTGCGCCGCGAGGCGCTCGGGATCGAGGCCGTGCGCGATCGTCGCGTGCCGGGAATGGTCCGTGACCGCGGCGTAGGCGTAGCCGAGCGCGCGGGCCGCCTCGGCCATCTCGGCCAGCGTGTTCCTGCCGTCCGAGGCGCGCGTATGGACGTGCAGGTCGCCCCTGATGTCCGAGAGGGTCACCAGATCGGGCAGCCGGCCCTCGGCCGCCGCCTCGATCTCGCCCCGGTCCTCGCGCAGCTCCGGCGGGATGAAGGGCAGGCCCACGGCCGCGAACACTTCGCCCTCGCTGCGGCCGCCGACCCGCCTCTTACCCTCGAAGACGCCGTACTCGTTGATCTTCAGCCCGCGCGCCTGGCCTCGCCGGCGGATGGCTATGTTGTGGGCTTTCGAGCCGGTGAAGTAGTGCAACGCGGCGCCGTAGCTCTCGCTCGGGACCACCCGCAGGTCGACCTGCACGCCGGACTTCAGGATCACGGCCGCGCGTGTCGGACCGCGCGCGGTGACCCGCTCCACCTCCTCGTAGCGGACGAAATGCTCGATCGCGCCGGGACCGTCGGCGCAGGTCGCCAGGATGTCGAGGTCGCCGACGGTCTCCTTGCGGCGCCGGAAGCTGCCGGCGACGACTTCCTCCTCGATGCCCGGAAGCGCGCCCAGGTGGGCCAGCAGCCCGGACGCGAAATCCTCGGCCGTCGAGATCCTGAGCCGTGGCGCGGCGCGCTCGCGCCGGCCGAGCTCTGCGGCGAGTCTGGCTTCGAAGGCTGCGCCGAAGCGGGGAAGCGCGCGCACCCTGCCCGCCTTCACCGCCCTGGCGAGGTCGTCGAGGTTGCGCACGCCGAGGCGTTCATGCAGCGCCTGCACCCGCTTGGGACCGAGGCCGGCGATGCTGGTCAGCGCGGCCAGCGTGGAGGGCGTTCGCGCCGCGACCTCGTCGAGCATGCGGCAGCGCCCGGTGCGGACGATCTCGGCGATCTTGCCGGCCAGATCCTCGCCGATGCCAGGGAGCTCGGTGAGGTCGCGTCCCTCCGCCACCATGGTCGCGACGCTCTCGGGCAGCTCCCGGAGCGTCTGCGCGGCGCGGCGATAGGCGCGCACGCGGTACCGGTTGGCTTCCTCGATCTCGAGAAGGTCGGCGAGGCGGTCGAATTGCGCCGCGATGTCAGCGTTATGGACGGGCAACGGTGCGACCGGCGCTGCTGAGAGAGGCCGTTGATTTGGCGCCCCGCGCAGCCGGGCCGCCGTGACGCAGATCAACGTTGGTTGACCAGGATCAACGCGCCCACGGCCGCAGCGGCCGAGACTGCGCCCTCGTCCGGCGTCGCGGACGCGGCGCGGCTCGATGCGGGAGGCGATCATGGCCGCCAGCCGACCGGTGAGGATTCCGCCGTTGAACCTGGCGGCCGATCTCGCTGTCCCAGCGCGACCGCGCGGGCTGGTGATCTTCGCCCATGGCAGCGGGTCGAGCCGGCTCAGCCCCCGCAACCGCTGGGTCGCCGACGCGCTCGGCCGAGCGGGCTACGCAACGCTGCTTTTCGATCTCCTCACCGAGGCGGAAGCCGTCCACCGGGCGAACGTCTTCGACATCGATCTGCTCGCGCAACGGCTGGCATCGGCGATCGACTGGGCTGGCGCCGAGCCGGAGCTGGCGAGCCTTCCCATCGGGCTCTTCGGCGCGAGCACGGGCGCCGCGGCGGCGCTGGCGGCCGCGGCCGCGCGGCCGGGCCAGGTCAAGACCGTGATCTCCCGCGGCGGCAGGCCCGACCTGGCCCTCGCCGTGGCGCACGCGGTCCAGGCGCCGACCCTGCTCATCGTGGGCGGCGCCGACGAGCCTGTGCTGAGCTGGAACCGAGACGCCGCACGCAGGCTGGCCGGTCCGGCGCGCGTCGAAGTCATTCCCGGAGCAACCCACCTGTTCGAGGAGCCGGGCGCACTGGACGAGGTGGTGCGGCTCGCGGCCGACTGGTGCGACCGCCATCTCGCGACCGCCGCGGCGGCGGCGCCGCGCTGAGTCCGGAGCGTTCGACGGATGCGGTCGCGGTCCGAGGCCCCTGTCGTCTATCGCGATCGGCGCGAGGCCGGCCGGGCGCTGGCGCAGGCGCTCGTCCGATACGAGCACGACCATCCGCTGATCCTGGCCCTGCCCCGAGGGGGCGTTCCGGTGGCCGCCGAGGTCGCCGCGCGGGTGCACGGCGACCTCGATCTGGTCATCGCGCGCAAGATCGGGGTTCCCTCGCAGCCGGAGCTCGCGATGGGCGCGGTGGTCGACGGGCCCTCGCCGATCACGGTGCGCAACGAGGACGTGATCGCGATGGCTGGCGTTACGGACGCCGAGTTCGACGCGGTCAGGACGCGCGAGCTGGCCGAGATTTCCCGCCGCCGTCAGCGCTACGTCGGCGACCGGCCGCCGGCGAAGGTCGAGGGACGCACCGTGATCGTGATCGACGACGGTGTCGCCACCGGCGCCACGATGCGCGCGGCCCTTCGGGCGGTTCGGGCCCAGCATCCGAAGAAGCTGGTGCTCGCCGTCCCGGTCGCCGCCGCGGATTCGCTCGAGACGCTGCGCGCCGAGTCCGACGAGGTCGTCTGCCTGGGCGCCCACGAGCGCTTCGGCGCGATCGGCTTCTTCTACCGCGACTTCAGCGCCGTCCCGGACGAGGCGGTGATCGAGATCATGCGCGCCCACCCGGCCTCCTGAGGGATTGCGCCGGAGCGCGGCGGGGCTGATTTCGCAGCACGACGTGGCGAGCCGGCATGGCGGCCGCGGCGCGAATTTTCGTCGCCCCTGTCGGCGACGCATGGTGAGGCTGCTATGTCGCCGGCATGGTCAAGCCCTTCTTCGAACTCCGCTCCACCCACAATCCGCACCGCTGGTACCTGCCTCTCGACAACGATCTCTGCGTCGGCCCGCCAGGGAACGGGTTCATGTTCGGGGGCGTCGGCCTGGCGGCGGCGATCCAGGCGATGGAGGGCACTTGCGGGCGTCCGGTCGTATGGGCCACGGCGCAGTACCTGTCGCACGCCCGGCCATCGCAGGTGGTGGACTTCGACGTTTGGGTCCCGGTCGTCGGGAAAGGCACCAGCCAGGCGCGGGTCATCGCCCACGTCGACGACAAGGAGATCCTCACCGTCAACGCCGCCCTCGGCGCGCGAGACAGCGACATCACGGGCGTATGGGTGGAGGCGCCCGAGGCGCCGCCGCCGTCGGACTGTCCGCCCCACGAGCACTGGCGCGGCGACGCCGGCGGTCTCCACGGCCAGATCGAGATGCGGATGGCAAGGGGCAATTTCGGCTTCGACATGAACGGCGCGCCGCGCAGCGAAGACGGGCGGCTGATCATGTGGATGCGTCCCAAGGCCGGCGGCGTCGTCGACGCGGCGACGCTGGCGATCTTCGCCGACCACGTGCCTTCGGGCATCGGCAACGCGCTGGGCTTCAACGCTGGCGGCAGCAGCCTGGACAACACCATCCGCATCGTGCGCCTGGCGCCGACCGAGTGGGTGTTGTGCGACATCTCCATCCACGCCGTGAACGCAGGTTTCGGCCACGGCGCGATGCGGCTCTTCTCCGAAGACCGTCAGCTGATGGCCACCGCCAGCCAGTCGGTGATCGTCCGTCGCCACGACGCCGACCGCTGACGCCGGTCGCGATCAGTCCGTGGGGACGACGGGCATGCCGCAGCCAACGATGTCCGCGAGCGATCTTTCCCGGCTCAAGGCGAGCGGACACACGTGCTTGACTTGTTGGAGCGGGCGAGGGGAATCGAACCCCTGACATTCAGCTTGGGAAGCTGACGTTCTACCTCTGAACTACGCCCGCTTCGTCTGGTGATTTCCGCTGCTCAGTTCCGCGCGGACCAGCGATGGCGGGCGCGGTTTGCAGCTCGGCTTACACAGACGTTCAAGACCCGTTCCATCTAGCCGGTTGCCTGAGCCGCCTCAAGCCGTTCGATCATCGCGTGGCGGCCCCTCGGACCGACGGGCCCAGGCCGCGATTGCGCCTCCGAGCCGTCGGTCAGCGGCTGAAGGACCAGGCGCGCGCCGGTCTGCGCCCCAACGCGCTGCGCTGCTGACTTAGCCCGTCCTCGACGCTCGGTGCGCGAAGTCGAACGAGCGCACGGGTCGTCGGAAATGGCTGTGGCGTCACTCCCGGCGGTCGGCCGCCGCCGCGGCTCACGCAACCTTGAGGTGGATCAAGGTCGCGAGCGAGGCCGAATGTAACAGGAATGAAATCGAACCCTCCAATGGCAACCGGGGTCATGCGACGCCGAAGGTCCAGCGGGCGGCCGTCTGAGAGATGAAAGGAGTCCGCCGTGAAAGCTTCTCGAGTTGTCATGACTTCCCTGCTGGGCGCACTGGCCCTCAGCGCCGCGCAACCCGTCCTGGCCGCGCCGGCTGGCGGCGGGGGTGGCGGAGGCGGCGGAATGGGTGGCGGCGCGATGGGGGGCGGCATGGGTGGGGCGGTCCCGAGCGGGACGCTGGATCGTGACCGTTTGCATGATCAGGACCGATTGCACGATCAGGATCGGCTCCACGACCAGGATCGGCTGCATGATCGCGATCGGCTCCGAACCGATCAGGTGCTTCGCGACCAGCTCAGCGGCTGGAGTCTGCTCACCAGCGACGAACGCGCGCGGTTCCACGAGCAGATGCGGCAGGCCACCTCGGCCCAGGAACAGTCACGGATCCGCAACGAGCACCGCGCCACGATCGCCGAGCGTGCGCGTGAGCTCGGCGTCGACGCGCCATTCGGCTCGGGCCGAAACGTGCAGCGTGAGCAAGACCGCTACCTCATGTCGTTGATGCTTACCGACCAGGAGCGCCTGCAGTTCCACGAACGCATGCGCAACGCGACGACGGCGCAGGATCGCGAGCAGATTCGCAACGAGCATCAGAAGATGATCCGAGAGCGCGCCCGGGAGATGGGCGTCGACCTGCCCTCCGGCTTCGGCGCCGGGCCCAACTGACACCGATCGATCCGTTCGCCAAGCGGCCGCGGCGGCGAACGTCCGTCGCGGCGCCGCCGGCGTGAAGGGGCGACTTGCCGAACGGCCGGGCCCCCGTCCGCCCCGACAGTCAAGCCTTCGGCGCCTGCGGAAGGAACAGCATGAAGCGTGCGAGCGGCCGCTTGAACAGCAGCAGATAGCTGATGTGCGCGCCAACCAGCGCGATCAGAAGGTTCGAGAAGAACTCATGCGTCTCGCCCAAGGGACGATCCTCCCGCTCGCCAGCCTCGCCTTCGTCTTCATGCCTTTCGCCGACGATGGCGCTGAACCGCGCCGAACTGGATTGCGGCCCGAGGGGCGCGCTCGCGATCGGCGGGCGATCGGCGGCGACAACCAACGCGTGGCCGCGGTCCATGGCGAGGCCCGTGCCGACCGCCGCCAGTCCGCTGGCCGCAATCGCCAGAAGCAGCGAACGGCTGATCGCGGGATGTGTCAGGGCGGTTCCAAGGCGCAGGTCGTGGAACTGCGGATAGAAGCGCGAAAGGCCGAGCTGCGGCTGACCGGTCAAGGCAAGGATGAGCCTGACGGCGATCATGCCGGCGACGCAGTAGCCGAGCCACGCGTGCGCACGGCCCGTTTCTCCGGTCAGGAAGGCCAGGATCACCAGCGGCGCCAGAATGGCGTGGTAGACGCGCAGACGCCGCATATCGCCGGTCGCTCCAGAGGCTTCCGCCGATCGTTACCTGCTGGCGGCGCGCCTGGCGTTGCGCAGGATCAACGCCGAGCGCTCTGCGGACGCCCGGCTGGCCAGCGTCGCCCACCGTTCGATGCAGGCGCTCCGCCAACGGGGGGACGCCGCCGAGCAGACGACGCGTGCCGCCCCCAGGACCTCAGCTCCACGGCCGGAAGTGCTTGGAAAGCTTCAGGCCCTGGCGCTGGTAGTGGGAGCCGTTCTCGCCGTAGAGGCGCGCGGGGCGCTCGGTGAGCGGCTGGAAGACCAGGCGCGCGACGGTCTGGCCGTCCTCCAGCAGGAACGGCGTCTCGTGGCTGCGCACCTCCAGCACGCCGCGGGCGCCGACGCTGTCGGTCTCGGGCGCGCCGAAGCCGGGATCGAAGAAGCCGGCGTAGTGGACGCGGAACTCGCCCACGGCCGGGTCTATCGGCGTCATCTCGGCCGCCTCCAGCACCGGGATCTGGATCGGCTCCTTGGACGCCAGGATGTAGAACTCGCCAGGGTCGAGCAGCAGCTCGCCGCGGCGCGGCTCGAGCGCCTCCCAGAAGTCGCGCGGGTCGTGGCCCTCCTCCCGGTCGAGGTCGATGACGCCGGCGTGCCGACGCGCGCGGAAGCCGGCGAGCGGCGCCTCGAGGTCGACGCTGACGCTCTTCACCGTCCGCACCTGCGGCTCGCCACGCCTAAGGCGCAGCTGATTCAGCCGCGTGCCGGCGCGCACGAGGACCGAAAAGGTCTGCGGCGCGATCTCGATGTAGAGCGGTCCGCGGTAGCCTTCGGCGATGTCGTCGAAGGCCGGGCCGTGGTCGGTGAGGGCTCGCACGAATACGTCGACGCGGCCGGTGGAGCTCTTCGGATTGGCGCGTGCGGCCACGTCGCGCGGCAACGCCAGGCGCTCGGCGACCTCGACGATATAGACGCAGCCGCGCTCCATCACGGCGCCGCCGCCGGTCAGGTCGAGCATG
>JAKAZA010000045.1 GCA_021816155.1 Pseudomonadota bacterium | reverse complement strand
ATTGCTGTCGCGCGTGATCCACGTCCACGAGCGTCCCGAGGGCCGCCGCCTGCTGGTGCTCGACGCGGCGATGAACGACCTCGTCCGCCCGGCCATGTACGACGCCTATCACGACATCCGTCCGGTGGCGCCGCGCCCGGGGCCGCTGCGGCCTTACGATGTCGTCGGGCCGGTCTGCGAGACTGGCGACACTTTCACCCGCGACCGCATGCTGCCGCCGCTTCAGGCGGGCGACCTCGTCGCCTTCATGAGCGCCGGGGCTTACGGCGCCTCGATGTCCAGCGAGTACAACACCCGGCCCCTGGCGGCCGAGGTTCTCGTCAAGGGCGCGGAGTTCGCCGTCATCCGGCCGCGGCCCAGCTACGAGGAGATGCTGGGGCGAGAGCGCATGCCGCAGTGGCTGTGACGCTCAGTCCGCCGCCGCGATGTAGGGCAGCCCGCGCATCTGGCCCGCCGCGTCCATGCCATAGCCGACCAGGAAACGCGCCGGCGCGTCCCAGGCGGAGAAATCCGGCTCGATAGCGCGTGGCGAGGGCCAGGGCTTGCGGGCGAACACGCACGTGATCACCTGCCTCGCGCCCGCGTCATTCACCAGGCGGGCGGCTTCGGCGAGCGACAGCCCGGTGTCCACCACGTCGTCCAGCACCAGCGCCTGGCGGCCGGCCAGGGGGCGCTGCAGGTCGGCGCGGACCTGGCAGCGGCCCCGGCTGGCGCGGTCGTCGCCGTAGGAAGCAAGCCAGAGCGCGTCGAAGGCGACGTGGCGGCCGAGCCGCGCGAGCGCGCGGGTCATGTCGGCGGCGAACCAGAGGCCGCCGGTGAGCAGGCAGACCGCCACCGCGTCGTCGGCCACATGCGGCGCGAGGCGTCGCGCCAGCCCGGCCACCCGGGCCTCGACCTCGGCTTCGGTCAGAAGGGTCTGCAGGCCCTCGGGCGTATCGCTCATCGAGCGCTGGTCGTGTTCGCCGGCTGCAGAGGCGTCGCCGTCGGCGCCGCAAGGCTGTTCGAAGCCGGAAGGGTGACGTTCGCGGCTGGCGCCGCCGCGTTGTCGGCGCCGCGCAGGGTGAAGTGGGGCGGCTGGGGCGGACCGGTCGTCACGGGCGGGGCCGGGCTCGCCCGCATGGCGGTGGCCGGCGCGCCGACCGCGAAGTCGACCACGAGGTTCGCCGCCGAGGCCGGAGGATCGAAGATCGAGGTGACGAAATGGCGCGTCTCGCCGGGCGGGAGGCGGCTGTTCACGATCGCGGCGATCTCGCCGGCCACGCGCTTGCCCTCGGCGTTAAGCACGGTGACGCGCAGCGGCGGCGCGACAACCGGATGATCGGTGACGTTGCGGATCACGCCGGAGACGGCGAGCGTCGCGTGGCCGTTCTGCAGCGCCGGCTCGGCGCGAACCTGCTCGATCGTCAGGCCAGTGACGTTCACCGGCAGCCCGATGGCGGCGTAGAGCGAGGCCGTCTGCGGCCAGACCCCCACCACTGACGCCCGGAACAGGAGGCCCAGCCCGACCAGCGCCAGCACGCCGAGCGCCGCCGCTGTCCAAACGACGCCGTCCAGCGCGGCGCGCCTGTTCTTGCGCTCCTCCTCCGCCCTGCCGCGGAAGACGCGCGGCAGGTCGTCGCCCGTGAGCGCAGCGGCGGGCTCTGGCTCGGGCGTTGGCTCCTTGCCGATCGCGCCCTCCTCGTCCGTCACGAGCTCGAGCGGCTTGTCGGCCGGATAGGCTGTCCAGCGATGGCCGCACGCAGCACAACGGACGGTCCGACCGCTGGCGCGGATCAGCCCGTCGTCGACGAAATAGCCGGTGGCGCACTCCGGACAGGTCAGTATCATGACAACCGAATCGGACGCCCGAGCAAACCCTCTCATCGAGGTCGCCGATTTCGGCTCTCATGTCCAGGAAGCCCATCGCTCGGCCCCCGCGACCAGTTGACAACGGTCCGCTTGGCGCGGTGGTCCGCTTCGAGGGCGTCTCCATGCGCTACGGTCGCGAGCCCGAGGTGCTGAAGGACATCTCGTTCGAGCTGCCGCGCGGCTCGTTCCACTTCCTCACGGGCCCGTCCGGCTCCGGAAAGTCGACGCTGCTCAAGCTGATCTACCTTTCGGAGCAGGCCTCGCGTGGCCGCATCGAGATCTTCGGCCAGGATATCGCCCTGCTGAAGCGCAAGGATCGGCCGTTGATGCGGCGGCGCATCGGCGTCGTCTTCCAGGAGTTCCGCCTGCTCGACCATCTGAGCGTCTTCGACAACGCGGCGCTCGGCCCGCGCATCGCGGGCCGCAGGCCCGCGGACTACCGCTCGGACATCGCCGATCTTCTCGCCTGGGTGGGCCTGGGAGATCGCATGCATGCGATGCCGCCGGCCCTTTCGGGCGGCGAGAAGCAACGGCTGGCCATCGCGCGCGCCGTCATCAACCGGCCCGACATCCTGTTGGCGGACGAGCCGACCGGCAACGTCGACGAGGCGATGGCCGTTCGCATCCTGCGGCTCTTCCTGGAGCTGAACCGGGTCGGCGCCACGGTGCTGATCGCGAGCCACGACACCGACCTGGTCGCCCGCTCGGGCATGCCGTCGCTTACGTTGGACGCCGGGCGGCTTGCGCGAGCGCCCAGGTTCGATCCAGTAGGCGAGGCATGAGTCTCGCCTTCGATCCGCAACGCTGGTGGCCCGCGCCGCTGCTCCCGAAGGGGGACGGGCGTGACTGGACGCTGCTCTTCGTGGTGGCGGCGCTCTCGTTCCTGGCCAGCCTCGCTGCTGTCGCAGGCCTCGCTGGCCAGCGCGCGACCCTGGGCTGGCGCACCGAGCTCACCGGTTCGGCGACAGTGGTCGTGCGCCCCAGCGGAACGGACACGCCTGACGAAGCCGCCGCCCGCGCGGAAGAGGTGGTCGCGGGCGTGCCGGGCGTCGCCCAGGCGCTCCCGCTCGACGCCGCCAAGACGCAGGCGCTGCTCGCGCCATGGATCGGACCTGGGGGCCTGCCGCCCGACTTGCCGACGCCGCGCCTCGTCGCCGTGCAACTCGATCCGACGGCGCCCGCCAGCGGCGCGGCGATCCGCCAGGCGCTGAAGGCGGCGGGCATCGACGCCGACGTCGACGACCATAGCCGCTGGGCGGCGCAGATCATGCGGGCCGGCCTAGCCGTGGAGATCGCGGGCGCGGCCCTGTTCGTGCTGATCGTCGCTGTCCTGGGCGCGGTCATCGCCTTCGCCACCCGCGAGGGCCTGGCCGCTCGGCGCGAGGTGGTCGAAGCTCTGCATCTGGCCGGCGCGACCGACGGGTTCGTCGCACGGCTCTTCCAGGCAAGATTCGCAAGAGCGGCCGCGCAGGCGGGCCTCGCCGGCGGGGCGCTGGCCGTCCTCGTCGCCGTCTTCATCAAGCTCGCCGGGACCGGCGACGAACAGCTGACCGCGCTCCTGCCGATCGCCTGGACAGACCTGGCCGCGCCGGCGCCGTTCCCGTTGCTGGGCGCGCTGGTGGCGGCCGTGACCGCGCGGCTCACCGCCATGTCGGTGCTCGCGGGGCGGCCGTGAGGGGGCTGGGTCTGCGCACGCTGGCCACACTCGGCGTGGCGCTGATGGTCTGGACGGCGGGTCTCCTCGCTTTCGCCGGACGCGTCGAGCGTTCGACGCCCGCGCCGGCGCCGCGCGCCGCCGACGGCGCCGTCGCGTTGACCGGTCATTCGGACGAGCGCATCGCTGCGGCGCTGCGCCTGCTCGAGGCAGGCAAGGCGAGACGTGTCCTGATCAGCGGGGTCGCGCCCCACGTCACACGCAGCCAGCTGCAGATGCTGACCGGGACCGGCAAGCAGTTCTTCGACTGCTGCGTCGACCTCGGCTTCACCGCCGCCAACACCGCCGGCAACGCCCGCGAGACCGCCGCATGGGCGCGGGCCAGGGGCTACAAGACGTTGATCCTGGTTACCGCCGACTACCACATGCCGCGCGCACGTCTCGAGCTGCGCGCGGCCATGCCCGAGGCCAGGATCATACCCTACCCGGTGGCGACCGGCGCGCTGGACGCGGCCCGCTGGTGGAAGACGGAACGCGACGCCCAGCGGATGATCCTCGAATACTGCAAGTACGTGGTGGTGCTGGCGCGCGAGACGGTGCTGGGCCTGGGGCCGACGCCAGCGCGGGTCGCCCGGGGTGGGGGGAGGTAGGTTTGATCCTGGTCCGCTCGATCCTGTTCATGGCGGCGTTCTACCTGTGGTCGGCCGCGCTCTCGATCCTCTGCCTTCCGACGTTACTGACGCCGCGCGGCGCTCTGACGTCCGCGTTCGCCTTCTGGGCGCGCGGCGTGATCGTGCTCCTGCGCGTCTGCTGCGACATCAGGGTCGAGGTGCGCGGGCGCGAGCACATCCCGACCGGCCGGGCGCTGATCGCGGCCAAGCACCTCTGCATGTTCGACGTCTTCGCCCAGTTCGCCTGGCTGCCCGACAGCTGCTTCGTCATGCGCAAGGAGCTGATGCGGATCCCCTTCTTCGGCTGGTACGCGCGGAAGGCGCGGATGATCGTCGTTGACCGCGAGGGCGGCGCGCGGGCCCTGAAGGACCTCGTGCGCGCCGGACAGGACCGCCTCGCCGAGGCGCCTCGCCAGCTGGTCATCTTCCCGGAGGGAACGCGCGGCGAGCCGGGCGTCGCCGGAACCTACCAGCCGGGCGTCGCCGGCCTCTACCGCGATCTCGGCCTGCCCGTGCATCTGCTGGCCACCAATTCGGGCGCTCACTGGCCCGCCCACGGTTTCGTGCGCCGGCCCGGAACGATCGTCTTCGAATACCTCGAGCCGCTGCCCGCTGGACTCAAGCGCGCCGAGTTCATGCGCGAGATGCAGGAAGGGATCGAAGCGGCCTCGAACGCGCTGCTGCCTCTCTAGCGCCCGAGCGGCGGGCGTCAGCCGCCGTGCGCCGCTCGGCGTCGCGGCTCGGCGAGCAGGCCGAATGCGCGCATGCGGACCCGCGGGCTAGGCCGCGGGCGCTACAGCGGCGCCTCTCGCGCCCGGACCATCGGCAGCAGCGTCTCCATGGCGCGGTCGTGGACGCCTTCCTCGCGCAGGTGGGCGACGAGGTCGGCGAGGTAGTCGACGTTGCGACCGGAGAGTCCTTCTGCGCCGGCGATCAGCTCGGCCTGACGCTCGAGGCTGAGCACGCCCGCCCACTGCGGGTGCGCCGTGTCCGAGAGAAAAGTCAGGCACTCCACGCGGCGGCCGCCCGCGAGACGCACGGCGACATGCGCTTCCAGGTAGGTCTCCGTGGGCTGCTCGCGCTCCATCAGGTAGGCGCGCACGTCCGGCCAGTCGGGTCCGGACACCCGATAGGCGATTCCGCGCACCGAGCCGCCCGGCGCGAGGCCCAGCACGAGGCCGCGTCTGGCGGGCGTGCCGCGGTGGTGGACCGAATAGATGCAGAACGCGCGTCGTCGGCCATGGAGCCTGGCGGGCAGACGCTCTAGGAATGGAAATCCCGGCCGCCACATCAGCGAGCCGTAGCCGAAGACCCAATGCTCGCCGGACAAGCGTGACTCCCTGGACAGACCCGACCCATAGCGCCGCTCCGCCGCCCCGCAAGGTCAGCCGGCGGGGGCTGTACATCCCCTGGGCCGTCGCGGTGGTCGTGGCCATTGCGTGGAGCCTCTGGTGGCTCTGGCTGATGCACGCAACGGTCGCCGGCATGGACGCCACGGCCGCGCGCCTGCGCGCCGCCGGCTGGCGGGTAGCCTGGGCGAGCCGGCAGACCGGCGGCTATCCGTTCCGGCTCGACGTTGACGTGATGGGGCTCGAGGTCGCGGATGCGTCAGGTTGGGGGATCGCCGCGCCGGCGCTGAAGACCGAGGCCTTTGCGTTCGAGCCGACGCACTGGGTGTTCTACCTGCCCGGGGGCCGCGTGACCGTCTCCCGCGCCGAGGGCGGCCCGATCGACGTCGCCGCTCGCGTGCTGCGCGGCAGCGTCAGCGGCGTCGGCGAGGGCGTGCCGCGCATCGCCCTCGAGGTCGACGACGCGCGCTTCGCGGCAGGGCCGGGCGCCTCGCCGGTGACGCTCGCGGCGGCGAAGAACGTCCAATTCTACACCCGGCCGGGGCCCGAGGATCATGGCGCGACGTATCTGTCGATCGACGGGGGCGTCGCGACGCCAGGCGGATGGCTCGCGGTTCTGTCGGGTGGCGGGCCGGTCAGTCTGAAGACGGACGCGATCTTCGGCCACGCCAGCGCTTTCGCCCTGCCCGACCTGCGTCAAGGGCTCGTTGCGTGGACCCGCGCCGGCGGCGGCCTCGAGATCCAGCATTTCGAACTCGCGGCCGGCCCGCGGCGCTTCACCGCGGCGTCCGGCCGGCTTTCGATCGGCGCCGACGGCGGCCTCGCCGGCCAGATTGCGCTCGTCGCCGGGGGGCTGCCCCTGACGCTCGACTTCAAGGGCGGCGAGGCCTGGGTCGGGGGCGTGCGCGTGGCGACGGCGCCGCGGCTCTTCTGAGGGATGCGCGTCGGAACGGCCCCGTGTATGAGCCCGACATGACCGCCCAGACGCCAGCGCAGAAGGATCTCGGCCGCTTCGCCGCGAAGGCGCCGCAGCCCAAGCCCGGCATCCTGGACATCACGCCCTACAAGCCCGGCAAGGCCACGGCCGAAGGCGTCGCCGATCCCGTCAAGCTCTCTGCCAACGAGAACATCCTGGGCTGCAGCGAGAATGCGCGCGCCGCGTACGTCGAGGCGGCGCCCCAGCTCAACCTCTACCCCGACGGTCGCGCGCATGTCCTGCGCGCCGCCATCGCCGAGCGCTATCGGATCGAGCCTGAGCGCGTGGTCATGGGCACCGGCACCGACGAAATCTTCCAGATCGTCGCCCAGACCTTCCTCGAGCCCGGCGACAACATCGTGCAGGGCGAGTTCGGCTTCGGCGCGTACGCCATCGCGGCGCGGGCCTGCCAGGCCGAGGTGCGGATGGCGCCGGAGCCCGACTACCGGATCGATGTGGACGAACTGCTGAAGCGCGTCGACGAGCGCACGCGCATCGTCTTCATCGCGAACCCGGCGAACCCCACGGGCACGTTCATCACCGAGGGTGAAGTGCGCCGCCTGGCGGCTGAGTTGCCGCCCAGCGTCGTCCTGGTGCTCGACGGCGCCTACGCCGAGTTCTGCACCGATCCGCGCTTCACCGACGGCCTGGACCTCGCCCGCGACGCGCCCAACGTCATCGTCACGCACACTTTCTCAAAGCTGCACGGCCTGGCGGCGCTCAGGGTCGGCTGGGCCTACACCCCGGCGCCGATCGCCGATGCGATGGACCGCATCCGTCTGCCATTCAATGTCTCGATACCCGCCCAGGCGGCGGCCATCGCGGCGCTGGCTGACGAGGACTTCCAGCGGCGCTCGGTCGAGCACGTCGAGCGGTGGCGCCCGTGGCTGACCCAACAGCTCGGCGGCCTCGGCCTGGAGGTGATCCCGAGCGGCGCCAACTTCGTGCTGGCGCGGTTCCCCGACACGCCCGGCAAGACCGCGGCGGACGCCGAGCCGTTCCTCGCTTCGCGCGGTCTCCTGGTGCGCGGGGTCGGCGGCTATGGACTGCCCGCCCACCTCCGGTTCACGATCGGTCTCGAAGCGCACAATCGCGCCATGATCGACGCGCTGAGCGACTTCCTCGCCAGGCCGCGCGAGTAGCGGCGTCGAGGTCGTCGCCAGCGTATCGTTGCGGCCCCGAGCCACCCCAGCCTGACGGCCACGACCGAACGCCAACGCGCGCCACGCCTTGACGCGGGCCGCGACGCCCCGCTAGGAGCGCGGCCGTGACCTCGCCCGCCCGCTCTCGCCAGCGCTACTACCCCCGCTCGCAACATAGCTGAGCGGCAGGTCGATCCTTCTTTCCAGCCGCCCATAGCCGGCGGCTGGTCTTCGAGGAAAAGGACGACGGTCTCCGGCCCAGCCCCAGGAGTCGTCAATGACCGCCGAGCCCCCGGAACGCCAACCGCCGCGAGAGCCGATCTACCCCAGGATGGCGGTGATCGGCGGCGGCCTCATCGGCTCGTCAGTGATCCGGGCCGCGCGCGCCCACGGGGTCGTCGGGACGATCGCCGTCGCGGACACCAGCGTCGAGCACCGTGCGCGACTTGAGGCGCTCGGCATCGCCGATGTGGTGACCGCCGACGCCGCGGCGGCCGCGCGTGACGCCGACCTGGTCGTTCTCGCGGCGCCGGTCCTGGCGATGGGGCCCGCGACCGCCGCCGCCGCCCCGAGCCTGAAGGCGGGCGCGACGCTCACCGACGTCGGCTCGGTCAAGGGCGCGGTGGCCGGGGCCATGGCGGCCAATGCTCCAGCCGACGTCTTCGTGATTCCCGGGCACCCCGTCGCCGGCACCGAGCAGTCGGGACCGGACGCCGGATTCGCGAGCCTGTTCGAGAACCGCTGGTGCATCCTGACGCCCCAGAAGCGCGACGATGCGCCCTACCGCGCCGCTGTCGAGCGGCTGACCGCGTTCTGGATGGCGCTCGGATCGCGGGTCGAGCTCATGGAAGCCTCGCACCACGATCTGGTGCTGGCCGTGACCTCGCACCTGCCGCACCTGATCGCCTTCAACATCGTTGGAACCGCGGCCGACCTCGAGGAGGTGACGCGCGGCGAGGTGATGAAGTTCTCGGCCGGCGGCTTCCGCGACTTCACGCGCATCGCCGCATCGGACCCGATCATGTGGCGCGACGTCTTCCTGACCAACCGCGATGCGGTGCTCGAAATCCTCGGCCGCTTCACCGAGGACCTGCAGGCGCTGTCTCGCGCGATCCGGTGGGGCGAGGGCGACAAGCTGCAGGCGCTCTTCACCCGCACTCGGGCGATTCGCCTGGGTATCGTCGCCGCCGGCCAGGAAAGCCCCGACGTGAACTTCGGCCGGGATCGGCGGGAGTAGGTCGAGCGGCGGCCGTCGGAACGCACTCCGGGCGGGGCGAGCCTGGAAGCTCGCGCCCGCCCGGATGGTCTAGCCCGGGCGACTCAGTAGGCGGACCAGATGAAGACCCGCAGGGTGTTGTTGTCGCTGGCGTTGGATCCCAGGCCGTCCCAGTTGCTCTCGGCTCCGTTGAAGGACCCGTAGAGGGTGTACTGGACCCCGACCCGCGTGTTGAACCTCTTGCCCAGCGGACCGTTGCCGCTGCCCCAGGGCGTGGCGTCGACCTGGAAGGTTACGCCGTCGCTGTTGGGCGAGAAGGTGCGGTTGCCGGCGTAGATGAGCTGGTTGGCTGATCCGGTGGTGTCGAACAGCTGGACAGTGAATCCGACCTTGTCGCGCCAGTAGTAGGACGCGTCGAGCCGGTAGTCGTCGAGCGAGTTCGAGGCGCAGGCCCCGGCCGTCGGAACAGCCATCAACGTGCATGTGGCGGCGAGGTCTTGGTTCTCATGCACATAGCGGCCGTTGAGCGTGAACACGTCGGTGTTGTCCATCGCGAGGATGTACGAGCCGTCGAAGCCCGCGTCCGTGTAGCGGTCGGTGAGGCCCGTCGTGCGGTTCAGCCCAGGGAACACGTTCACGCCCATCCCGAACACGCCGACCTCCAGCGTACCCTTGCCGACGTCCTGCTGGTAGGCGGCGCGGACGTACGGCGCGGCGCCCTGGATGGAGCCAGGGCTCGTCGGATCCACGCCCAGGCTCGAGAGAGAGTTGGCGTTGGGCGAGAAGTAGGCGCCGGCTTCCAGATAGAGCTTGGAATCAATCCAGGCGTAGCCCGTAACGCCAAGCGATGTCTGCGCGAGCGCGCCGTTCAGGAGCGGCGAAGTCGCCGGCGTCGGCGCGAGCGCGGAGGTGGTGTAGGGGTAGCCCCACGCCGGGAGCGTGTTCCAGGCGTCCTGCACGGTCGGCGCATTGTTGACGTCGACGCCGAAGGTCACGTCGGTCTTGCCGATTTGGGTCGGTTCAACCACGCGCACGTCCAGATTGTCCCAGTGCCACTGCTTGGCCACGCCGTCGTAGGTGCCCTGTACGAAGGCGCCCAGGTGCGAGCCAAAGCCGCCGGCGAAGAACATGCTGAGCTGGTCGAGCGTGGTGTTGTCGTTGGGCGCATATCCTGGCGGGGGCGGGTTCTGCCCCTTCTGGGTGTGCACGTACGACGCCATCAGCATCATCGACAGCGGCACGTTGAACTTCGCCGTGCGCAGCGTGTAGCCCTGCAACTTGAACTCACGCCCGAAGGCGGTCAGTTGCGGCCCGAAGCCGCCCACGTGGCAGGCTTGGCACGGCTCGCCGGTCTGGACGGCGAACGCCGGAACGGCCCCGGCGCTGGTCGCGCCGAGGCCGAGGATACCGAGCGCCAAGGCGCCCACGCCCACTAAGCGGGCGAGAAATCGCATGATCATTCGTCAGTCCCCTCGTGTTCGCTCGCTTCGCCCGGCGAGCCTTTGTGGCGATTTGCCGGTATTTTTATGGCTATTTGTGGGCGTAAAGCAGGCACCAACCGGTCGGGCTGATCCGGCCCTGCACCAGCCGGCAGGAGTCGTTGGCCTGGAACTGCGTGCAGGTGTCGCAGCTTTGCGCACCCTTTGGCTTGGCCTGATACTTGGCCATCGCCTGGCTGAACTTGGTGTCGGCCGCCGCCGGGCTCGCGGCCAGGCCAGCTCCGATCAGAGCGCCGACGCCCGCGACGACGCCCACGCCGCGGAGGAGGTTCCGGCGCGAAAGGTTCAACGTATGCATTCCAGTCTCGGTCGCCATCACGGCCTCCGTTAAGTCGAGGCGCCAAAGCGGGCGTCTCTTGAACTTCTCGCAGGTTAAATCCGGCGCCTTGCAGCCGAAATTCGGGTTGGTCCCCTAAGGGAGAACCCTGATGCGATTCATGATGTTGCGGTTGATTGCGATGCAGTTGCAAGGGTGTCGCACGGGCCATCGGCTGGCCCCGCCCGCGCCGGTCGCCTAGCATCTCCCAAGAGAAGGGGAAGCGTCATGAAAGTCGGCGTTCTGCAGTTCTTCGGGTGGGCCGACCGGCGCATCCCGCTCCAGTCGGTATACGAGCGCGCCATCGAGCGGTTCGAGGTGATGGACAGCGCCGGCTACGACGCGGTCTGGCTCGCCGAGCACCACTTCTCCGGCTACTCGGTGTGCCCGTCGGTGCACATGATGGCGACCATGGCCGCCGCCCGGACGCAGCGTCTGCGGATCGGCACCGCGGTCTCGCTGGCGCCGTTCTACAACCCGCTGCGCCTCGCCGAGGAGGTGGCGCTGCTCGACGTGCTTTCCGGCGGCCGGGTGAACTGGGGCGCGGGACGCGGCTTCTCGCCCCGCGAGTTCGCTGCGTTCGGCGTGCCGCCGGCCGAGAGCGCGGCGCGCTTTCACGAGGCGGTCGACGTGGTGCTGAAGGCCTGGACGCAGGAGCGGCTGTCGCACGCGGATCAATACTTCCGCTACGAGGACGTCGAGGTGCTGCCCAAGCCGATCCAGGCGCCGCATCCGCCGGTCTGGATGGCCGCCACTTCGGACGCGGCGATCGACTGGGCCGCAAGCTGCGGCTTCTCGATCCTGATGGATCCGCACTGCACACGCGCCGACCTGGCCGCAAAGCGCAGCCACTACGGCGAGCAGATGGCCGCCAGCGGCTTCTCCGCGCAGGGCCGAGACATTCCGATGGCCCGGCTGATCGCCGTGGGCCGCAGCGCCGAGCAGGCCGAGGCGGTGGCGAGGCGCGGCGCCGAATGGACCGTTGGCTCGTACATCGGCGCTCGAGGCGAAGGCGACCCCGTGGAGCGCTATGTCAACGAGGTCATCCTGCATGGCGAGCCCGGCGCTGTCGTGGACCAGATCCTGGCGCTGAAGGAGACCGCCCAGCTGAACTACCTGCTCTGCGCGCCGCTGAGCCAGACGAGCTTCGACTTGATCACGGACGAGGTGCTGCCGCGGATCGCGTGATCCGCGGCGCGCGTTCAGGACGCGCCGCGCGGCGCGTCCAGGTGCGCCGCCGTCGCCTCAAGCGCCTCAACGAGGCCCATCCGCTCCAGCCGGACCCCCTCTGGCAGGCCGGTGAAGAGGCGCGTCGGCGCCGCCGCGTCGAGCATGACGAACACGCCGCGGTCGTCGGCCCGGCGGATCAGGCGCCCGAACGCCTGGGCGATGCGGGCCCTGGCCAGAGCGTCGTCGTAGGTCTTGCCCCCGAAACGGGCGCGGCGCGCCTTGTGCAGGATGTCGGGACGCGGCCACGGCACGCGGTCGAAGACCAGCAAGCGCAGCGATCGGCCGGGCACGTCGACCCCGTCGCGAACCGCGTCGGTGCCGAGAAGACACGCGTCCTCCTCCGCGCGGAAGATGTCGACCAGCGCGCCCACCTCGAGCGGGTCGACGTGCTGGGCGTAGAGCGCAAGGCCCTTGTCGGCGAGGGCGGGCGCGACGCGCTCGTGCACGGCCCGCAGGCGCCGGATCGCGGTGAAGAGACCCAGGGCGCCGCCGCCCGCCGCAGCGAAGAGCTCGCGCATCGCGGCGGCGACCTGCCGCGCGTCGTCGCGGGCGACGTCCGTGACGACGATCGCCCGGGTGTTGGCCGCGTAGTCGAACGGCGAGGCGAGGCGCAGCGTCTTCGGGCGGTCGGCGAACCGCGCCGAGCCGGTGCGCATCTCGGCGAGCGCGAACGGGTCGTCCAGCGTCGAGTCGGCGAGCGTGGCGCTGGTGACGAGCACGCCGTGCGCCGGCGCGAGCACGGCGGCGGCCAGCGGCTCGGAGGGATCCACCCAGTGGCGGCGGCAGGCCGCGTCCACCACACGGCCGTACATGAAGTTGGCGTCGAACCAGTCGACGAAGTCGGGGTCGTCCTCGGCGTCCTCCTCCAGCGCCTTCAGCATCGAGCGCCACGCCGGCAACATCATCCGCGCCCTGCGGTCCAGGCCGCGCAAGGCCCCCTCTATGCGGGCGCGATCGCCGGTGGGCAGCGTGTCGCTGTCCTCGTCGAGCGCGTCCGCCAAATGGCGGGCGAGCGCCAGCAGCGGGGCTTCGACCGCGGCCAGCGCCCGCGCCGCCTCGGCCGCGGTCTCGCGCACCAGCTCGAGCGCCGGGCGCGCCTGGCACTCCATGCCGAGTTCCGACGCCTCGGCGCGTGCGCGCAACTGCTCGATCACGGCGACCAGGAAGGCCTCGATCGGCCCGATCGGACTCACCTCGCCATTCAGCGGCGCGATCCGCCCGGACCAGCCTTCGCCCGGCAAAGCGGCGGCGGCGCGGCTCGCCTGGACGAGCGCCTCGCGGGCGCTCTCGCGGTCCGCCAGCATGTCGGCGAGCCGTGTCTCGAGGCCACGTCCGCGGCGGCCGCGGCCCTCGGGGCCGCGGATCCAGCGCCGCAGCTCCGCCGCCTCGGCGCCCGACAGACAGGCGGCGAAGGCGCTGTCGGCGGCGTCGAACAGATGATGGCCCTCGTCGAAGACGATCCGCCTGAGGTGCGCGGTCTCGACGTCGGCCGGTTGCCGGCGCGCCGTGCGCGCGCCGTCATATGCCGCCTGGGTCATGACCAGCGCGTGGTTGGCGATCACCAGATCGGCCCGGCGCGAGGCGCGGATCGCCCGCTCGATGAAACAGACCCGATAGTGCGGGCAGCCCGCGTGGATGCACTCGCCGCGCCGGTCGACCAGGTTCGCGGGCGAGGCTTGTGCTGCGGCGCCGACGCCGAACAGGCCCGGCAGCCAGGCGGGGAAGTCTCCGCCCGTCATGTCGCCGTCGCGGCTGGCCCTGGCCCAGCGCGCCGCCAGGGCGAGGCCGACGCCGTCCCCGTTCCCGATCAACGAGGCGTGCACCGCTTCCTGGAAGTTCAACAGACACAGGTAGTTCTCGCGCCCCTTGCGGACCACGGCCTTCCTCGTCCGCGTCGCCGGGTCCGGGAACAGCGCGTGGCTCTCGCGCTCGATCTGACGCTGCAGGGCGCGGGTGAAGGTCGAGACCCAGACCGCCGGGCCGTTGGTCTCGGCCCAGAGCGAAGCCGGCGCGAGATAGCCGAGCGTCTTGCCGACGCCGGTGCCGGCCTCGGCCAGCATCAGCCGCGGCTCGCCTTCGCGATCGCGCGGCTGGAACGCGAACGCCGTCTCGGCCGCGAACGCCGCCTGCGTCGGCCGTGTCTCGTCGAGGCCGGCGCGCTCGAGCAGCGCCGCGAGCCGCCGCGCCGCGCCGTCCGGCTCGATCGGCTTCGAGCCGGCTTCGCCCGGCGGCGCCTGGTCCTCCCATTCGGTCAGCCGCGACCACACCTCCAGCCCCGTTCCGCGCCACGGCCGGCCGAGCGGCCTTGAGCGCAGCGCGCCGATCACTGCGGACGCCCACGGCCAGCCGCTACGCGCCATCGTCTCGGCGACGGCAAGCGCCTCTTCGCGGCTCGGCGTCGGCTGATCGGCGAGTTCCGCGAGGAGCCGCACGCAGACCTCGCGCAGCGCCGCCGCCTGCTCGGCCGCGCCGCGCGGCTCCGGCAGTCCGAGCGCCAGGGCCAGCCCGGCCGCCGAGGGGGCGCAGAAGGCCGCCGGCCGGACGAAGGCGTAGAGCTCAAGTGCGTCGAAGATCCGCGGCGAGCGCGGCGGCGGGCTCAGGCCCAGGCGGCGCGCCGTAAGCCCGGCGTGGGCGAGCAGCACCGGGCCGGCCTCGAACAGGTCCCGCGCCTCCGGCGGACGGGCCATCCGCGTCACCGCCCCGTCCGCGATCGCAGCCCGCGGCCCAGGCAGCACCACCAGGGCCGGCGCAAGCTCGAGATTCGGGGCAAGCACGTTCACCGCCGAGTGGTAGCCGATGCGAGCGTGAAACGGAACGGGAACATGCTATAGCGCTCGTCAATGGACGATGGCCGCGCGCTCACGACGCTTCCGCCGCGCTTCGCGGCGTGGTTCGAGCGCCGCGGCTGGAGCCCGCGCGCGCATCAACTGGCGATGGTCGAGAAGGCAAGGGCCGGGCGCCACGCGCTGCTGATCGCGCCCACCGGCGGTGGCAAGACGCTGGCGGGTTTCCTGCCCAGCCTGATCGAGCTTGCCGAACGGGCGCCGGGCAACGCGCCGCGCGGCCTCCACACGCTCTACCTCTCGCCGCTGAAGGCGCTCGCCGTCGACATCGAGCGCAACCTGATGGCGCCGATCCGGGAGATCGGGCTCCCGATCAACGCCGAGTCGCGCACCGGGGACACGGGGCTGTCGCGCCGCCAGCGCCAGCGCGTGAAGCCGCCTGACATGATGCTGACCACGCCCGAACAGCTGGCGCTGTTCTGCGCATGGGAGGGCGCGCGGCGCTATTTCGAAGACCTTCGCTGCGTGATCGTCGACGAGGCGCACGCAGTCTGGCCTTCCAAGCGTGGCGACCTTCTCGCGCTCGGCCTCGCCCGGCTGCAGCAGTTCGCGCCGAACCTGCGCCGCGTCGCCCTGTCGGCGACGGTCGACGACCCGGACGTGATCCGGCGCTGGCTCTCGCCGACCGACGGGCGCGACGTCGACCTCGTCCGCGGCGCCGCCGGCGCGCCGCCCGTGGTCGACATCCTGCTTTCGGAAGGGCGTGTGCCATGGTCCGGACACACCGCGCAGCATGCGATGCCCGAGGTCTACGAGGCGATCAAGCGAGCCAGGATCGCCCTCGTCTTCGTCAACACCCGCTTCCAGGCGGAGTTCGCCTTCCAGGAGCTTTGGCGGCTCAACGACGACAACCTGCCGATCGCGCTCCACCACGGCTCGCTGTCGGCCGAGCAGCGCCGCAAGGTGGAGGCGGCGATGGCGCGCGGGGCGCTGAGGGCCGTGGTTTGCACCTCGACTCTCGACCTGGGCATCGACTGGGGCGACGTCGACCTCGTGATCCAGCTCGCCTCGCCGAAAGGGGCCTCGCGGATGGTGCAGCGGATCGGGCGCGCCAACCACCGCCTCGACGAGCCCAGCCACGCGCTCTTCGTGCCGGCCAACCGCTTCGAGATGCTGGAGTGCCAGGCCGCGCGCGAGGCCATCGCCGAGAACGCGCTCGACGCCGAGCCCGAGCGCGAAGGCGCCCTCGACGTGCTCGCCCAGCATGTCATGGGCCTGGCCTGCTCGGAGCCGTTCGACCTGCTGGCGCTTTACGACGAGACCCGCGCCGCCGGACCCTACCGAGACATCAGCTGGGAGGACTTCGAGGCGGTCGTCGATTTCGTCTCCACCGGCGGCTACGCGCTCCGCGCCTACGACCGCTACAGGCGCATCGTGAAGGGTCCGGACGGGCTCTGGCGCGTGCGCAACGCCGAGACGGCGCTCCGCCACCGGATGAACGTCGGGGCCATCGTGTCGCCCGCCATGCTCAGCGTAAGGATCGCCGGGCGGCGGGGCGTTGCGGGGCGCAAGATCGGCGAGGTCGAGGAAGGCTACCTGGAGGTGCTGGAGCCCGGCGACACCTTCCTCTTCGCCGGGCAGGTGTGGCGGCTCGTCGGGGTGTCGGCGATGGACGTGCTGGTGCGGCCCGCGCCCGACCTGCCCGCCAAGATGCCCTCGTGGGGCGGCTCGAAGTTCGCGCTTTCCACCTTCCTGGCGAAAAAGGTCCGTCACCTGATGAGCGACGGAGCGCGATGGGACGTCCTGTCCGCAGATGTCCGCGAGTGGCTTGCGATCCAGAAAGCCCGCTCGGCCATTCCGTCCGAGGACGAGATGCTGCTCGAGACCTTCCCGCACGGGCAGCGCTTCTTCATGGTGGCCTACGCGTTCGAGGGGCGGCTCGCCCACACCACGCTCGCCATGTTGCTCACCCGGCGCCTCGAGCGCGCCGGCGCGGGTCCGCTGGGTTTCGTGTGCAACGACTATGCGGTCGCGGTCTGGTCGCTGAACGATATGGCCGGCCTCGACCTCGACGACCTGTTCGCCGAGGACATGCTTGGCGACGATCTCGAATCCTGGCTCCTCGAAAGCACCATGATGAAGGCCGCCTTCAAGAACTGCGCTTTGATCTCCGGCCTGGTCGAGCGTCGGTTTCGCGCCGAACAGAAGAGCGGACGCCAGATCACCTTCTCGACCGACCTCGTCTACGACGTGCTGCGCCGACATCAGAGCGACCATCTCCTGCTGCGCTGCGCCAGGGCCGACGCCGCGCGCGGCCTCGTCGACGTCGCCCGGCTCGGCCAGCTCCTGGCCAGGATCAAGGGCCGGATCCGCCATGCGGCGCTGGATCACCTGTCGCCGTTCTCGGTGCCGATGATCCTGGAGATCGGGCGCCAGGCCTCGCCGGGCCGCGCGAGCGACATGATCCTGGCGGAGGCGGCCGAGACGCTGATCGCGGAAGCGATCTCGTGATCGCCGAGCCTGCGTTCCGCTATGCGTTCGGCCCGAGCCCGTGCGGCGGCGTGGCGCTGGAACTCGCCGGCGTCGAAGCGCTGCTCAGGCCCTCCGGCGGGCTCTGGCTCGAGGCCGAGCGCACGCTGGTCGTGGCCGACCTGCACCTGGAGAAGGGGTCTGCCTACGCCGCGCGCGGCCAGCTATTGCCGCCCTACGACAGCCGCGAGACGCTCGCGCGCCTGACCGCCGAAGCAGCGAAGCTGGCGCCGCGCCGCGTCGTGCTGCTCGGCGACACGTTCCACGACCCCGCGGCGGAGCGGCGGCTCGCCGACGAGGGTGCGCGCGCGCTCGCAGCCATCGCGAGGGTCTCCGAACTCGTCTGGATCGTCGGCAACCACGATGAGGACGGACCGCGGGGCCTCCCCGGCGAGGTTGTTGCGGTCGCCAGGGTCGCCGGGCTCGACCTGGCGCACGAACCCGCGGGCGCCCCCCGTCACGGGGAAGTCGCCGGCCATCTGCATCCGTGTGCGAAGGTGAAGAGCCGCGTCGGCGCCGTCCGCAGGCGCTGTTTCGTCACCGACGGCGCCCGCATCGTGCTGCCGGCGTTCGGCGCCTTCGCCGGCGGCCTCAACGTGCTCGACGCCGCCTTCGCTCCGCTCTTCGTCCGCTCTCCGCTCGCCGTCGTGCTGGGCGAGCGACGCGCGCACGCCGTCGGCTGGGCTCAGCTCAGGCCGGACTGACGCTTCCTGACCGTCTAGCGGACGTAGACCTGCAGCTTGCCGATCGTGGCCTGGTCGGGATTTCCGGTGACCGGAAGGCTCTGGTCGCGTTGGTACGCAGCCAGCGCCAAGCGGAGCGCCGGCGACGGCGAGCCGTCCGTCGGGCCTTGGTAGTAGCCGAGCTGATTGAGCGCCCGCTGCGCCGTGATGATGTCGGGCGCAGCTGCGGCCGCGGCCGGTGGTTGGGCGCTCGCCGCCATCGCCGACGGGTTCGGCGTCTGCGGCTCGAAGTCCTGGGCGGCGCGCTCGGCGACCGCCCGCTCGTCGGGCGAGAGCGCGCCGCGGACGCGAAGGGCGCCGGCGCGCGAGCCGGCGTCACCCGAACGCGTGGCGATCAGGTACCACTTGTAGGCCTCGGCCAGGTTCTGACTGACGCCGTCGCCGTGCTCGTAGATGGCGGCGAGATTGTACTGGCTATCCAGCAGGCCGAGTTCGGCGGCCCTCCGGAACCACTCGGCCGCCGTGGCGGCGTTGCGCGGGCCACCGACACCGTCGTGGTAGTCGAGCGCGAGGTTGTGCATCGCGGTCCGGTCGCCGCCCTCGGCCGCCTTCTCGAGCCAACGGCGCGACTCGACCGGATCCTTGGCGAGTCCCGCCTTGCCGTCCTGGTAGAGTTCGGCGAGGTAGAACTGCGCGGGCGCGTAGCCCCCTTCGGCCAGCTTGCGGATGTCGACGAGGCCCTTCTTGGGGTTGATGTCGATGCGGGCGATCGCCGCGGCGTACTGGCTGGTCAGATCGGGGGCGTCCGCCGGCTGCGGCGCGAGCGCCATGGCGGCCATCGGCGTGTCGGACAGGGCCGGCTGCGTCGATTCGTTCGCTACGTTCAGCTGATCGTTCCGCTTGGGGGACTTCCCGCCCGGGTGAACCTGCAGGAACACATAGCCCGAGGCGGTCAGCCCGACCGCGGCCATCAGGCTCGCGACCATCAGGGCGCCGGTGATGTTGCCACCCGAGCGGCGCCGCGAGCGGCCGAAGGTCAGGCTCTGGACGATCGACTCGTCGGCGGGGCGCGGTGGCGGCGGCGCGGCCTGGTGCTTGCCGCGGCCGTCGCGCTCGCTGGCGGCGCGGGCCGCGGCCCGGGCTCGCTCGATCACCTCCCGTGTCGTTAGCGACGCGGGCGACGCAGGGGACAGGTCTTCCGCGGACGGAGCGTCTGGCGCCGCGGCCGCCGCGGCGAGGGCCGTGGGCGGCGACGCCTCCACCGACGCCGGACCGACGAGCTCGGGGTCGGCGGACGCTAGCGCGGTGGGCGCGGCGTTAGCCGGCCTCGGGCCAGCGGCGCGCGAGTCGTAGGCATGCGCGTCGAGAAGCTCATCGTCGACGTCGAAGCCGACGTTGGGTTCGAGCTCGACGTCCTCGAGGTCAGCCTCGTAGAGCGCGGCCTTGGGCGGCTCGGGCGGCGCAGAAGCGGCCGGCGGGGCTGGGTCGGCTGGCGGGACCGGGGCGGCCGCCTCGGCCGCAGGCGCCTCCAAATGAGCGACCGCCTCGAAGTCGTCGTCGTCGAATGTCGCAGGCTCGGCCCGGCTCCTGGCCGGCGCAACGAACGGCCGCTCCGCCGGCGGCGGCCCGAAACCCGGGAAAGGCGCATCGCCGAAGAACGCCTCGTCATCCTCGTCGAAGCCGGCCGGCGCGCTCGGCCGCGGCGCCTCGGCGATGCGGCGCTGAGTCTCCGCCAGGCGGTCGTCGATCTTCAGTCGCGCCTCCTCCAGCAGGCGAGCCGTGCGCTCCTCGCTCTGCCGGATGCGATCCGCGAGTTCGGCGACCGAGCGTTCCTGGCGCTGGCTCACGCGTTCGGTGACGCGCGCCACTTGCTCGCCCACGTCGTCGATCGCCTGCGCCGAGCGTCGCTCCGCATTGGCGATGCGGTCGGCGAGGCGCTCGGTGATGCGCGCGATCTCGCCGCCCAGCTTCTCCAGCGCCTGCGCCTGAATCGTGTCGGCGCGCGCCAGGCGGTCCTCGACCGCGGCGGTGATCCGCGACACTTCGGCGCTGACCCGCGTCACCGCTTCGGCGCTGCCGTTCTCGACGCTGTGCACGCGCCGGCTCAAGGCCTGCGCGACGTCGATCACTTCGCGGCCCATGCGCTCCAGCGCGCCAGCCTGGCGCTGCTCGGCGGTCCTGACGTGCTCGCTCATCTTCGCGAGCGCCTGTTCCACGCGGTCGAAGCGGGCGTCGGCGACGGCCGCCAGTTGTGCGGCCAGCTCGTCGCGAGTGGCTTCGACGCGAGCCGAGAGGTTGGCCGCGGCGCGTTCGAGCCCCTCCGTGGCGCCGCGCTCGGCGAGGCTCAGGCGCTCGTCGAGGACGCCGCAGGTCGTCTTCAGCTCCCGGATCGCGCCGGCCGTCGCCTGCTCGGCGGCGTCGGCCCGGTCGACCCGGGCGCGCAGTTCGGCGAACGCATCGCGCGAGCGCTTCTCGGCGTCGTACACGTGGCCGGCCACCTTGCCGATCGCTCCTTCCAACGACCGGATGGCCTCGGCCGATCGTGGTCCGGCGGCCTCCTCCTCGACGCGACGCAGACGTTCCGCAAGTCGGCCGGCCTCGGCCTTCGCGTCCCTGGCGTCGGTCCGCGCGCCGTCGACCTCGCTCTCGAAGCGGGCCGCGACCTGCATCTGCTCGCGTTCGCCCGCGTCGATGCGGTCGATCATCTCGCGCATCGCCCGCTCGATGCCGGCGATCGCCAGCGCCTGACGGCTTTCCGCGCCCTCGATGCGCTCGGAGAGCCGCTCGATGGCGCTGGTTACGCGGCCGACCTCGTCGCTCGGATGCGTCGCCGTCTCGTAGCGTCCCGGCGGCGTCCGCGGCGTTTCGACATAGGCCTGGCGCGCGCCTTGCGTGAAATAGTCCTGCGAAGTCGCGTCCTCGGGCCCTTCGGCCATCAGACGGGCGACCCATTCGTTGAGGGAAAGGCCAGACCGGCGGGCCAGGTCTTCAGCCATTTCGCGGCTCGTCGGGTCGACGTACCTCGCGTTTCGGGGGCCCCCCGCGGTCATCCGAATCGATCTCCCAATACGGAGTTCGAACGCTAACCACCGATTCCTAGTGTGTAAACGCGCCTTGACCGCAACATCTTGCGACAATGTCACACAGCTGTGGACGCCCGGCGGCCCCGTCCATCAGCTGTTGAGTTCTCGGCCGGCATGGTTAAGCAAAAGTTAAGTCTCAGTGCGGGCCTTAACACTTTCAACGGGTGAGACCAGTCCCGCCCGCAGCGGCGGTTCAGCCCGCGCCCCGTCCTCCGTTCGATCCTCACGCCGCCGGCGGCGCAGGCCGGCGACGCCTCCGGATGAGAGAAGTCCGACGTCGGCCAGCACTATCGGGATCGCCCACTTTCGCGTTGCGGCAATGTAGCGCGGCGACCAGAGCGGGTCGTACTTATCCTTGTACCGGCGCACGCCCTGGAAGTTGTAAATGTCCTCGCCGCGCTCGAAGAGCAGGCGGCCGACGCGCGACAGGATCGGGGCTAGCGGTCGGTCCTCGAGCCCCGACAGCGGCGCCATGCCGAACTCGAACGCCTGGTAGCCGGCGCTTCGGCCCCATTCGATCAACTCGACGAAGAGGTAGTCCATCACGTCCTTGGGCGCGTCGGCCGCGTAGCGCATCAGGTCGATCGAGAAAGGCCCGCGCTGGGCCGTCGTCCAGATAGTGGCGAATGCGACGATGCGTCCCGCGTGGCGGACGATCGCCACTGGGAACTCGGCCACGTACGCCGGGTCGAAGTGGCCGAGGCTGAAGGTCTTTTCGCCGCCCGCGTGGCTGCCGAGCCAGGCCTCCGAGACCCGCTTCAGCTCTTCCATCACTGCGCACGTCGCCGTGCCGGACACGACCTCGAATGTCGCGCCTTCCTCGCCCGCCTTTCGCCAGCTGCGCCTCAGATTGCCCCGACGTCGGCCTTCCAGCGAGAAGCTCGCCAGCGGCACGGCGGCGCTCTCGCCGATCTTCTGGATCGAGAAGCCGAGGTCCACGGCGTCTGGAAGGTCGTCCGGCCCGAGCGCGTAGAACGCGGGCCGCGCGGCGTGAGCGTCGGCGAGCTCGCGGAAGCGCCAGAAGAGCTCGCTGCGCTCGTCGCGCCGGCCGACCGGCGGCCCCATGGCGATCCACGAACGGCCCCGGATTCCGAACATGAGGAACGAGGCGCCCGATTCCGAGAAGACGAAGCGCTTGTCGCCCAGCAGGGCGAGGTTCGAGTCCGCCCCGGCGCTCTCCGCGCTCGCCAGGATGGCGCGCACCCGGCCGAAATCGGGATCGCCCTCGCCCGCGACCTTGGGCTTGGCGGGCGTCGCGATCAGGCGCCAGAGGCCGAACCCGAGAAGCAGGGCCGCCGCCGCCGCGGACGAGCGGACAGCGCGGGCGGCGTCGGCGTCAGGATTGAAGATCGCGCCCAGGAAGGTCTTGCGGCCGTAGTCTACGTTCTGGAACGACCACCAGCCGACGATCGCCGCGCCCGCCATGGCGGCGGCGGCCGAGAGCAGCCACCCTGGCGTGATCTCGATGCGCGAGAGTCGAGCGGCCCTCGGGAACGCCTCACGGAGGGGCAGCAGCGCCACGAAGACGCCCATCAGCACGGTCGACTCCTCCCAGTCGAACCCCTTGGTGAGCGCCAGGATCGCGGCGATCGGCAACAGCATGACCGAGGCGAGCCAGCCGGCGTCCAGCCGACGCGACAGGCCGAACGCCACCAGCACCAGCACCAGGCCCAGGATGCTCGAGAGGAAGTGGCTGATCTCGATCAGGAGGATCGGCGTGTAGCGGGCGAGCCAGAGGAAGCGCATCGGGTCCGACGGCGTCGCGCCGGAGAACAGCAGCATCACGCCCGCGCCGGCGACGGCGATCGCCAGCGCCGTAGGCGCCACGGCGAGCGCGGCCGGCCGAAGCTCGCTGAGCCAGCGCATGGACCTCCTGATGGGCGACGTCGACTGCCGATCATAGGACGAGTCAGCGCGTTGCGCGCTTCTTCTTGCTCGCAGCGCGCACCGCCGCTTGCACGCCGTCGCCTGGACAGTAGATTGAAAATCCAAACAACCGTTCGGGAGAAGCGGCATGGCGGACTTCGGCGGGGATCTGGAGGCGTTTCGCGTCGAGGTCCGCGACTGGCTGAAGGCGAACTATCCGCCTGAGCTGATGGATCCGGCTGCGGGCGACCCCGAGGCGATTTGGGGCGGCCGCGCATTCGCGGGCTCGAACGATCCGCAGATCGTCTGGATGAAGCGCGTCGCTTCCCGCGGCTGGACGGCGCCCATGTGGCCGAAGACCTACGGGGGCGCCGGCCTCACGCCGGACCAGGCGCGCGTCGTGGAGCAGGAGTTGGGGCGCGGCGGCTACCGAGCGCCGCTCGCTTCGTTCGGCGTCTGGATGCTGGGCCCGGTGCTGCTGGAGTTCGCCAACGAAGAGCAGAAGCTCCAGCATCTGCCGAAGATAATCCAGGGCGAGATCCGCTGGTGCCAGGGCTACTCAGAGCCCGGCGCCGGCTCGGACCTGGCCTCGCTGCAGACGCGGTGCGAGGACAAGGGCGACCACTGGCTGATCAACGGGCAGAAGATCTGGACCAGCTACGCCAACCGCGCCGACTGGTGCTTCTGCCTGGTGCGCACCGATCCGACCGCCAAGAAGCACGAAGGCATCTCTTTCGTGCTGATCGACATGAAGGCGCCGGGTGTCGAGACTCGACCGATCCAGCTGATTTCCGGCGAGAGCCCGTTCTGCGAGACCTTCTTCACCGACGTGAAGATTCCGAAGGAGAACCTGGTCGGGCGCCTGAACCACGGCTGGGAGATCGCCAAGCGCCTGCTGCAGTACGAGCGGCAGAACATCTCCGGCGGCTTTGGCGGCGGCGGCGGCGCGGGCGGCGCCGCCGGCGACCTGGGCGCGATCGCCAAGCGTTACGTCGGCGCCGACGAGACCGGCGCGGTGGCCGATGGCGATCTGCGCGCGCGCATCACGCGGAACAAGATGGACTTCCAGGCCTTTGGCCTGACCCTGTCGCGGATCAATGCGGAGGCGAGGGCGAGCAACGGCCCCTCGGCGGCGACCTCGATCATCAAGTACGCCGCGGCCGCCTTCGCACAGGAGCGCAGTGAGCTGATGGTCGAGGCGATGGGCGCGCAGGGGCTCGGCTGGGACGGCGGCGACTTCAGCGACGCCGAGAAGACCGCTGTGCGCGGCTGGCTGCGCGCGAAGGCCAACTCGATCGAGGGCGGCACCTCGGAGGTGAACCTCAACGTGGTGTCCAAGCGGGTCCTCGGGCTTCCGGATCCCAAGTGAAGGTGACTTGCGCGGTGGTCAGCGGCGCCTAATAGGTCTTTTCCAAAAGCACGATTGTCTGCGGGAGTGATTGTCATGGCGGATTTTGGCGGTGACGCCGAGGCTTTCCGGCTGGAGGCCAGCAACTGGCTGGATGAGAACTTCCCGAAGAGCCTGGCGGGGAACGTCGCAGCCCAGATGGCCAAGATGACGGGCGGCGCGGTCGAGAGTCCCGAGGCCAAGCTCTGGCGCGAGCGCATCGGCGCCAAGGGCTGGGGCGTGCCGACCTGGCCGAAGAAGTACGGCGGCGGCGGCCTGGGCCGCGCCGAGGCCCGCGTGCTGGCCGAGGAAATGGCGAAGATCGGCGCGCGCAACCCGATCGGCGGCATGGGCGTCTCGATGTTCGGCCCGACGCTGCTCGAGTACGGCACCGAGGAACAGAAGCTCAAGCACATCCCAGGGATCGCGAAAGGCGACGTCTGGTGGTGCCAGGGCTACTCCGAACCGAACGCCGGCTCCGACCTCGCCTCCCTGCAGACCCGCGCCGAGGACATGGGCGACCATTGGCTGGTCAACGGCCAGAAGATCTGGACTTCGGGGGCCCAGTACGCGGACTGGTGCTACTGCCTCGTGCGCACCGACCCCAAGGCGAAGAAGCACGAAGGCATCTCGTTCCTGATGATCGACATGAAGTCGCCGGGCGTCGAGGTGCGGCCGATCCTTCTGATCAACGGCACGAGCCCGTTCTGCGAGACCTTCTTCACCAACGTGAAGGTGCCCAAGGAGAACCAGTGGGGCCCGCTCAACGGCGGCTGGACGGTTGGCAAGCGGCTGCTCCAGTTCGAGCGCGACTCGATCTCGGCCGGCCTCGGCGGCGGCAACATCGGCGCTGCGGCCGCCACGATGGGCGTCGAGGGCTACGCCAAGAAGTACATCGGCCTCGACGAGGACGGCCGTCTGGCCGACGCTGACTACCGGCGCCGGCTGATCGATCACAAGATGGAGAACCAGGCCTTCCAGCTCACCGTCCGCCGCGCGGCCGACGAGGCCAAGGCCAACCAGGGCCCCTCGGCGACCAGCTCGATCATGAAGTACGCCGGCGCCAAGATCGCCCAGGAGCGCACCGAACTCATCGTCGAGGCTATGGGCGCGCAGGGACTCGGCTGGGACGGCGACGGCTTCGAGAAGGACGAGCTGAACAGCGTGCGCGCGTGGCTGCGTTCCAAGGCCAATTCTATCGAGGGCGGGTCGTCGGAGATCAATCTCAATGTGGTCTCCAAGCGTGTGCTAGGGTTGCCCGATCCAAAGCCGGCGTGAGACCGACGACATTTTGAAGACGGGAGATATTTGAATGGCTGATTTTGGCGGCGATCTGGAGGCGTTTCGCGCCGAGGCGCGGGCTTGGCTGGAAGAGAACGCGCCTAAGGGCGTGCGGCGGCAGCCCGAGCTCACCATGGAGCAGATGGAGATGGGCGTGAAGCCCACCGCCGACGCCGAGTTGTGGCGCAAGCGGATGGGCGAGAAGGGCTGGGGAACGCCCACCTGGCCGAAGGAATACGGCGGCGGCGGCCTCACTCCGGCCGAGGCCCGCGTGCTGCAGCAGGAGATGGCGCGCATCGGCGTCACCAATCCGATCCAGGGGATGGGGCCCGGCATGTTCGGCTCGACGCTGCTCGAGTACGGCACCGAGGACCAGAAGCAGCGTCACCTGCCGCCGATCGTCCGCGGCGAGCTGCGCTGGTGCCAGGGCTACTCCGAACCCAATTCGGGCTCGGACCTCGCCTCGTTGCAGACCAAGCTCGAGGACAAGGGCGACCACTGGGAAGTCAACGGTCAGAAGATCTGGACGTCGGGGGCTCAATTCGCCGACTGGTGCTTCTGCCTCGTGCGGTCGGACCCGAAGGCGAAGAAGCATGAGGGAATCAGCTTCGTGCTGATCAACATGCGTCAGCCGGGCAAGGTCGAGGCCCGTCCGATCCGGATGATCTCCGGAGCGTCCGGCCAGTGCGAGACCTTCTTCACCGGCGCGCGCGTCGAGAAGAACGACATGGTCGGGCCGATGAACGGCGGCTGGACCATCGGCAAGCGCCTCCTGCAGCACGAGCGCTCCGGCCAGGGCGGCATGCGCGGCGGCGGCGCGTTCTCGATCGCCGACCTCGCCAAGAAGTACGTCGGCGTGGACGACAGGGGCCAGCTGGCCGACACGGACCTGCGCTCGCGGCTCGCCGAGCACATGATCAACGCCAAGGCCCACGCGCTCACCCTGCAGCGGGCGATGGCGGAGGCCCGGGGCAACCTCAACCCGAGCGCCACCACCTCGGTGATGAAGAAC
>JAKAZA010000178.1 GCA_021816155.1 Pseudomonadota bacterium | reverse complement strand
TTCTTGGCCATCTAAGTCCTCTCGTGCTTGGAGGCCGTGGTCCAAGGGGTGGCGCCCCTCCCACGGATTTGAAGTCTCCGCGCCGGGACGCGCGAAGGGGCGGGCGTGTAGCAGGATGCGGCCGCGCGAGCAACGCGGCATGAGGGAGGATCGCACGTGGACTGGGATACCTACGAGGCCTTGGGGCTGCACCTGTCGCTCAACGACGACGACATTCCGCGCGTCGTCAACGGGCGCAGCAACCGCGAGATCCAGCAGGCGCTGGCGACGCTGGGCGACCGGCAGTACCACCCTAACCCGGAAGCTTTCCCCGCCGAGGGCGCGCCGCGCGGAACCGTGCGGTCCTACCGCGACTGGACCGGCGCCCAGGTCTTCGCAGGCACGGCGCGCGACATGTGGGTCTACACGCCCGCCGGGTTCGATGCGGCCGGTCCAGCCCCTGCGCTGATGGTCTTCCAGGACGGCGGCGCCTACGTCGACCGCAAAGGGGCGGTGCGCGCGGCGACCGTGTTCGACACGATGATCGCCGCCGGCGAGATGGAGCCCACCGTCGGCGTCTTCCTCATGCCCGGCCGCAGAGAGGGACTCTCCGCGCCGCGTCAGCGCAGCGTCGAATACGACAGCGTGAGCGACGCCTACGCCCGCTTCCTGATCGAGAACGCCCTACCCTTCGTCGAGACGGAGATCGGCTGCAAGCTGACCGAGGACCCCGCCCGCCGCACGATCTGCGGCATCTCCTCGGGCGGCGCCTGCGCCTTCACCGCAGCGTGGTTCCGGCCCGACGCCTTCGGCCGCGTGCTCAGCCACTGCGGCTCGTTCGTCCCGATCCGCGGCGCGAACCATTACCCTTATTTGATCCGCTCGACGCCCCGCAAACCCATCCGAGTCTGGCTGCAGAGCGGCGCTGGCGACGCCGACATCGTGCTCGGCAGCTGGCCGCAGGCCAACCAGGCCATGGCGGCGTCGCTTCAGTACGCCGGCTATGATCACAAGTTCGTCTTCGGCGAGGGCGGTCACAACCTGCGCCATGGCGGCGCCGTCTTCGCAGATGCGCTCAGGTGGCTGTGGCGGGACGAGCCGCTGCCCTAGGCTGGGTCAGCCGACCTTTTCCACCTGCCCGTACTCCAGCTCCACCGGCGTCGCGCGACCAAAGATCGAGACGGTGACACGCAGACGCGCACGCTCCTCGTCGATCTGCTCGACCGAGCCATTGAAGCTGGCGAACGGGCCGTCGGTGACGCGGACCGTTTCGCCGATCTCGAAGGAGATGGTCGGCTTCGGCCGTTCGACGCCCTCCTCGATAGCGCCGATGATCCGGGCGACTTCGCGTTCGGAGACGGGCATCGGCTTGGAGCCGGAGCCGAGAAAGCCCGTCACCTTCGGCGTATTCTTGACCAGGTGATAGGCCTCGTCGCTCATGTCCATCTTCACCAGCACGTAGCCGGGGAAGAACTTGCGCTCGGAGCTCACCTTGCGGCCGCGGCGTATCTCGACCACGTCCTCGGTTGGGACCAGTATCTCGGCGAAAGCGTCGTCGAGACCCTGCGCGTGGGCCTGTTCGCGGATCGACTCGGCCACCTTCTTCTCGAAGTTCGAGTAGGCGTGGACGATGTACCACTTGTAGCGGGAGTCGCTGCGAATGGCGGCGGCGTCGCTCACGAGGAGGTCCCTCCCATCTTGAGCACCCAGTTGGTCAGGAACGAGAAGATCCCGTCGACGGTGAAGAAGAAGAGCGCCGCCGCCACAACCATGATCCCGACCATCACCGATGTGATCCAGGTTTCCTTCCAGCTGGTCCAGGTCACCTTGCGCGCCTCGGCGCGCACCTCGCGGGCGAACTGCGCCAAGTTGAAGGGCTTCTTTGGCGACCGCTCGGCGGCCGGCGGCGCAGGCCGGTTCGGGCTGCGCGGCCGAAGTGCTGTGGGGATGGCGCCTTGGTCCTTGGCCATGGAACGCGTCGTCTAACCTTCTCTGGCTTGCCGGCCGCATCGAGCCTGGCGCGCCTCATATAGTGTGGCAGGAGTGGAGGGACTCGAACCCACGGCCCTCGGTTTTGGAGACCGATGCTCTACCAGCTGAGCTACACTCCTCGAAACGCCGAACAATGAACAACGCGCCGGAGAGCGATCTGCCCGCCGGCGCGCTCGGCTTATCGCCGCTAGGTCGTTCGATGTAGCAGCGGCGCGGGACGCCGACAAGCGCTACTCCGCGCAGCCGGCGGTCGCGGCTTTTCCGCCGCGGGCCGACCTGCGAAGCTGGCCGCATTTCAAGCAGCGATTTGGAGCAAGCGCATGGCCACCGGCGTCGACACCCTGATCAGTCCGGCAATGGAGGAAGTGAAAGGCAAGTGGGGCGAGGCGCGCGTCTCGCCGCCGATTGCCGCCTCCGACATACGCAAGTGGGCGATCGCCACGTACTGGCCGGAAACCCCGCCGCCGGTCTACTGGGACGAGGACTACGCCAGGACGACTCGCTGGGGCGGGATCGTCGCGCCGCCCGACTTCAACCCATTCGCCTGGGCGGTGCGGCGCGTCGCGCCGGCGGCGATGGCGCAACCGGCCGGCGGCGTTCGCTTGACCAACATGAACGGCGGGCAGACCGACACCTACGGCGTTCCGATGCGCCCAGGCGACGTGATCACGGCGCGCTCGCGGCTCAAGGACTTCAACGAGCGCCAGGGCCGCTTCGGGCTGATGCTCTACACCTTCACCGAGAACGAATGGACGAACCAGAAAGGCGAGTTCGTCCGCCGCCGCATCGCCACGTCGATCCGCTATTGAGGGCTGCGCCATGACCATCAAAGTCTATTTCGAGGACGTCAGCGTCGGCGACGAGATGCCGGCCTGGTCCCGCACCACCGACTTCATGAACTGGAACCGCTACGCTGCGGTCAACGACGAGTTCGTGCCGTTCCACATGGACGACGAGGCTGGCCGCAAGGCCGGCAACAAGGAAGGCGCGTTCGGCATGGGCAACCTGCGCTACGCCTACCTCGCCAACGCCCTGCGCGACTGGATCGGCGACGAGGCCGAAATCCGCGAGATCGGTTGCCAGTATCGCGCCATCAACCAGAAGAACGACACCCTGACCGTCGTCGGCAGAGTCGTCGAGAAGAGCATCGAGGGCGGGGAGAACCGCGTGAAACTGACGACCAACGTCATGAACCAGGCGGGCGAGACGACCTGCCCCGGCCACGCCGTCCTTGTGTTGCCGAACCGCTCCTAGCCCGAGGCCATCGTCGGCGTCGTCCGGACGCTCGGCCGCTCAGCCTCGCGTGGCAGGCCGGGTGGGGATCGAACCCACGACCACTCGATTAAAAGTCGAGTGCTCTACCGCTGAGCTACCGGCCCCTGGCTCGCCAGGGTCGCCCGGCGAGGAGCGGCGGAACCTAATGGGCGGCTCGGCGTGGGGCAAGCGCGGGACCGCCCAGGCGCATCGTGGGCCCTTTCGCCGCGCAGACGCTCAGCTCTGGCGCGCGTGGAAGTCGCTGCGGAACGCACCCAGCCGGGATTCGGCGATCGCGCCGCGCAAGCTGGCCATGAGATTCTCGAAGAAGGCAACGTTGTGCCAGGAGAGCAGCACCTGGCCCAGAATCTCGCCCGCCTTGACCAGATGATGCAGGTACGCTTTCGAGTAGTCGCGGCTGGCCGGACAATCGATCGTCGGGTCGAGCGGCTCGAGGTCTTCGGCGAAGCGCGCGTTCTTGAGATTGACCGGACCTTCCCAGGTCCACGCCTGGCCGTGGCGACCGGAACGCGTAGGTAGGACGCAGTCGAACATGTCGACGCCGCGCCAGACGGCCTCAACCAGGTCGGCGGGCTTGCCGACGCCCATCAGATAGCGGGGCCTGTCGGCCGGAAGCAGCGCCGGGGCGTAGTCGAGCGCCTCGCACATCGCTCCGTGGCCCTCGCCGACCGCCAGCCCGCCGATCGCATAGCCGTCGAAGCCGAGTTCGACGAGACGCTCGGCTGATTCGCGGCGCAGCGGCTCGGAGAGCCCGCCCTGCTGGATGCCGAACAGCGCCTGGCGCTCGCGCGTCCCGAACGCAGCCTTGCATCTGGCGGCCCAGCGCGCCGAAAGCCTCATGGCGTCCGCCACGCGCGGCGCCTCCGCCGGCAGCGCGAGGCATTGGTCGAGTTGCATGACGATGTCCGCGTGCAGGAGGTCGGCCTGGATCTCGATCGAGCGTTCGGGCGTCAGCACGTGGCGGGCGCCGTCGATGTGGCTCCGGAACGTCACGGCGTCCTCAGTCACCTTCGATATCTTGGCGAGGCTCATCACCTGAAAGCCGCCTGAATCGGTGAGAATCGGCCGCGGCCAGCGCATGAACGCATGCAGCCCGCCCAGCCTCGCCACCCGCTCGGGCCCGGGCCGCAGCATTAGGTGATACGTGTTGCCCAGGATGATGTCGGCGCCGGCGTCCCGCACCTGATCGACCGTCAGCGCCTTCACGGCGCCGGCTGTGCCGAGCGGCATGAAGGCCGGCGTGCGGATCTCGCCGCGGCTCGTCGTGATCACGCCGGCGCGGGCCGCGCCGTCCGTGGCCGTCACTCGGAAGTCGAGCGCGGTCATGCGCCCGCGCGCCAGAGCAGCGAGGCGTCTCCGTAGGAGTAGAAGCGGTATTCCTCGGCGATCGCATGGGCATAGGCCGCACGCATGGTCTCGAGGCCGCTGAACGCGCTGACCAGCATGAAGAGGGTGGACCGCGGCAGGTGGAAGTTGGTGATGAGGCCCTGCGCGGTGCGAAACCGATGGCCGGGCGTGATGAAGATCGAGGTCTCGCCGGCGAACGGACGCACATGGCCGTCCTCGCCGGCCGCGCTCTCGAGAAGCCGCAAGGCGGTCGTTCCCACCGCCACGATGCGCCCGCCGGCCGCGCGGACCGCATTGAGCGCCTCGGCGGTCGCGGATCCGACCTCGCCGGTCTCCGCATGCATGCGGTGCTCGGCGACATCCTCGACCTTCACCGGCAGAAAGGTGCCGGCGCCGACATGCAGGGTGACGAAGTGCAGCCCGACACCGCGCTCGCGCAGCGCCGCCAGCAGTCCGGCCGTAAAGTGCAGCCCGGCGGTCGGCGCCGCGACCGAACCATCCTCGCGGGCGTAGACGGTCTGATAGTCCGACAGATCCTGCTCGTCCTCGCGGCGCCGGCTGGCGATGTACGGCGGCAGCGGCATCGCGCCCCGTTCGGCGATGGCGAGGTCCAGGTCGGGGCCGGCGAGATCGAACGCCAGCGTGACCTCGCCGCCCTCCCCTTTTTCCACGACGGTCGCCGCCAGTGAGGAGAGCAGGCAGGCGCGGTCGCTCGTCTCGCCGAACTCGATCCGGTCGCCGTCCGCGAGGCGACGCCCGGGCCTGGCGAACGCCGTCCACCGCGACGGCGACGTGCGCCGCAGAAGGGTGGCCTCCACCGCCACCGCGCCGGATTCGCGGTGGCGCACCCCGCGCAGTCGCGCGGGAATCACGCGCGTATCGTTGAAGACCAGGGCGTCACCGCTGGACAGCAGCTGCGGCAGGTCGAAGACTCGCCGGTCGGTCAGTCCCCCGTCGGCCCCGACCACCAGCAGCCTTGCGGCGTCGCGGGGCGACGCGGGTCGCAACGCGATCCGC
>JAKAZA010000177.1 GCA_021816155.1 Pseudomonadota bacterium | reverse complement strand
TTCATCGTCAGCCGCGTCTCCTGGATCAGCTGCTTGGCCAGCAGGACGCGTCGTGTCTGCGCCACCGCGACGGGCGACGCGCCAAGGTGCTTGCGAAACAGGCGTCTCAGCTGCCGCTCGCCGACGCCGAGCCGGTCGGCCAGCCCCTCGACGTTCGCGTCGTCCAGCGCCCCGGCTTCGATCAGGCCGAGCGCGCGGGCGACCGTATTCGAGGCGCCGCGCCAGGCCGCAAGATCCGGCGAAGTCTCCGGGCGGCAGCGCAGGCAGGGCCGAAAGCCGGCGCTCTGCGCCGCGGCGGCGGTCGGGAAGAAGCGCACGTTCTCGCGCTTGGGCGTGCGCGCCGGACAGATGGGCCGGCAGTAGATGCCGGTCGTCTTCACGCCCACGAACAGCCGTCCGTCGAAGCGGGCGTCACGCGTGGACAGGGCGCGGTAGCAGGCGTCATCGTCCATATCCATGGATCGAAGATGGAAGCGGCCGCGGCGAATGTCTCGCGGTTTTCGGACCTCAACCGTCGGCCGGACGCTGCGCCTCCTGCCGCCGCTGGCGCATTGCGTCCATCACCGAGCGTCGGGCGCGGACCGCCAGGTTAGGCAGATCGGTGGCCACGCCGTCCACCTGGTCCGCGAACAGCGCCACCAGCAGCTTGTCGACGTCGCCGCGGTCCGCCGGGGAGCGGCCGCGCCGGCGCAGCGTCGGCGGCAGGTAGGCGTTTTGGCCGCGCGCGGTGTGGGAGAACACCTTGAGGCCCGCATTGTGCGCATCCATCGCCAGCGTCGTCGGCGCCGGAAAGACAGCTGCGTCGGGGTCCAGCAACAGATCCTGCTGCGGGCCAAGACCCTCGGCGTAGCCGCGGATTTCGGCGAGCGCTTCGGCCGTCGTCATGGCGGCCGCGCCGGGTCCCGGCTCGATCATCTGCATGCGGCGCACCCGCGAGACACGGCCGAACGCCTTCAGCGCATCGGGGTCGGCGGACTGGACCCAGATCGCCGCGGCGGGCGCGAAGTAGCCCTGGCTGTTCAGCTCCTCGGCCAGCCGCTCGCCCACGTGCAGGTCGAGGCTCTCGAAATAGGCCGGCTCGATCAGGCGCGGGCAGACGCCGATCACCCGGCCGGTGCGCACACAGCCGTCGCGCGCGATCTGCAGCACCTCGCCCAGGGTGAGCATTGGTTCCTTGTCATCGTACTTGACGTTGCCCGGTCGAAGGTCCGGCTCGGCTTCGCGGCAAAGGAGCGTCTTCAGCTCAGCCAGCGTGAAATCCTCGGCGAACCAGCCGGTCACGTCCGCGCCGCCGATCGTCTTGGTGGTCTTGCGCGCGGCGAACTCGGGGTGGGCCCCCACGTCCGTGCTTTTGGTCAGGTCGTTGTCGCGGCGGGCGACGAGCGCGCCTTCCTTGGTCGGCACCACGTTGATCTGGAGGAAATCGGCGCCCTGCTGGATCGCGAGCTGGAGCGCGGAATTGGTGTCCTCGATCCGCTCCTCGGCCGCGCCGCCTTCTGCGATGATCACCGGCGCGAAGCCTGTGTCCGCCAGCGCCGCGGCGGGTGCGAGCGCGGTCGCGGCGACCAGGCGCGCAAGGTCACGGCGGGTGAGGCCGCGCCAGTCCGCCATCACCCGACCGCGGCCTTCAGGCGCTCGATCAGCTGCGGGTGGATCGCAGGGGCCGCGGCGCAGATGGACCCCTTGGTCAGCATGTCCTCGCCCGCGTCGGCGTCGGTGACCGTGCCGCCGGCCTCGCGCACGAGCAGGATGCCGGCCGCCACGTCCCAGGCGCCGAGATCGCGCTCCCAATAGCCGTCGAAGCGGCCGGCGGCCACCCAGGCGAGGTCCAGCGAGGCCGCGCCGAACCGGCGCACGCCAGCCACCCGCTGGCCGATCTGGTGCAGCTCCCTCAGAAAGCGGGCGTGCTGGCCGTGGCCCAGGAACGGGATGCCCGTGGCGATCACCGATTCGTCGAGGCGCGCGCGGCTCGAGACGCGCAGGCGCTTGTCGTTCAGGAACGCGCCGCGCCCGCGCTCGGCTCGGAAGAGGTCGTGCGTGACGGGATTGTAGGTGACGCCTGCGACGATCTCGCCATCCCTTTCGAGCGCGACGTTGATCGCGAAGTGCGGCACTGCGTGCAGGAAGTTGGTCGTGCCGTCGAGCGGGTCGACGATCCAGCGATGGGTCTTGTCCGAGCCCGGCGTTTCGCCGCGTTCCTCGCCAAGGAAGCCATACCCGGGCCGCACGCGGGTCAGCTCCTCGAAGAGCGTCTGCTCGGCCTTCAGGTCCGCGGCGCTGACGAAGTCGGCCGCGCCTTTTCTAGAGACCTGCAGCTCGGCGACCTCGCCGAAATCGCGCGCCAGCCCGCGAGCAGCCTTGCGCACCGCCTCGATCATCACTTTCAGGAGCGCCGAGGGCGTGGACAACGGAGCGGGACTTCGGGGCGGCGAAACGGGCGGCGACCCTAGCGACGGTCCCCGCCTTGCGCAAGGCGAGCTCGCCGCCCGACGCTGCGCGCGCAACAAGACGTTCATGGGCAGGAATTACAGACAATTAGCCTGGGGCGCGCCGCGCGCCAGGCTAAGGTAGAGTGGCGCGATTCTGCTCATCCATGGCGCGTGTTTCCTGGCGGCTTGCGCCGTCGAGGTGGCTTCATGGCCGATGCAACTCCGCCCTTCGCGGCTCTCCGGGGGCTTGAGGCCGCCTGCCGGCTGCAAAGCTACAGCCGGACCGGCGAGGAGCTCGGCGTGACCCACAGCGCCGTCGGCCAGACCGTGCGCCGCCTCGAGCGCGCCTACGGCCAGGTCCTGTTCCATCGCGAGGGGATGCAGATGGCGCCGAGCGCCGCCGCGCTTGCTTGCGCGCGCCTTTAGCGAGGCCGTCAACGTCGTGAGCCGCACCGCCGAGGACCTGAAGGCGGCCGACGGCGAGACCACGCTGGTGCTCCCGACGCTCCCATTATCGCGAAGCTGTGGCTCGGTCCCAGGCTGAGGCGCCTGCGCGACGGCCTTCCCGACGTCACGATCGAGGTTCGCACGGGCCGCGAGCTCGCCAACCTCAACGGCGACGGTGTCGACGTCCTCTTCCGTCAGCACATGCTGTCGCCTTGCGTGTCGGCCTTGGCCATTGGCCGGGGCTTCGCTCGGAGCTGCTCTTCGACGAGTATGTCTTCCCCGTGTGCAGTCCGGAATTCCGCGAACGGCATATCGCCCATCCGGCGGCGGAGCAGTCCATCTCCGCCGCGCCGCTGATCCTGGAGGACATCAACCTCTGGCCGGCCTGGTTCGAGGCCGCGGGCGTGCGGCCGCCGTCGCCGATCTGCGGGCCGATCTATGACGACTCGTCGCTGACGGTGGATGCGGCCGCCACCGGCCTTGGGGTCGCGCTCGTGCGCCGTCTGCATGCGCAGGAGGCGCTCGCCACCGGTCGGATCGTCCGCGTCTCTCCGGTGCGCGTGAAGGATCCCTGCTCCTGCTACCTCGTCTGGCGCGACGCCAATCCCCGCATCGACGCCATTCGCCGCTTCTCGCAGTGGGTGCTCGCCGAGTGCGACCGGGTGGGGCTCCGGGAAGCGGCCTGAACGTCAGCGGCCCGTCGCGGGCCGCGCCGTCAGGCCCGCGGCGATCTCCGCGTTGAAGGCCGCCACGGCCGCGGCCGGGCCGGCCGGGTGCGACCACACCCCGGCGGAGACGGCGAGGAAGTCGGCGCCGGCGGTCACCAGCGGACGGCAGTTCTCAACCGTGATCCCGCCGATCGCCACGCACGGGGTGAGCATCGTCTCCTGCCAGATCTGCAGGAGTTCGAGGTCGGCCCGGGTCTTGGCGTCCTTGGTCCGTGTGGGAAAGAAAGCCCCGAACGCAACGTAGTCCGCGCCCGCTTCGGCGGCCTCCATCGCGAGGTGACGGCTGTCGTGGCAGGTGACGCCGACGATGAGGTCTGCGCCGACGACGCGCCGGGCCTCGGCGCACGTCGCGTCCTCCTGGCCGACGTGCACGCCATCGCAGCCGAAGCGCACGGCGAGGTCGGGCCGGTCGTTGACGATCAGCGGGATGCTGCGCGCCGCGCACATCGGCTTCAGCATGTGAGCGGCCGCGCCGAGGATCTCGTCCGGGACGTCCTTCAGCCTCAGCTGCAGGGCGCCGACATCGCCCGCTTCAAGCGCCTCGCCAAGGGCGCGGCCGAACGCGGCGAGGTCGTCGATCGCCGGCGGCGTGATAAGGTAGAGGCGGCAGTCGGGCGCGGCGGGCATCAGCTCAACAGACGTGCGCTTCGAGCGAAGGCAAGCGACGCGGTTGGCGGACGCGCCTGGCGAGGTTCGGCGCGTCCAGTGTCAGGCCGCCTTTTCCAGGACGCCTTCCCACTTGCCGAGGCTGGCGAGGCCATTCATGCGGGCGCGGTGGGCGAAGGCGCGCTGCGCCGCTGCGGCGTTCTCCGGCTTGCCGGACCAGGCTTTCTGCGGCGCCGCTTGCAAGGCGCGCCCGTAGGAAAAGGTCAGCTTCCAGGGTAGCGGGCCGAGCTGGTTCATCGCACTGAGGTGCGCAGTCGCCGCCTCGTCGCTCTGGCCGCCGGACAGGAATGCGATGCCGGGCACCGCGGCCGGGACGGTCGCCTTGAACGCAGCGATCGAGCGTCGCGCGACTTCCTCGACCGAGGCTTGGCGCGGGCAGTCCTGCCCCGGGACGACCATGTTCGGCTTCAGCACCATGCCCTCCAGGGCCACGCGCTGTTCGGCCAGCTCCTGAAAGACGAGGCGCAGCGTCAGGCGGGTGGCCGCGTCGCAGGCCTCGATGTCGTGGGCGCCGTCCATCAGCACTTCGGGCTCCACGATCGGCACGAGCCCGACCTCCTGGCAGATCGCCGCGTAACGGGCCAGAGCGTGGGCGTTGGCCTTGATGGCGCCAAGGGTCGGCAGGCGATCGCCGATGTAGATCGTCGCCCGCCACTTGGCGAAGCGCGCGCCGCGCTCGCGATCCTTGAGCAGTTGCGCGGGGAGGCCGTCGAGGCCCTCGGTCAGCGTCTCGCCGGGGAACAGCGCCATCGGCTTGGCGCCGGCGTCGCACTTGATGCCGGGCACGGCGCCGGCCCGCTCAATCAGCCTGACCAGCGGCGTGCCGTCGGCGGCGTCCTGGTAGAGGGTCTCGCGGAACAGAATGACGCCCGAAATGTGGCTCATCCCGTCGGCGGCGCGGAACAGGATTTCGCGGTAGTCGCGCCGGTTCGCTTCCGTGTTCTCGACGCCGATCTTGTCGAACCGCTTCTGGATCGTGGAGGTCGATTCATCCGCCGCCAGGATGCCCTTGCCGGGCGTCACCATCCGCTCGGCGATGTCGTTGAGCGCATTGAGATCCATCGTCGCTTCCCTGACCATCTTGTGTCGTTCTGCTACGCTTGTCGTCAGCGCGGCCTCAGGGCCTCGACCCCGGGCAGCGTCTTGCCTTCCATCCACTCAAGAAACGCGCCACCCGCCGTGGAGACGAAGGTCAGGTCGCTGACCACGCGCGCCGCGTTCAGCGCGGCTACGGTATCACCGCCGCCGGCGACCGCCACCAGTTTGCCGGCCTTGACGCGCTCGGCCGCGTGGCGGGCCGCCGTGAGTGTGCCCCTGTCGAAGGGCGGCACCTCGAAGACTCCGAGCGGCCCGTTCCAGATCAGCGTCTAGA
>JAKAZA010000044.1 GCA_021816155.1 Pseudomonadota bacterium | reverse complement strand
TCGAATGGCTGCCGAAGTCGTGCCCGAACGATGACCAGACCTCGATCGTCCATGGCGACTACCGCATGGACAACATGGTGATGCACGCGACCGAGCCGCGGGTGATCGCTGTGCTCGACTGGGAGCTCTCAACCCTCGGCAACCCGCTCGCCGACTTCACCTACTTCCTGATGGGCTGGGTGAACGGCGCGATGGCCGCGATCGTGGACAAGAAGGCCCACGGCGCGCCATCGATCGAAGAGGTGGTGGAGGACTACTGCCGGCGCACGGGCCGCGCGGGACTGCCGGACCTCAACTGGTACTTCGCCTACAACATCTTCCGCCTGGCCGGCATCGTGCAGGGCATCGTGGGCCGCGCCCGTGACGGCACCGCCAATTCCCCGCAGGCCGCCGCGATGGCCGCCCGCGTCCCGGCGCTGGGCGACGCGGCCTGGAACTTCGCGGAGAAGGCGGGGGCCTGACGCTGGCGCGCGCCGGCGACGCGGGTCGGGCGGGGCGCTACGCCGCACTCCTTGCGCCCAACCGCCCGATCAGGTGGTCGCCCACGCGAAGCGCGTTGGCCACCGTCGTCAGCGTCGGATTCACCGCGGCGGCGCTGACGAAGAACGAGGTGTCGCAGACGTAGAGGTTGTCGACCTCGTGCGCCTTGCAGTCGGGATCGAGCACCGAGCTTCTCGGATCGGCGCCAAACCGGGCGGTGCCGAGTTGATGGGCCGTGCCGTACAGCGGCAGCAGCGAGTCGAACTGGAAGTGGTGCTGCGAGATCGGATGGGCGTGATCGGCGAAGCCGTCGAGGCTCTCCTTCAGCGTCTTCACCAGGCGTTCGTGACCCTCTAGGTTGTTGTGCTGATATTCGAGGACGATCGAGCCGTCGGGCCTTACCCGGACCCGGTTGGCCGGGTCGGGCAGGTCCTCCGATATCACCAGCATCGAGAGCATGCGCGCGGCCATGGCGTTCGCCAGTTCGTTGGGAACGAGCGTCGGAGGCAGCCAGTCGGACACCTCGCCCTCCAGCGTCTGGCCCGACATGTATTCCAGAAGCTGGATGTGCCCCATCGGCAGGTCGTAGCCGCCTCTCGGGTCGCCCCAGTAGAAGTCGTTGCAGGCGAGCGTCTTGGGGAACGTCACCTCCGATGGGCGCCCGGTGACCGACACCATCGCCGTCAGGGTGTGGAACATGTAGTTGCGGCCGACCTGGTCGGAACCATTGGCGAGGCCGTTCGGGTGCGCGGCGCTGGCCGACTTCAGCAGCAGCGCCGCCGTGTTCGCGGCGCCGGCCGCGACGACCACCATGTCGCCGCTCCAGCGCTCCTCGCCGTGCTCGGTCTCGCACACGACCGAGGAGACGCGCTTGCCGGACGGGTCCGTCTCCAGCCGCACCGCCTTGCGGCCCGTCAGCAGCGTCACGTTGGGCAGGCCGAGCATCGGCTCGACGGCGAGCGTGCGGGCGTCGCACTTGGCCCTCAGCAGGCACGGGTAGCCGCCGCAGGTCTTGCACTTGATGCAGGTTGAAGTGACCGGGCTGGTCTCGTCGAGCTTCACTCCCAGCGGCAGCGAGAACGGACGCCAGCCCTGGTTCTCCCAGTGGGTCTTGAGCAGCGCGACGCCCGGATCGTGGGTGACCGCCGGATAGGCGTACGGCGGCTCGTCGCCGTTCTCGGTCGGGTCATCGCCGCGCGCGCCGTGCACTCGCCAGAGCCGCTCAGCCTCGTCGTAGTAGGGCGCGAGGTCGGCGAGCCGGATCGGCCAGGCTGGCGAGACGCCGCCAGCGTGTCTCACCTCCTCGAAGTCGCGGGCCCGCAGCCGCATCAGCGCGGCGCCGTAGAAGGTGGTGTTGCCGCCGACCCAGTAGTGGGTCATCGGCAGGAACGGATGTCCGGCGCGGTCGTACCAGTGCTCCTGGGTGCGGTAGCGGCGCTGGATGAACACCGCCTTGGGACTCCAGTTCTCGGCCTCGCGCGGCAGGTGTTCGCCGCGCTCGAGGATCAGGATCGACTTGCCTGTGGGCGCCAGCCGCTGCGCCAGCGTCGCCCCGCCCGCGCCCGAACCGATCACCACCACGTCGAAATGCGCGCCCATGCGAGTCCCTCGCCGTTCAGCTCAGGTGGTACTTCGCCGAAACCCGGCCGATCACCCACCTGACCAGCGGCTCCGGCAGGCCGCGCATGAGCGCGGCGGCGACGCGGTTGCCCCGGCCCGGAATCAGCATCACCTCACCACGCTCGTTGGCGCGGATTGTCGCGGCGGCCACGTCGTCGGCGCTTTGCCAGAAGAGGCGACCGTCGCGGTCCATGATTTCCTGGATGCCCGCCTCGGCGGCGAACTCGGTGCGCACGAAGCCCGGGCAGACGACCGTCACCTTGATCCCCGCCCCGCGGTACTCGGCGTCGAGCGACTGGCTCCACTTCACCATCAGCGACTTGACGCCCGGGTACAGCGAGTTGCCCGCCACGCCGGGCGAGAACGCGGCCATCGAGCCCACGTTGACAATCCGGCCCCAGCGGCGCGCCGCCATGCCCGGGATGACGTCGTGGGCGAGGCCGCAGGCGTTGACCGCCATGGTCATCAGGAAATCACGCTGCCTCGCCCACGGCGCGGCGGCGAAGCTTTGCGGAACCCCGAAGCCGGCGTTGTTGACCAGCACGTCGACCTCGCGCCCTTGCGCGGCCACGGCCTCGATCACCGTAGCGTGGGCCTCGTACGCCGCGAGGTCTGCGTGCACGGCGAAGGCTGCGATCCCATGCTCGCTCCTCAGCAAGGCCGCCAGCGCCTCGAGCCGGTCGAGACGTCGGGCGACGAGCGCCAGGTCGAAGCCGCGAGCCGCATAGGCCCGCGCGAAGGCCTCGCCCAGCCCGGCGGAGGCGCCGGTGACCAGCGCAAGGCGACGCGGCGTCTCATGCATCGGCGGGGCGCGACCTGAGGACTCGGCTCGGCCTGACAGGGGCCTGCGGCATGGACACAGCTTGTGCGGGCGGCGGGTTCGGGTCAAATGACGGCTTCATCACCGTGATGAATTTCACCCGCGTACCCTGGGGGCGCCGATGCCCGCGCCGCTGACCCTCGAGCTGATCCAGGCCACCGTGCAGGTCGAACAACCCCTCGGCGACGGCACGCGAACCGTCGGCACCGGCTTCCTGATCAACGACCCGTCGCCGGACGGGCGGGCGCGCGTGGTGCTGGTCACGGCCGAGCACGTGTTCGCGAAGATGCCAGGCCCGATCGCGACGATCGGCTTCAGGATCGAGAACGCCGATGGATCGTGGCGCTACGATCCGGAGCCGCTGAAGATCCGCGACGGCGCCAAGGAGCTCTGGACCCGCAACCCGGACCACGACATCGCCGTCATCCAGATCGACGCTCCGCCCACCTTCGCCAAGGCGGCGATCCCGGAGGACTGGCTGGCGGGCGACGACACCTTCGCGAAGTATTCGCTGGGTCCTGGCGACGAGATGCTGGCGCTCGGCTTTCCGGAAGGGCTGTCGGCGAACTCGGCGGGCTTCCCCATCCTGCGCGCCGGACGGATCGCCTCGTTCCCGCTCGGACCGTCCAGCGCGTTTCCCACCTTCCTGCTCGATTTCAACGTCTTCCCGGGCAACTCGGGAGGTCCGGTGTATGTCGACGAGAGCGGCCATCAGCCGCCAGGCGCGGACGGGACGCCGGGCGGTTTCATCGCCGGCATGCTGACCCAGCAGGTCGAGCTCAACAACCAGAACCTGTCGATCGGCATCGTCACCGATGCGAGGTTCGTGCGCCAGACCCTTGACCTGCTCGACCACCCGGGCGCCGTTCCGGCCTCGGACCAGGCTTCGGCGGCCGGCGCCGAGGCGCCTGGCCTGATGTCCGCCGCCGACGCCGCCGTCACGCGTTGACGGCCTTCCGCCTGACAAAGGTTTAACCCGCTCGCCCCTTGCACCCACGTTGACGCAGGTGTCACCTTCCGCGCAACGATACGGGAGGCACGGACCATGGCCGACGACGGCATCTTCGACGCAGCGCGCGCTGAGGCCTACTCAACGCCGCTTGAGAAGCTGGACGTCGCCTCGAACGAGCGCTTCGAGACCAACACGTTCTGGCCGTTCTTCGAGCGCCTGCGCCGGGAGGATCCGGTCCACTTCACCCCTGAAAGCGAGTACGGGCCCTACTGGTCGATCACCAAGTTCGAAGACATCGTCGCCGTCGAAACCAACCACCAGGTGTTCTCGTCGGAAAAGTCGATCTCGATCTTCGATCCGCATGCCGACGACGATTTCCAGCTGCCGATGTTCATCGCGATGGATCCGCCCAAGCACGATGCGCAGCGCAAGGTGATCGCGCCGATCGTCTCGTCGGAAAACCTCGCGAACTTCGCGCCGCTGATCCGCTCGCGCGCCGCCAAGATCCTCGACGAACTGCCGATCGGCGAGCCGTTCGACTGGGTGCGCGCCGTCTCGGTCGAGCTGACCACGCAGATGCTGGCGACGCTGTTCGACTTCCCGTTTGAGGAGCGCGCCAAGCTTACTTACTGGTCGGACCTGACCACCACGGACACTTCCGACACGATGACCCCGGAGGAGGGGCGCGCGGAGCTTATGAACTGCGCTTTCTACTTCAAGAACCTCTGGGACCAGCGCGTGAACCAGCCGCCGGCCAACGACCTGATCTCGATGCTGGCGCACGGCGAGGCCACCAAGGACATGCCGTTGATGGAGTTCCTGGGCAACATCCTCTTGCTGATCGTCGGCGGCAACGACACGACGCGCAACACGATCAGCGGCGGCGTGCTCGCGCTCAGCGAGAACCCCGACCAGTTGGCCAAGCTGCGCGCCAACCCCGCCCTGTTCGACAGCTTCGTGCCCGAGATGATCCGCTGGCAGACGCCGGTGGCGCACATGCGCCGCACCGCAAAGGCCGACTTCGAGGTGGGCGGCAAGACCATCCGTGCCGGCGAGAAGGTCGTGATGTGGTACGTCTCGGGCAACCGCGACGAGACCATGATCGACAACCCGAACGCCTTCATCGTCGACCGCGAGCGCCCGCGCCACCATGTCTCGTTCGGCTTCGGCATCCACCGCTGCGTCGGCATGCGGCTCGCCGAGATGCAGCTGCGGATCGTCTGGGAGGAGATCCTGAGGCGCTTCCCCACCATCGAGATCGTGGAAGAGCCGGTGCGCCTGAAGAGCTGCTTCCTCAGGGCCTATCGCAGGCTGATGGTGCGGATTCCGGAACGGATCTAGACGCGTCGCGCATCCAGACACGCGGATCTCCGTCGGAGCAGGCCTGCCGCGGGCATGGTCGCCCTGTCGGCTTTGCGCGTCGTCGTCCGTCCTCGTGACATGCAATCCCGCGCCGCGAGCAGAGGAAGCCCGCCATGAAAGTCGCCCAGCACCTGTGGTTCGAGAAGGACATGGAGGCCGCCGTCCGCCTCTACGTATCGCTGATCCCTGGCTCGGCGATCGAATGGACATCCGCCGTGCCGGCCGACAATCCCAGCGGTGCGGCGGGGGCGGTGCGCACCATGGCGTTCCGCCTGGGCGACCAGTCCTACCGCGCGATCCAGGCCGGCCCGCTCGACCCCTTCAACCGCAGCTTCTCGATCGTCGTCCAATGCGACACGCAGGCGGAGATCGACCGGCTGTGGACCGCGTTGCTGGCGGGCGGCGGGCGCGAGGGCCAATGTGGCTGGTTGACCGACCGCTGGGGACTTTCCTGGCAGATCACGCCGCGCCAGCTGGGCGAGTTGATGGGCGATCCGGCGCCCGGTCGGGCCCGGCGCGTCGCCGAGGCGATGTTGAAGATGGTCAAGTTCGACATCGCCGCCCTGGAGGCGGCCGCACAGGCCTGAGCGCGGCGCAAGCGTGCTCTGCCGGGCGCCAACACGCCCGGGCGCCGCTTCCCCCGCGATCCGGCTACACGATCCGCGAACCCTCCTTGCCCCAGTAGGCGTCGCGAATAAGGCGCTTGTAGAGCTTGCCCGTCTGGTGGCGAGGCAGCTCCTGCATGAAGTCGATCTTGCGCGGCGCCTTGACGTGGGAGAGGTTGGCCCGGGCGAACGCCGCCAGCTCCGCCGCGAGAGCATCGCCTGCGTCGGCCCAGTCGGCCGGCTGGATCACGGCCACCACCTGCTCGCCCATCTCCTCGTGCGGCGCGCCAACCACGGCGACGTCCGCCACCTTCGGGTGTGTGATGAGGAGGTTCTCGATCTCCTGCGGGTAGATGTTCACGCCGCCGGAGATGATCATGAAACTCTTGCGGTCGGTGAGGTAGAGGTAGCCCTCCTCGTCCACCCAGCCAACATCGCCCAGCGTCGTCCATCCGTGCTTGTTGCGGCTCTCGGCGGTCTTCTTCGGGTCGTTGTGGTACTCGAACTGACCGCCGCCCGCGAAGTAGACAACGCCTTCGGTCCGGGGCGGCAGCGGATCGCCATCTTCGTTGCAGATCTTCAGCTCGGCGTTCAGCGACCGGCCCACGGAGCCCTTGTGCGCCAGCCATTCGTGGGAGTTGATGGCGGTGAAGCCGTTGCCCTCGGTCCCGGCGTAGTACTCGCTGATGATCGGCCCCCACCAGCCGATCATCTGCTCCTTGACAGGCACCGGGCAGGGCGCCGCCGCGTGGAAGACCTGCTTCAGCGAAGAGACATCGTATTTCGCCCGCACATCCTGCGGCAACTTCAGCATGCGGACGAAGTGGGTCGGCACCCACTGCGCGGTCGTCACCTTGTGCTTCTCGATCAGGGCGAGCGCCTCTTCGGCGTCGAAGCGCTCCATCACGACGACGGTCCCCCCGAGGGCCTGCACCGCCATCGACCAGCCGAGCGGCGCGGCATGGTAGAGCGGCGCGGGCGACAGGTAGACGCTGTCCGGCGTCCAGCCGTAGAGCGCCTGGCCCATCATCGCCAGGCCGTTCGGCGCATCGATCGGCGTGTCGCCCGCCACCGGCCTCTTCACGCCTTTCGGCCGCCCGGTGGTGCCGGACGAATAGAGCATCGCCCCGCCGGCGCCCTCGTCGGCGATCGGCGTGGTCGGGAACCGTGCGCGGGCCTCCTCGAAACTCTGGTAGGGCGCCACGGCGCCGTCGGTCATGAAGAGCGCGACGCCGGGGATCAGCGGGGCCAGCTGGACGGCGACGTCGGCGACGCCGCCTGAGCAGATGAACGCCTTGGCCTCGCAGTCCCTGACGATGTACTCGACCTCTCCGGCGGTCAGCTTCGACGAGATGGCGGTGAAGCGGAGCCCGGAGCGCTGGGCGGCCCACAGCACCTCGTAGTAGCGCGCGGTGTTGTCCATGAAGATGGCGATCGAGTCGCCCCGGCCGATCCCGAGCGAGCGGAAAAGGTGGGCGCCCTGGTTCGAGCGCTCGTCGAGCTGGCGGTAGGTCACGGTCTCGCCCGACCCGCCCATGATGTAGGCCGGCTTGTCGGGATTGGTCTTGGCGTGGTGAGTGGGATGCATATCAAATCTCGAAGAAACGACTCGCGGATATAGGGATCAGGCCGCCAGCGCGCTCGCCGGCGCCTTGCCCAGGATCATGTCGGCGGCTTTCTCCGCGATCATGATGGTGGGCGCGTTGGTGTTGCCCGAGCAGAGCCTGGGCATGATCGAGGCGTCGACGACGCGCAGGCCTTCGACGCCCTGCACGCGCAGCTGCGGGTCGACGACAGCCATCGGCCCGTGACCCATCTGGCAGGTGCCGACCGGGTGGTAGATGGTCGAACCGGCCATCCGGGCGAACTCGAGCAGAGCCTCGTCCGACGTGGCCTCGGGCCCTGGCATCAGCTCGTGGTCGATCCACTTCGTCAGCGCGGGCTGCGCGGCGATCTTCCGCGCCCACTTCAGCGAGGCGACCGCGACCTGCTGGTCGATCGTATCGCTGAGGTAGTTGGGCTGGATGGATGGATAGACGGTGGGATCGGGCGCCTTGATCCGGATCCAGCCGCGGCTCTCGGGACGCACCTGGCAGGGCGCGATGGTCAGGCCCGGCGCCTTCTCAAGCTCCATCACCTGGTCGTGCATCAGCTTCTCGGTGTCCATCGTCGCGGGCAGGATGTGGTACTGGATGTCGGGCGTCTCGAGCTCGGGCCGCGACTTGACGAACGCCGCGATGTGGGCGGCCGAGAGGGTGAGCAGTCCGCGACGCTGGAGCAGATACTTCACCGTTTCGCCGACGAACCGCGCGCCGCGCGTCAGTTCGTTGACCGAGACCGTGCCTTGTTTCAGACGGAAGGTGCAGGTGATCACGTAGTGATCCTGCAGGTTCGCCCCCACTCCTGGCGCGTCGACGACAACTGGCAGGCCGTGACCCCTCAGCAGGTCCGCCGGACCGATCCCCGAAAGCTGGAGCAGCTGAGGCGAATTGATCGCCCCGCCGCAAAGGATCACCTCGGCCGCCGCCCTAGCCGTCTTGATCTCACCGCCTTGCCGGAACTCGACGCCGACGGCGCGCTTGCCTTCGAACAGGACCCGCGTGGACAGCGCGCCCGTCTCGACGCGCAGGTTAGGCCGGTTCATGGCCGGATGGAGATACGCAACGGCGGCCGAGCAGCGCTGCCCGTTCTTCACCGTAAGCTGATAGTAGCAGACGCCTTCCTGGTTCTCGCCGTTGACATCGTCGTTGCGCGGGATGCCGGCCTGTACGCAGGCCTCGATCACGTCATCGGACACCTCGTGCTTCTGGGTGACGTCCGAGACGTTGAGCGGGCCGCCGGTGGCGTGAAGCGGGCCAGAGCCCGGCCGTTCCTGGTTCTCGGCGCGCAGGAAGTAAGGCTTGACGTCGTCCCAGCCCCACCCCTCGCAGCCGAGCTGGCGCCAGCCGTCGTAGTCGGCGTGCTGGCCGCGGATGTAGAGCAGGCCGTTGATCGACGACGACCCGCCCAGCACCTTGCCGCGCGGCCATACGTGGGTGCGTCCGCCGCTGCTCGGGTCCGGCTCGGTCGGGTAGAGCCAGTTGACCTTCGGATCCTTGAGTGTCTGCGCATAGCCGACCGGCACGTGGATCATCACATTGGACATGAACTGCGAAACGTTCCTGGTCGGCCGGTCGTCACCGCCCGCCTCCAGCAAGAGCACCCTGGCCTTGCCGTCCGCGCTCAGGCGGTTGGCCAGGACGCAGCCGGCCGAGCCTGCGCCCACGATCACGTAATCGGCCTGGATGGGCTCGCTCATAGACCGTCCTCCCTCGAAGACTTGTTGTTGTTCAGACTTATGAGCCGGCCGCTGGGCAGGCGTAAAGGGTCCGCCTTGACTGTCGTCGCGTCAGAGCCGACGCCTCGCCGGTCCAAACCGCCGAAAAGGAGCGAACGCCGTGGCTGACTTCGAGACCATCCTCTACGACGTGGCCGACGGGATCGCGACGATCACGTTGAACCGGCCGGACAAGCTGAACGCCTTCACCGCTCAGATGATGGCCGAAATGATCAGGGCGTTCGACCTCTCCGACGCCGAAGACGCAGTGCGGGCGGTGATCGTCACCGGCGCGGGCCGCGGGTTCTGCGCCGGCGCCGATCTCTCTGCGGGCGGGAGTACGTTCGACCGCACGGGCCGGCAGGACGACATCCGCGAGGAGGGCCGGGTCGGCGATGTGATCCGCGACGGCGGCGGGCGCCTGACTCTGCGGATCTTCGACAGCCTGAAACCGGTGATCGCCGCGTGCAACGGCCCGGCGGTGGGCGTCGGGGTGACCATGCAGCTGGCCATGGACATCCGGCTGGCCTCGAGCGCCGCCCGCTACGGCTTCGTCTTCGCCCGCCGCGGCCTGAACCCGGAAGCCGCCTCGTCATGGTTCCTGCCCCACCTCGTCGGCGTCCAGACAGCGCTCGAGTGGTGCTACACCGGGCGCGTGTTCCCGGCCTCGGAGGCGAAGGAGAAAGGGCTCGTGCGCTCGATCCACGAGCCGGACGACCTGCTCCCCGCCGCGCGCGCGCTGGCCCGCGAGATCGCCGACAACGCCGCCCCGGTCTCTGTCGCGATCACGCGCCAGCTGATCTGGCGCATGGCCGGGGCGCAGCACCCCATGGACGCCCATATGGCCGACAGCCGCGCCATCCAGGCTCGCGGGGCGCAGCGCGACGTGCGCGAAGGCGTCGAGGCCTTCCTAGGGAAGCGCGCCGCCCGTTTCCCGGACAAAGTCTCCCACGACCTGCCCGACATCTGGTCGCAATGGACGGCGCCAGAGTTCCGCTGAAGCAAGGCGCGTCGCGAAGCATCCGCGCGGCGGCGAGCCGCCGGATCTTCGCGCGAACTTGGGAGCCCGTCCCGCCGGCGTCGCCCCACTAACACCCAATTAACGCGGCTTTGATGTCATCGGCGCGCAACTGCGCCGATGCGTCCGATTCCATGAGCGACACACTGCAGCTCGGCGAGGCGGCGACGCCGCCCGTCCCCGCGGAAAAGCCGCGCCACAAGGCGCGTCTGGCGCTGCTCAAGCGCCTGGCCGACGTGGTCAGCCTGCCCTCCAGCCGGGTCAACGCCTTCGAGCGTTCCGTGACCGCCGACCTGCTCGTCGAGATCCTCCGCGACGCCGAGTTCGACGAGCGGGCGCGGGTGGCGCGGCGCCTGGCGAGTCTGGTCGAGATCCCCAACTGCCTGGTCCGCCTCATCCTGCGGGACGAGCTCGATATCGCCCACTCGCTGCTGGCCGACTCGACCGCGCTGAGCGACGCGGACCTGATCGACTGCATCCGCCACGCCACCGGGGCGCACCGTCGCCTGATCGCCCAGCGGCGCGGGGTCTCGGAGGTGGTCGCAGAAGCGCTCGTCGAGGTGGGCGAGACGCTGGTGGTCGAGGCGCTCCTGCGCAATGACCAGGCCCGCCTGTCGCCGCCGTCGATCGAGATGATTGTGGCGATGACCCAGCAACAGTCGCAGTTGGCGCCGATGCTCCTGCGCCGGCCGGAACTCAGGCCCAACCACGCGTACGTCATGTTCTGGTGGTGCGACGCCGACGCGCGCCGCGCCATCCTTCAGCGCTTCGCCGTCAGTCGCGAGGTGCTCCAGGAAGCGGCGGGCGACGTCTTCCCCATGGCTGCGGCGGAAGGCTGGCAGGACGGTCTCACGCGCAAGGCGCTGCAGTTCATCGAGCGACGGCAGCGCAACCGCGCAGCGATCGACAAGAGCCCCTTCCAAAACCTCGACGACGCCATCGCCGCGGCCGAAGCCGGCATGACCCGCGAGATCGCGGAGGAGATCGCCTATCTCGCCGGCGTCAAGCCGATGACCGGCGCCAAGATCATGACCGACGTGGGCGGCGAGGCGCTTGCGGTCCTCTGCAAGGCCACCGGACTGCCGCGCAACGCGCTGCGCCAGCTATGGCGGGGGCTTCGCCGCCCCGAGACGACCAGCGACGGCGAGCCCGCCCCGGCGATGGCGCGAACGCTCGAAGTCTTCGACATGATCGCCGTCGACCGGGCCCAGACCGTCCTGCGCTACTGGAACTGGTCCCTGTCTTCGGCGATGACCCCGGAGCTTATGAAAGCCATCCGCGAGGCCGACGACGCGGCGCTGGATGAATTCTCGGTCCCGCAGCGCGCGGCAATGCTGGCGTTCGGCGCTGACCTCAAGCGCTGACCCGTGACGCGCATACAGCGCTGCCCAAGTCGCCGCCCCGCTCCTGCGCGCTGCGTCGTGTCTGGAATGCTTGTGTTTTCTTCGTTGATAACCAAGAAACACAGGAATGCATGATTGTCTTGTGATGTCACGCCGCCTTCGATAAGACGCCCCCCAATGATCTGAGGAATCGGGTCGATTTCGTATTGTCAGGGCAGGACGGAACCAAGAGTCATGGACGAAAAATCTGAGATCATTGAGATGACGGCCGACATCGTGTCGGCGTACGTCGGCAACAACACGATCGCGACCAGCGACCTGCCGGCGCTGATCCAGAGCGTCCATCGGGCCCTCACCAACATCACCGGCGGCGCCGAGCCCGTCGAGGTGGCTCCCAAGGAGCCCGCGGTGCCAGTGCGGCGGTCGATCACGCCGGACTACCTCGTCTGCCTGGAAGACGGGCGGAAATTCAAGTCGCTGAAGCGGCACCTGCGGACCAAGTACAACATGAGCCCCGAGGAATATCGGGCCAAGTGGAACCTGCCGAAGGATTACCCGATGGTTGCGCCCAACTACGCGCGCGCCCGTTCGGAGCTGGCGAAGCAGATGGGCCTCGGCCAGGGCGGCCGACAGGCGGCGCGCAAGCGGCGGTAGCCTCCGCGCAAGAGCCGACCAACGAAACGCCCGCGGCTGGGGAGAGCCGCGGGCGTCATCGTATCATGGCGTCCACTTCAGGCGCGGCTTGCGCGCCGCCGCCGTCTCGTCGAGGCGGCGCAGCGGGGCCTTGAACGGAGCCCCCTTGAAGCGCGCGACGTCGCCTGCCTTCGCGGCCGCCGCAAGACGCAGCAGAGCCTCGCAGAAGCGGTCGATCTCCCGCTTCGACTCGGTTTCCGTGGGCTCGATCAGCATGGCCCCGTGGACGACCAGCGGGAAATACATGGTCATCGGGTGGAAGCCCTCGTCGATGAGGGCCTTGGCGACGTCAAGGGTGGTGATCCCCGTGTCTTCCAGCCAGGCGTCGTCGAACAGGGCCTCGTGCATGCAGGGACCGTCGGGGAAGGCGGGGGTGAGTTCTCCCGACAGACGCGCCTTCACGTAGTTGGCGGCCAGCACCGCGTCCTCGGCCACCTGCCGCAGGCCGTCTGCGCCATGGCTCAGCATGTAGGCGAGCGCCCGGACGTACATGCCCATCTGACCGTGGAACGCGCTGAGGCGGCCGAAGGCTTGCGCGGCGTCGCCGGTGTTGCGCTCGATCAGCCGGAACCCCTCCGGTCCGCTCGTCACCCAGGGCGCCGGCGCGAATGGGGCCAAGGCCTCGCTGAGCACGACCGGCCCGGCGCCCGGCCCGCCGCCGCCGTGCGGAGTGGAGAAGGTCTTGTGCAGGTTGATGTGCATCGCGTCGACGCCCAGGTCGCCGGGCCGCACGCGCCCGACGATGGCGTTGAAGTTGGCGCCGTCGCAGTAGAAGAACGCGCCGGCCGCGTGGGTCAGCCGCGCGATCTCAAGCACGTCGCGCTCGAAGAGGCCGCAGGTGTTGGGATTGGTCACCATCACCGCCGCCACGTCCGGCCCGAGCTTGGCGGCGAGATCGCCGATGTCGACGCGGCCGTCCGCCGTCTGGGCGATCTCGACCACCTGGTAGCCCGCGATCGCCGCCGTCGCCGGGTTCGTCCCGTGCGCCGAGACCGGGACCAGCACCGTGCGGCGGCCGTCGCCGCGGGCCTCCAGCGCGGCGCGAATGGCGAGGAGGCCGCACAGCTCCCCGTGCGCCCCGGCCTTCGGCGACAGCGCCACCGCCGGCATGCCGGTCAGGGTCTTCAGCCAGTGCGCCAGCTGGTCCATCAGGGCTAGGGCGCCCTGGACGGTCGAGACGGGCTGCAGAGGGTGGATGTCGGCGAACCCTGGCAGCCGCGCCATCTTCTCATTGAGCCGCGGGTTGTGCTTCATCGTGCACGATCCGAGCGGGTACATGGCCAAGTCGATGGCGTGGTTCTTCTGGCTGAGACGCACGTAGTGGCGGAGCGTCTCGGGCTCGGACAGGCCCGGGAGGCCTATCGGCGCGGTCCGCGTGAGCCCGGCGAGATCCGAGGCGTCCAGATCGGCCTCAGGCAAGTCCACGCCGGTCTTTTCCCACCCACCCCGCTCGAAGATCAGCGGCTCGTCCTGGACCAGCCCGCGCCCCTCGGCTTCGGGCGCAGCGCCTCTGCGGCCATCCTCGTTGGCGACTTCCGGCCGGGTCGGCCGGCCCACGGCGACGGCGGTCATCGGGCGAGCTCCTCTCTGAGCGCCTCGGCGAAGGCGGCGATGTCGTCTTGCATTGTCGTCTCGGTGGCGCAGACCAGCAGCACGTCGTCCATGCCCGCCGCGGGATCGAGGCGCGAAACCGGCACGCCGGCGATGATGTCGCGGGCGGCCAGCGCTTCGACCACGGCGGCGGCCGGCTTGTCGAGCCGCATCGCCAGTTCGTTGAAGAAGCGGGGCGTCAGCACCTCGACGCCGGGAACGGCCGCCAGCGCGTCCCTCAGCATCCGGGCCCGCCCGTGGTTCACCTCCGCCAGGCGCCGCAGACCTGCCTCGCCCAGCAATGTCATGTGAACGGTGAAGGCGAGCGCGCAGAGACCCGAGTTGGTGCAGATGTTGGAAGTCGCCTTCTCGCGCCGGATGTGCTGCTCCCGGGTCGAAAGCGTGAGCACGAAGCCGCGCTTGCCCTCCGCGTCCGCCGTTTCGCCGCAAAGCCGTCCCGGCATCTGGCGAACATGGGCCTCCCGGCAGGCGAAGAGGCCGACGTAGGGCCCGCCGAACGAGAGGGCGTTGCCGATCGACTGCCCTTCGGCGACCGCGATGTCGGCGCCCATCTCGCCCGGCGACTTCAGCAGCCCGTAAGAGACGGCTTCGGTCGTCACCACGACCAGCAGAGCGCCAGATGCGTGCGCGGCTTCGGCGATAGCCGAGACGTCGGTCACCGTGCCGAACACGTTCGGCGTCTGCACCACCACGCAAGCGGTGTCCGCGTCGATCGCGCCGGTCACCGCACGCTCGGCGTCGACCGCAGCCGCGAGTCGCTCGACCCTCACGCCGGCGGTATGGGCCAGCGTCCAGGCCGCCTCGGCGTAGTGCGGGTGCAAGCCGCCGGAAAGAACCGCCTTCGTCCTGCGCGTCACGCGGGCGGCCATCATCACCGCCTCCGCGCAGGCTGTGGAGCCGTCATAGAGCGATGCGTTGGCCACCTGCAGGCCGGTGAGCGCCGCCACCTGGGTCTGGAACTCGAACAGCGCCTGGAGCGTGCCCTGCGCGATCTCCGGCTGATAGGGCGTATAGCTCGTCAGGAACTCCGAGCGCTGGATGATATGGTCGACGCTCGCCGGCACGTGGTGACGATAGGCTCCCGCCCCGCAGAAGGACGGGCCGGCGCCGGATGAGCGGTTCCGCGCGGCCAGGCGCGACAGTGCGCGCTCGACCTCGAGTTCCCCCGCGTGGCGCGGCAGATCGACGGGCCCGGCCAGGCGCGCGGCGGGCGGGACGTCAGCGAAGAGCGCGTCGATGTCGGGCGCGCCGATCACGGCGAGCATTTCGGCCCGGTCGGCGGCGGTGAGGGGCAGGTAGCGCATCGGGGCCTCAGAGGGTCGCCAGGAACTGCTCGTAGGCGGCGCGGTCCATCAGACCGTCGAGCTCGGACGGGTTGGAAAGCTTGACCTTCGCGAACCAGCCGTCCTGCTCCGGCATGGCGTTGATGGTCTCGGGCGCGTCGGGCAAGGCGCCGTTGACCTCGACCACCTGGCCGGAGACCGGCGCATAGACGTCGGAAGCGGCCTTGACGCTCTCGACCACCGCGAACGCATCGCCGGCCCGGACGGTCTTCCCCTTCTCGGGCAGCTCGACGAACACCACGTCGCCCAGCTGCTCGGCCGCATAGGCCGTGATGCCGACCGTGGCGACGTCCCCATCCGCCTCGATCCACTCGTGCTCCTTGGTGAAACGCATTCTCTCTCCTCAGGCCGGCTTGCGGCGATAGCGATGGGGGACGAAGGGCATGGGCGCGACGACGGCGCCCTGACGACGGCCGCGCACGACGACGCCGAGCTCCGCACCCGGCTCGGCGAGCGGCGGCGGGACGTAGCCCATGGCGATCGGTGCGGAGAGGGTCGGCGAGAAGCCGCCGCTGGTCACGCGGCCGACCACGGCGCCGTCGGGTCCGACGATCTCGGCTCCCTCGCGGGCCGGCGCGCCCTCGACGCGCAGGCCTACGCGGCGGCGCTCGAGGCGCCCGGCCAGCTCGCCGATGGCGCGCGCCGCGCCGCGGAAGTCCTCACGCTCGAGCCGTTTCTTCGAGATGGCGAAACCGAGGTCGGCTTCTATCGGCGAGACCGTCTCGTCGAGGTCGTGGCCGTAGAGCGGCAGGCCGGCCTCGAGCCTCAGCGAGTCCCGCGCCCCGAGGCCGATCGGCCGCGCGCGCCGATCGGCCAGGAGCGCATCCCAAAGCCGCCGCGCGTTCGCCGCGCCGACCAGGATCTCGAAGCCGTCCTCGCCGGTGTAGCCCGAGCGCGAGACGAGCACGGTCTCGCCCCAGAGTTCGGCGCTCGTCATCTCCATGAAGGCGAGGTCCGCGGCGGCCGGGATCAGCGCGCCGGCCACCGCCTCCGCCTCGGGTCCCTGAACCGCGATCAGGCCGCGATCGTCCGCCCGGACAAGTTCGGCCGCGTCGCCGGCCGCCGCAACGATCCTCGCGAAGTCGCCGTCCTTGGTCCCGGCGTTGACCACGATGACGAGCACGCCCTGGTCCGCGTCCGACCGCGGCCGGGCGACCATCAGGTCGTCGACGATGCCGCCGTGTTCGTTGAGGAGGAGCGTATAGCGCTGCTGACCGCGCTTGAGGCCGACGATATCGCCACACACGAGCGGCTCCAGGAGCTTCGCGACGGCCGCATGGTCAGCCTTCGGGTCGCCCGAGCGCGCCTTGAGCCGCAGGAAAGCCGGGCCCATGTGCGAGACGTCGAACAGGCCGCAATGCTCACGCGTCCAGATGTGCTCCCTGAGCACGCCATCGGCATACTGCACCGGCATCGCATAGCCGGCGAACTCCACCATGCGCGCGCCGGACGCCCGGTGGGCCTCGGTGAGGGGCGTGGTCTTGAGCGCCTGATCGGACACGAACCTGGGGGACTCCGCTGAGCGACATCAGGGCCCGGCCCCGATTGGCCGCGCCGCCATCGCCCCCGCTGTCCCGTGGCCTGAGAGATTTCGGGCGATCCGCGGGCAGCGGCGCCCTTGCTCCTTCGGCGCGCCCGCCCGGCCCTTGCGGCCGGCGGCGCTTTCCAGCGTTCAACTGTCCTCGCGGTCCGTTTGCCTGAGCGTTTCCGGGGCGGTTGCGCCTTCGGCGCCGGACGGGGTCCGGTCTCTCCCGCGAGGGACGGGCGGAACCTGAGGAAGGCCCGCCGGAGAGTCAAGCGGCGACGCGAGCCTCGTCCACAACGCCGCGCCTACATGCGCTCGGGCGCGCCGATTCCGAGCAGCGTCAGCGCCTGTTCCAGCTGCGCGAGGCTGGCGGCCGCCAGGGCGAGCCGCGAGGCGCGGACCTCGGGCGGCGCGGCCAGGATCGGGCAGGCCGCGTAGAATTTCGAGAACGCGCCAGCCAGTCGATAGGCGTGCTCGGCGATGAAGTTGGGCGCCTTCTTGTCGTAGGCCTCGGCGAGCGCGTGCCCAAATGCGTCGAGCGCCAGCACGAGGTCGCGCTCCGCAGGCGCGGCGACCTCGATCGGACCCGGATTCGCGCCCTCCTCCGCCGCCTTGCGCAGGAGCGACTTCACCCGCACCGCCTGGTACAGCAGATAGGGACCCGTCTTGCCCTCGAAGCTCGAGAACCGGTCGAGATCGAACACATAGGACGTGCCGCGGTAGTTGGAGAGGTCGGCGAACTTCAGCGCGGCGACCGCGACCTTCAGCGCCGTGGCCTCGAACTCCTCGGGCGGCAGCTCGGCGCCGAGCCCGGCTTCGTGCAGCCGGTCGCGGGCCTTCGCGGTGATCATCTCGATCAGCTCGCGCAGCTTCAGGACGCCGCCGGCGCGGGTCTTGAACGGCTTGCCGTCTGGCCCGTTCATCGTCCCGAAACCGAGGTGATCGAGCTGTCCTTCCGCCGCGTAGCCGGCGAGGTAGGCGGCGCGGAACACCACCTCGAAATGGTCGGCCTGACGCTGGTCGACCACGTAGAGCGCCAGCTGCGGATCGAAATAGCGCTTGCGGTCGAGGATCGTGGCGAGGTCGGTCGTGCCGTACATCGCCGACCCTTCCGACGAGACCACCAGCAGCGGGGGCAACTCGCGCTTGTCCTCGTTGCGGGCGACGCGGATGATCTCCGCGCCCTGATCGGGGAAGAGCAGGCCCTTCGCGCGCAGTTCCCGCACCATCGGCTCGATCAGGTCGTTGACGTCGCTCTCGCCCTTCCAGACGTCGAAGTCGACGCCGAGGGCATGAAAGTCGCGGGTCAGCGCCGCGCGGGTCACGGCGGCGAAATGCTCCCAGAGCAGCCGGTAGCCTGAACGGCCAGCCTGCAGTTCGGCCGTCGCCCGTCGGGCGCGGTCGCGGTATCCGGCGTCGTTCTTCGAGCGCTCGGACGCGGCCGGATAGAGCCGGTCGAGGTCTTCCAGCGCGACGGCCCGGGTCACGTCGGCGATGGCGGCCGCCCGGTTGGCCTCGCTGGGGTCGGCCTCGTAACGGGCGATCAGGCCGGCGAGGGGCGGATCCTCGTCGAGCACCGCGGTGATCAGCAGGCCCATCTGGAACCCCCAATCCCCGAAATGGGCGTCGCCCAGCACGTCGTCGCCAAGGAACCGGTACAGCCGCTTCAGCGATTCCCCGATGATCGAGGCGCGCAGATGCCCGACGTGCATCTCCTTGGCGACGTTGGGACCGCCGTAGTCGATCAGCACGCGCCGCGGCGCCGCGACGCGGCCGGCGCCGGCGCGCTCGTCGGCCGCGATCTCGTTAGCGCGCGCCGACAGGCTTCCGTCCGCCAGCCTCAGGTTCACGAAGCCGGGGCCGGCCACCTCGACCGCCGCGACGTCGCCGTTCGATTTCCAGAACGCCGCGATCTGCGCGGCGATTTCGCGCGGATTGCGCTTCAGGCGCCTGGCCGCCGCCAGGGCGCCGTTGATCTGGAAATCCGCCAGGTCCGGACGGTCGGACGGGCTCACCCGGGCAAGTTCCAGCGGCGCGCCAAGGCTGGCGAAGACTTCCGCGTTCACCTCGGTCAGCCGACTCGCCAGATCTCTCATCTGCCGACGGAACTATTCGCCTGCGCCGTCGTCACGCCGGCGTTGGCCCGGAACCGCTCGCCGTTGCGGTTGAACGCAGCCATCTGGGGCGTCACGTCGAAGCCGACCAGCACCTCGAAGTTGGCGCCGCTGACATGGAAGTCGGCGCGGGGGATCACTAGGCCGGTAACGGTCTGAGTCTGGGTGACACGGTCCTTGCCGGCAGGAAATTCGACCGGCAGTTCGAAGTATTTCTTGTCGATGACTGCGCGGTTGCGATCGGTCACCGCGATCCAGTAGCGGTAGACCTTGCGCGAGCCCACGGCCGCCGGACCGCGGCCGAATTCGAAGAGCAGGCGCGTCTGAACCCGGATCGGCTCGTCGCTCTTGTACTCGCAGGCCGAGGAGAGGTTCTCGAGTTCGCCGGTGAAGCCGACGGCCGAGATAGCGGGCTGATTGTCCTTCAGTTCGACATAGCGCGCCGCATCGTAGAGGATCTTCACATAGGGGCATGGCCCGGCGTTGCGCAGTTGCGGAAGCGAGAGGTTGTGCTGATTGAGGCCCCACTCCTCGTTGCGCTTGCGGGTCTGCTCGTCCGAGTCCTGCCCGCCACCGCCGCCACCGCCGCCGCCACCACCGCCGCCGCCCTCTCCGCCGCCCGGCTGGGCATGCACGGGGGTCACGCCGCCCAGCCAGACAAGAGCGAGCATGGCGGCGAAGGCGAGTTCGGCGAAGCGGCGCATGAGGGAAGCTCTACAGTGAGGCGGCGGAGCCGCCAATCGCGTCAGATAAAGGCTTATCCGCGGCGCCGCAACGCGACGCTCGCGACGACTGGCGGCGGCGGGCGCGAGCGCCTACTCTGAGGTCGATGCATCGCAAGATCAAAGTCCTGCTCGCCAGCCCCCGCGGCTTCTGCGCCGGGGTTGACCGAGCCATCCAGATCGTCGAGCGGGCGATCGAGAAGTATGGCGCGCCGGTCTACGTGCGCCATGAGATCGTGCACAACAAGCACGTGGTCGACCGTCTGCGCGCGGTCGGCGCTGTCTTCGTCGAGGAGCTGGAAGAGTGTCCGGACGACCGGCCCGTGGTCTTCTCGGCGCACGGCGTGCCCAAGTCTGTGCCCGCCGAAGCCGAGCAACGGCGGATGATCTACCTCGACGCCACCTGCCCGCTGGTCTCCAAGGTGCACGTCGAGGCCGAGCGCCACTACGCCGCCGGCCGCGAGGTCGTCCTGATCGGACACGCTGGTCACCCGGAAGTGGTCGGGACCATGGGCCAGCTGCCGCCGGGCGCGGTGGCGCTCATCCAGACGACGGCGGAAGCCGAGACCTTCGAGCCGCGAAACGCCGCCAACCTCGCCTTCGTCACCCAGACGACCCTGTCGCTCGAGGACACGGCGGAGATGGTGGATGTGCTGCGCCGCCGGTTCCCCGAGATCACCGCCCCGCATAAGGAAGACATCTGCTACGCCACCACCAACCGCCAGGACGCTGTCAAGGCGCTGGCGGCGCGGTGCGACCTGTTGCTGGTGGTCGGCGCGAGGAACTCCTCGAATTCCGTGCGCCTCGTCGAGGTCGGTCTGAAGGCCGGCGCCCGCACCGCCCACCTGATCGACGAGGCCGCGCACATCGACTGGGCATGGCTCGACGGCGTGCAGACGCTCGGCCTCACCGCCGGCGCCTCGGCGCCCGAACTGCTCGTCCAGGGCGTGCTGGCGGCGCTTTCCGCGCGCTTCGAGATCGAGATCGAGGAGATCGCCACCCGCCGGGAGACGGTCACATTCAAACTTCCGCGCGCGATCGCAGCCGCATAGCCCCTCCGGCTTCGGACTACATCGGCACCGCCTCCGGCGGCTCGGGCTGCGGCGCAGCACCCGGCGCCGGCGAAAGAGCGGGCGTCGGCGGCGGAATGGCGAGCGGCGCCGGCGGGCCAGGAGGAATCGGTGTCACCGCGGTGCGCCTCAGGGCCACGCGCATGAAGCCGCGCCAAGCCGCGGCGGGGGCCGATCCGCCGACGACGCCACGCATCGGCGTGTCGTCGTCGCGGCCCATCCACACCACTGTGGTGAGGCCGCCCGTGAAACCGCAGAACCAGGCGTCCTTATAGTCCGATGCGGTGCCCGTCTTGCCGGCAAGGTCGTAGCCCGGAATCCGCGCGCCGACGCCGGTGCCCGAGATCACCACCTGACGCATCATCTGGTCGAGCTCGGAGAGCGCCGGGTTGCCGATGACGTTGGGCGTCACCGGCGCCGGATGCGTCCAGAGCACGCGCCCGCCGCCTGGCAGCCGGACACGCTCGATCGCCCATGCCTGCACCCGATCGCCGCCGTTGGCGAAGGCGTCATAGGCCTCGGCCATCTCGATCGGCGTCACGAGGCTCGTGCCCAGCGCCATGGCCGGATCGAGGTTGATCGGCGTCGTGACGCCCAGGCGACGGGCGGTGGCGGCGACGTTCTGCCGCCCCACCGTGTCTGCGAGGTTGGCCGCCACGGTGTTGATCGACTGGGCCAGCGCCGTCGTGAGCGTGACCTGGCCGAGAAAGGTCGGCTCGAAGTCGCGCGGCGACCAGCCATCGATGGTGACCGGCTGGTCGACCACGATCTCGTCTGGCGTATGCCCGGCCTCGAGCGCGGTGAGGTAGACGAACGGCTTCCACGACGAGCCGGCCTGGCGGTGGGCGTCGACGGCCCGGTTGAAACTGCTGGCGGCGTAGTCGACGCCGCCGATCATCGCCCGGACGCCGCCCTGCGGATCCAGCGCCACCAGCGCGGCCTGTGCGACGCCCGCCCGGCTGAAGCGGTCCACCGTCGATGAGACGGAGGCCTGCGCCGACGCCTCGTCGCGCGCGTCGAGCGTGGTTTCGACGACAAGGTCGACATGCGGCGGCCCCATCGCGCGAACCTGCGCGTCGACCCAGTCGACGAAGTACTGCTCGGGCGCGTCCGGCGCGGTCTTCCAGACGTGCGGCCGCTGGGCCAGCGCCCCGGCGCGCTGAGCGGGCGTGATCGCTCCGGTCTCGACCATCGCATTCAGCACCAGCGCCGTGCGCTCGGCCGACTTCTCCGGCTGATCGGCCGGGTCGTACTCGGCCGGCGACTTCATGATCGCCGCCAGCATGGCCGCCTCGCGGATGGTGAGCTTCGCGGCGGGCTTGTTGAAATAGCGCCGCGCCGCCGCCTCGATCCCGTAAGCGCCAGAGCCGAAGTAGACCCGGCTCAGGTAGAGCCCGAGTATCTGCTGCTTGGTGAACTTCTGCTCCAGCTCCACCGCGTAGATCAGCTCGGTTCCCTTGCGCTGCAGCGTGCGGCTAGACGAGAGGAACAGGTTGCGCGCCAGCTGCTGGGTGATGGTGGAGGCGCCCTGCGCCGCGCGCCCCGAGCCGATGTCGGTGAGAACGGCCCGGGCGATGCCCTCGAGGTCGAAGCCGGGGTGTTCGTAGAAGCGCCGGTCCTCGATCGCCACGAACGCCGCTGGCACGTAGGCCGGCAGCCGGGAGATGTCCTCCGGCGGCGCATAGCGGCCTCCGCGCACCCCGATCACGACGCCGTTGCGGTCGACGTAGGTGATCTGCGGATCGCGGGTGATGGGCGGCAGCTGCGGGATGTCCAACGACGGCAGCTGCAGAGCGAGGGCGGCGATGAGACCGATCAAGCGCGGGGGCTCTTATGCGAAAGGCGTGGAGAGGCGCATTGGTCCCGATCTTTGTGGCGTGATGCGGGACGCCGGCAAACTGAATTCGAAGTAATGGATTCTGTGGTCAGGACTGACGACAGCGACGCGGACGGTCTAGGCTGCCGGCGCCGCGATAGGAGGGACGGATGCTGCTGAAGGGCCTGAGGGTGGTCGAGATGTCGACTTGGATCGCCGCGCCGGGGTGCGCGATGATCATGGCCGAGTGGGGCGCCGACGTGGTCAAGGTGGAGAGCCCGGACGGGGGCGACGCGATCCGCCGCTTCTATCCCGACACGCCGGAGAGCCCCGGCAACCCGATCTTCTCGATGGAGAACCGCGGCAAGCGCGGCGCAGCGCTCGACATCTACCAGCCCGAGGGCCGCGCGGCGTTGCTCGCGCTGCTGAAGCGCGCCGATGTCTTCATCACCAACCTTCGCCCCCGCGCGCTGGAGCGAACGCAACTGGACTACGCCTCGCTGAAGGACGAGCTGCCGCGCCTGATCTACGCGGTGGTGACCGGCTTCGGCCTCGTCGGCGACGACGCCGACCGCCCCGCGTTCGACCTGACCGGGTTCTGGACGCGCTCCGGCATCGCCGCCTCCACCATCCCGCCGGACCAGGAGCCGTTCACCTGCCGCCCCGGCTTCGGCGACCACGTCACCGCCCTCGCCACGCTGAGCGGCGTCCTGGCGGCCCTGCACGAGCGCCAGACCACCGGTCGCGGACGCATGGTCGAGGCGTCGCTGCTGCGCACAGGGGTCTACGCGCTGGGATGGGACGCCTCGATCCACCTGCGCTACGGGGAGGCGACGACCGCGCAGCCCAGGGCCGACCGGCCGAGCGCGATATCCGGCTACTTCCGCACCGCCGACGACCGCTACGTCTGCGTGGCGCCGCGCGGGCCCGGCTGCTTCCCGGCGGTGATGCGCGGGCTGGGCCTGGCGCACATCCTCGACGATCCCGAGTACGGACCGCCGCCGTGGGGCGACCTCGAGAAGACGCGAAGGGTCCGGGCGATGGTCGATGTCGCCTTCGCCCGCCTGACGCTGGACGAAGCCGGCGCGATGCTGACCGCGGGCGACCTGATCTGGGCTCCGATGGCGACGCTCGAAGAGGTGGCGATCGATCCGCAGGCGAGGGCCGCCGGCTGCTTCGTCGTCACGCCCGACCACTACGGCGGCGCCTTCGAGGCGCCGGCCACGCCAATCCGCTTCCCCGCGCTGGATATCGAGCCCCGCGCGCCGGCGCCGAAGCTCGGGCAGCACACGCGCGAGGTCCTGGCCGAAGCCGGGTTGGAGGCGGCGGCGATCGACGCGCTGGCGCCGGGCGACGGTTGATCGGGATCAAGGCCCCCGGTTCCGCATCGTGCGAGTCCGCCGCGAACGCCCGAGCCGCGCGGGCGATCTCGGAGTTGCTCATGAAGTCCGTCGCCCTGGCCCTGCTCGCGCTCAGCGCCGCGCTCGCCGCGGCCGAGCCGACCCTCGCCCAGCCTTACGGCGGCTACGGTCCGCCGGTGCGCGCCGGCCACGGACGCGTCTGGAACATCGACCACCGGATCGAGTGGGTTCAGGAGCGGATCAACAGGAGCCGCGACAGCGGCGCCCTCGACCGGCGCGAGTACCGCCGCGTGCAATCGCGACTGGATGGGATCCGCGCGACCGAGCGACGGCTGCGGGAGCGGCAGGGCCGGCTCTACCCGCATGACCGCGAAATGCTGACCGCCCGCCTCGACCGGCTCTGCGACGACATCCGCCACATGACACACGACCAGACGTGGCGCCGTCCCTGGTAGCGACCGGACCGGCCAGTTGCCGCGAAGGCTGAGCGCGCTACCATCCGAAACACAAGCTGCGGGAACCCGACAATGACGGAAGAGGACATCGAGCGCGACGTCGCCACGCTGAAGCGCGAGGGCGGGTACGTCGAGGCGCAGCTGACGCGCGCGTCGTGGCGCCAGCCGGAGGAAATCTGGGCGGCGCTCACCGATCCGGCGAAGATTGCGCAATGGCTCGCCCCGGGCTCGATCGAACCGAAGGTCGGTGGCCGGGCGAGGCTCGACTTCGCCGACTCCGGCACCGTGATCGACAGCGAGGTGACGGCGTTCGAGGACGGGCGCCTGTTGGAGTACTCGTGGAGCCACGGCGACGAACCGCGGCGGCCAGTCTGCTGGCGCGTGACGCCCTCGGACGCTGGCGCCACGCTGACGCTGACGCTGAAGACGCCGGAGGGAGAAGACGCAGCGCGCGCCCTCGCCGGCTGGGAGGCGCACCTGGAAATGCTCGAGGCGGCGCTCGAGGGTGTGCCCATCAAGTTCCCGTTCGAGCGCTTCAAGGAAGCGCGCGAGGCCTACCGCCCACGCGTCGCCGAGCTTCTGCGGGGCTGACGCCTGGGCGCCGTCGCTGGGTGGCGCGCCGCGGGACGACCGCCGGCCATGGCCGCGGCCAGTTCTGCGTCCCAGCCGTAGACGTCACTGCGGAAATCCACCTTGCCGTCGTCGGCCACCTCCGCGGTGCGGTAGACGACGAATATCGGCGTCTTGGTCGCCAGCGGCACCCGGCGCGTGGCCTTGTCAGCGATAGCCTTGTCGACTGCGTCCGACGTCCAGCCCTGGGGCGCGAGCAGCGCTGCAGCCAGTTCGCGCGGCATCTGCAGCCGCATGCAGCCGTGACTGCGCCAGCGCTCGCTCGAGGCGAACGCGCCGCGCGACGGCGTGTCGTGCAGGTAGATCTCGTATGGGTCTGGCACGTCGAACTTGATGTAACCCAGCGAGGACATCGGCCCCGCCTTCTGGATCAGCGCACCCTTGGAGACGATGAAGTCGTTGCGCGCGAAGTAGCCAGGCGAGCGGACCTCGTGCGGAAAGAGCTCCTTTCTGGCGATGTCGGCCGGCACGTACCAGGGCGGATTGAACACCACCGCGACAACCTCGGATGCGAAGATCGGCGTCTGCTTGCGCGGTGTCCCGGCCACCGCGCGCATGGTCAGCGACGGCGCGTCGCCCTGGAGGAGCGTCACGATCGGGCCGGCGATGTCCGCCTCGATGCGGTCGGCGGGCATCGTGACCGGCAACCAGCGAGCCCGCTCGAGATTGACGTCGATCGTCTGCAGCCGGTCCGCCGGGCTGACGTTCAACGCCGCGACGGTGGTTGCGTCGAGGACGCCCGTCGCGGGAATTCCGTGGTGAGACTGGAAGTCGGCGACAGCCGCGGCGATCCGGTCGTCGTAGAGCGGCAACCGCCAGCGCCGCGCCGCTTTTCTGCGCCTGCGATGATGACGGTGCGACCGGGTCGGGACGCTGGGCGAAAGCGGCGGCGCGGGCGGCGGCGCGATCACATACCCTTCGGCCGCCAGGCGCTCGACCAGCGCCGGCACGCGGGCGTCGCGCATGCCGACTTCCAGCGGCGCGCCGTTCAACACCTCGGCCGGCCAGCCGGACGCGGCCAGGGCGGCGTATTGGGCGCGGGCGGCCAGCAAGGCCAGGTACGCCGGGTCCTTCCGTGTCTGAGCATCGAGCCAGGCGCCGATCCGGCCTTCCGCACGGGCCCGGTCGAACGCGGCCTGGGCGTCATAGGGCGCCCTGAGGTCGAAGTTGGGATCGATGGCCTGCGGGTCGAGGTCCATGCCGTGTTCCGCCGCGGCGAAGGCCACCGCATCGCGGATCAGACGCGCCTGCGCCTTCGCCCGGGCGGGCGGGCGGGAATCAGAGAGCTCGGCGACGTCGGCGCCGATGTCCGGCAGGACGATGCCCTGGGCGGGAGCCGACCGGAGCTCGGCCACGATCGCCGCGGCCTCGGCCGGCGAGAGCGGACGAATGGGCTCGGTATTGGCGGCGGCAAAGACCGGGATCGCCGAAGCGAGCGCGGCTGAGAGAAGCAGGCGATGCATGGGCTCGGGCGCTGAGGATGCGCGCGTTGTGTTCGCTCGATCTGAGCGTCGCGTCATCTGACCGTCCCGTCCACGGGCCCGTCAAGTCCGGATGTCGCCGGGAAAACGTCGCCTGAGTTGATTTGCGTCAAAGCCAGGCGCAGCCACGCTTCTAAGCTCGCGAAAACCAGCTGCTCACGGTTCCGGCGGCTGGAAGAGGGACGCCGGCGCGCCCGTCTCCCCCACAGCGGCGGCGCTCCCAGACGCGCCCCGGGATTCCCGCCCGGGGCGCGCACCGTTTTCGCAAGGTCAGTCCCCGACCGGATGCCTGACGCCCAGCAGGTAGACGAGCGCGCCCGCGGCGCCGGCCACGGCGGCGGCGGCCAGAGGCGCGGCGAAGCCGCCTGTCGCTTCCAGCAGCGCTCCAGTCGCGATCGGGGCGACGGCCCCGCCGACGAACCCGCCGAGGTTCTGGATCGCGCCGACCGAGC
>JAKAZA010000176.1 GCA_021816155.1 Pseudomonadota bacterium | reverse complement strand
GCGTCAGCCCCTCTCGCATCTACCAGGTCGCCGGGAAGGCCGAGTCGGACCCGCTCTACCCTGATGACCCCTCGCTGCCCGGCAACCGGCGCATCACCATCGTGCTCCTCAGGGAGGCCCCCGTCCTGCCGCCCAACCAGGGGCCGTGACAGGCGCGGCGCTTGCCTAAGGGCGCGGATTAGCCCCTAATCATCTTATCACGCCGTGGCTAGGAAGGCTGTTCGCGCACCTTGACCCAGCACTTTCCGACGCGTCAGCTGCGTTTCTTCCTGACCGCGCCCTCGCCGTGTCCCTACCTGCCGGGGCGCGAGGAGCGGAAGGTGTTTGCGCACCTGCCGCTCCTCGACGGCGCCACCGTCAACGACAGCCTGACCCAGGGCGGATTCCGCCGCTCCCAGAACATCGCCTACCGTCCCGCCTGCGAGCAGTGCTCCGCTTGCGTGTCGGCGCGCATTCCGACCGGGGACTACGCTTTCTCCCGCTCGGAGCGACGCGTGCTGGCGCGCAACGCCGACATCAGGCGCCATGCGGTCGAAGCGGAGGCCACGGTGGAGCAGTTCGACCTGCTGCGCCGCTACCTCCTCGCCCGACACCCCGGCGGCGGCATGGCCGACATGGGCTGGCCGGATTTCGTCGCCATGGTCGAGGACACCGCGGTGCGCACGCACCTTGTGGAGTACCGTGCGGCCTCGACCGACCACGGCCCTGGCGACCTCATCGCCTGCACCCTGGTCGACCGCCTGGGTGACGGCCTCTCGCTGGTCTACAGCTTCTACGACCCCGCTGCGACGCGCCGCAGCCTGGGGTCGTTCATGATCCTGGATCACGTCCGGCACGCCGGCCGGATCGGGCTGCCATTCGTCTACCTCGGCTACTGGGTCGAGGGCAGCCACAAGATGGACTACAAGTCGCGCTTCCGCCCGCTCGAACTGCTGCGCGCTACGGGCTGGACGCGCCTCGAGGACTGACGGTCAGCCCCAGGGCCCTGCGCTCGACGAGCCGCCATCGGCGTGATCGCCCCAGGGCCCCTCGGTCGTCGCGCTGACTGCTTCGGCCGAACGGGCCACCGGCCTCGGCTCGAACACGCGTCCGCCAGCGTAGCGCGTCAGCGCCTCGATCCGCTTGCCTACGGGCGGGTGGGTGGCGAACAGTCCCATGATCCCCTCGTCGTCATCCTCCAGGAACATAGCGCGCATCGATTCCGGCGCCTCGAGATGGGCGTGGCCGGACACCTTCTGCAGCGCGCTGATCATGGCGTCGGGGTTGTGGGTCAGCTCGACCGAGCCGGCGTCCGCAACGTACTCCCGCGTGCGCGAGATCGCCATGCGGATGACGATGGCGAGGAAGTAACCCACCGCTCCGACGACCATGGCGATCAGAAGGAAAAGGCCGAAGTTCCCGTTGCGCCTGTCGCTGCGCCCGCCGCTCCACACTCCGCCCCAAAGGATCGAACGGTAGATGATCTGGCAGATCAGGGTGATGATGCCGGCGAAGATCGCGGCCACCACCATGGTGCGGACATCGCGGTTGATGATGTGGGTCAGCTCGTGGCCGAGCACCGCCTCAAGTTCGTCTCGATCGAGGCTCTCGAGGAGGCCGCGCGTGACGGTTACGCTGAAGCGTCCCTCGTGCAGGCCGCTGGCGAAGGCGTTCATACCGTCGGCCTCGATCACGCGCAGTGTCGGCATCCTGAGACCGCGGGAGATGCAGAGGTTTTCGAGCAGATTGTAGACCTCGGGCAATTCCTCGCGGCTTACCGGCCGCGAACCCGTGGCGAAGTCGATGATCGCTTGGTTGAAGAAGTAGGCGATCACGAACCAGACGCAGGCGACCAGCAGCGCCAACGGCGCGGCGCTGACCATGAGATGCAAGGCGAACGGAACCGACCCGCCGTACTCGTATCCAGGCGGCAGCATGCCCGTCCAGATCATGCCGAGCGTCAGAAAGAACACCATGCCCAGCAACAGGATCGGGAAGCCGATCAGTAGCAGCGCCGAGCGTATGTTGTTGTTCCAGATATAGGTCTGCAGGCCGAGCGCCGGCACGGGGCGGTCCTCTAGCTGAACTTCACCTGCGGCGCATTCTGCAGCGTCGCCCGATCGGGGCCGACATCGAAGAACTCACGCGCCGTGAACCCTGCCATGCCAGCGATGAGCACGGCCGGGAACGCTTGAATCGAGGCGTTGTACTCGCTGACGGCGTTGTTGAAGAAGCGGCGCGAGGCCGCGATCTTGTTCTCGAGGTCGGCGAGCTCACTCTGAAGCTGCATGAAGTTCTGGTTGGCCTTCAGCTCCGGGTAGGCCTCGGCGACGACCATCAGCTTCCCGAGGGCGCCGGTGAGCGCGCTCTCGGCCTGCGCCTTGGCCCCGACGTCGCCGGCGCTGGCGGCCGCGGCGCGCGCCTGCGTGACCTCGTCGAGCGTGCCGCGCTCGTGCGCGGCGTAGCCCTTCACGGTCTCGACCAGGTTGGGCACGAGATCCTGCCGCTGCTTCAGTTGTACGTCGATGTCGGCGAACGCCTCGTTCACGTGTTGCCTGAGCCCGACCAGTCGGTTGTAGGCCGTGACGAAGAGCAACGCCACGAGCGCCAGTATGACGATCAGCACAATTAGCATGAGCATCGGATCTCCCCCGACAATGCGGGGATAAGGTAGTGTCTGGCGGCTCTACGCGCCAGCCGTGGTGGGCGGCGAGGGTTTCGAACCCCCGACCTTCTCGGTGTAAGCGAGACGCTCTGACCAGCTGAGCTAGCCGCCCGTCGGCGGCGTTCTATCGGCAGAGCGCGCCGCCGGCCAGCGGCCGGCCGGCAAATCAGTTGAGCGCCTTCTTCAACGCGTCGCCAACGCGGAGGCGGGCGGTCTTGGAGGCCGGCAGCTTGACCTGCTCGCCGGTGCGAGGGTTGCGGGCCACCCCCGCGGCGCGAGAGACCGGCGTAAAGCTTCCGAATCCGACGAGACGCACCTCCTCGCCCCGCCTCAGCGCGTCGGTGACCGAGGCCACGAAGGCCTCGATGCACGCTCTCGCTTCGCCGCGGCCCAGGCCCGACCGTTTCATGATGTCCGCGATCAACTCCGCCTTGGTCATGTCGCCTCCCTCGGCGTGCGGCGTTGCTAATTTTCTGGCCGCCGTCAGCGCCCGCGGAAAGGGACCAAATACCCAACTTTGACGTCCGTCAAACGAACGCGGCGCGGGAGGACCCCGCGCCGCGCACATTTCGCCAAAGCGCGCCTCGCGGGCTTACGCCCGCGGCGTCGACGCTGGCCGCGCCACAGGCTGCGGCGGGCGACGCCACACCCCGTCGGCCTCGTCTTCGTCGTCGTCCGCTTCGCTGCGGCCGCCGCCTTCGTCCGGCTTCCATTCGATGGGGATCAGCGGGCTGATCAGCGCCTTGGCGAGAACCTCGTCGACAGTGGAGACCGGGATGATCTCCAGGCCAGCCTTCACGTTCTCCGGCACCTCGGCGAGGTCCTTCTCATTCTCGAACGGGATCAACACCGTCTTCACGCCCGAGCGCAGCGCCGCCAGCAGCTTCTCCTTGAGGCCGCCGATGGCCAGCACGCGGCCGCGCAGCGTGATCTCACCGGTCATGGCGATATCCTTGCGGATCGGCACCCCGGTGAGCACCGAAGTGATGGCGACCGCCATCGCGACGCCGGCCGAGGGTCCGTCCTTGGGCGTGGCGCCCTCAGGCACGTGCACGTGCACGTCGGTCTTCTCGAACTCAGGCGGCGCAATGCCGAAGCGCGTCGAGCGGGAGCGCACGAACGAGGCGGCGGCCGCGATCGACTCCTTCATCACGTCCTTCAGGTTGCCGGTGATCGACATGCGGCCCTTGCCGGGCATCTTCACCGCTTCGATGGTGAGGATGTCGCCGCCAAACTCCGTGTAGGCGAGCCCCGTGACGATGCCGACCTGATCCTCCTCGTCGGTCTCGCCGTAGCGGAACTTCCGGACGCCCGCGTACTTGGCCAACCGCTCGGCGTCGACGGTGACCGAGACCAGCTTCTCCACCGCCATGTCGCGCACCGCCTTGCGCGCCAGATTGCCGAGTTCACGCTCGAGCGAACGGACGCCGGCCTCGCGGGTGTAGTAGCGGATCAGGTCCCGGATCATCTCGTCCGGCACAACCCACTCGCCCTGCTTCAGGCCGTGGTCCTTGGCGAGCTTGGGCAGGAGATGGCGCTTGGCGATCTCCACCTTTTCGTCCTCGGTGTAGCCGGGGATGCGGATGATCTCCATCCGGTCCATCAGCGGCTGGGGCATGTTCAGGCTGTTGGCCGTGGTGACGAACATCACCTGCGAAAGGTCGTAGTCGACCTCCAGATAATGGTCGTTGAACGTGCTGTTCTGCTCTGGATCCAGCACCTCCAGGAGCGCGCTCGAGGGGTCGCCACGCCAGTCGGCGCCCATCTTGTCGATCTCGTCCAGAAGGAAGAACGTGTTGGTGGTCTTCGCCTTCTTCATCGACTGTATGATTTTGCCGGGCATCGAGCCGATGTAGGTGCGCCGATGTCCGCGGATCTCGGCTTCGTCACGCACGCCGCCCAGCGACAGGCGCACGAACTCGCGGCCGGTCGCCTTGGCGATTGAACGGCCGAGCGAGGTCTTGCCGACGCCCGGAGGCCCTACGAGGCAGAGGATCGGTCCCTTGAGCGAGCCGGTGCGCGCCTGGACGGCCAGGTACTCCAGGATGCGCTCCTTGACCTTCTCCAGGCCGTAGTGATCGGCCTCGAGGATCTCCTCGGCCTTGACCACGTCGATGGGCTTGGACTTGGACTTGCCCCAGGGAATCGACAGCACCCAGTCGAGATAGTTCCTCACGACCGTGCTCTCGGCCGACATCGGGCTCATGTTGCGAAGCTTCTTCAGCTCGCTCTCGGCTTTCGCCCGCGCTTCCTTCGAAAGTTTAGTCTTCTTGATGCGCTTCTCGAGCTCGATCAGTTCGTCGCGCGCATCATCCTGTTCTCCAAGCTCACGTTGGATCGCCTTCATCTGCTCGTTGAGGTAATACTCGCGTTGCGTCTTCTCCATCTGACGCTTGACGCGGCTACGGATCTTCTTCTCAACCTGCAGCACGCTGATCTCACCCTCCATCAGGGCGTAGACCTTCTCGAGCCGCTTCACGACGTTGAAGATCTCAAGCAGCTGCTGACGATCGCCGATCTTCACCGCGAGATGTGCGGCGATGTTGTCAGCCAGCGCGCCGGGATCGGTGATCTGCGGGATCGAGGCCTGCGCCTCGGGCGGCACCTTCTTGTTCAGCTTCACGTAGTTCTCGAACTGCTCGATGACTGCGCGGGACAGGGCCTCGGCCTCGTGCGCCTCGCCGCCCTCCTCCTCGACCATGGCGGCCTCGGCCTCGTAGAACGGGTCGCTGCCCGTGAAGCGCAAGACAGCCGCGCGCGTCTTGCCTTCGACCAGCACCTTGACGGTGCCGTCAGGCAATTTGAGCATTTGCAGGACGCTCGCCACGACGCCGACATCGAAGATGTCCTTCGGCGTGGGATCGTCCTGGTCGCGGTCGCGCTGGGTAGCCAGCAGGATCTGCTTCTCGCCGCGCATCACTTCCTCGAGGGCGCGCACGGACTTCTCGCGCCCCACGAAAAGCGGCACGATCATGTGGGGAAAAACCACGATGTCGCGCAAGGGCAGAACCGGGGCGCTTAAAGGGCCCGCTTCTTCGAT